>JAKSRP010000028.1 GCA_024403555.1 Lachnospiraceae bacterium | reverse complement strand
ATAACCATTTACATAATATCCATAATAAATAAAAGGTAATCCATTATTTTCTTCTATTTTTATAAACTTATTATATTGACATCTGTTCAATATAATATATAATTATTTCTGTTGCGAGTTTAGTTTTGCTAAACTCAAAATATATTATTTTAAAACTTTTAATAATAGTAAATCATAAGTTTACAAGGATAAAACACATGAAAATTGGATCAAAAATCAAACAGCTTCGAATGGTCAATGGACTAACGCAGAGCGAGCTTGCAGATCGTTCGGAGCTTACGAAGGGATTTATCTCACAGGTAGAACGTGATCTTACTTCTCCTTCGATTGCTACGTTAGTCGATATTTTGCAGGCTTTAGGAACAAACTTGAATGAATTCTTCAGCGAGGATGAACCGGAACAGATTGTCTTTCACGACCCGGAATATTTCGAAAAGATCGATGAAGAATACCATAACAAATATGAATGGATCATCCCAAATGCTCAGAAAAACGAGATGGAGCCAATCCGTCTGACATTAGGACCTGGTGGTTCTACCATGCCTGACAATCCTCACGACGGACAGGAATTTGGTTATGTCATCTCCGGTTCTGTAACCATCACACTTGGTAAGCAGAAATATGTGGCGAAAAAAGGGGAATCCTTCTATTATACTGCGGATAAAACACATTTTTTATCTTCAAAGAATGGAGCAGTCATTATCTGGGTAAGTTCACCACCTAGTTTTTAAATAAATTTTATTGGAGTACATGATATGAAAAACAAACTGATTGAATTAAAAAACATTACAAAATCATTTGACCAGCAGGAGGTTCTTCACAACATTCAGCTCTACATCAGACCGAATGAATTCTTAACCCTCCTTGGTCCATCCGGCTGTGGAAAAACAACCATTCTTCGAATCATCGGTGGTTTTGAAGAAGCGGATTCCGGGGAAGTCATTTTTGATGGCAAGGACATCGCCAAACTTCCTCCATATAAAAGAGAGGTTAACACCGTATTTCAGAAATATGCCTTATTTCCATTTATGAACGTATTTGACAATGTGGCATTTGGCTTAAATATCAAAAAAGTAAGCAAAGCTGAAACGAAGAAACGCGTTCTTGAAATGCTGAAATTAGTTGGACTTGAAGGCTTTGAAAAGCGTAAGATCGACCAGTTATCCGGTGGTCAGCAGCAGCGAGTTGCCATTGCCCGTGCTTTGGTCAATGAACCAAAAGTTTTATTATTAGACGAACCGCTTTCTGCTCTTGATGCGAAGCTTCGTAAGGAAATGCAGATGGAACTTAAGAAAATCCAGAAAAAAGTCGGAATTACTTTCATCTTCGTAACGCACGATCAGGAAGAAGCACTTTCCATGTCTGATACCGTTGTTGTAATGAACCATGGTAATATTCAGCAGATTGGTACTCCAATCGATATTTATAATGAACCAAAAAACCGTTTTGTAGCAGAATTTATCGGCGAATCAAACATCATCCCTGCAATCATGAAAAAAGATATGTTAGTAGCATTTGACGGGGTGGACTTTGAATGCGTAGACAGCGGATTTGCACCAAATGAAGAGGTTGAAGTGGTACTTCGTCCCGAAGATTTAGTGCTTACACCACCTCAGTTTGGAAAAATCACTGCAACGGTTACGGATATTACATTTAAGGGTGTTCACTACGAAATCATCTTAAAGGGTGAACATCGAGATTATAAAGCACAGACAACCGAATATCATGAAATCGGCACAGAACTTGGTATCTCTGTGATTCCAAGTAATATTCATGTTATGCACAAGATGAAGGAGGTATAATCCGTGAAACATTATCGTTCCATGATTTCTCCTTATGTTCTCTGGGCATTCGGATTTATCATTATTCCATTTATCATGATTATGGTCTATGCCTTTACGGATGGGGGACTCTCTCTTACTGATGCGGGCTTTTCGCTTGACAGTTTTGCTGAGATGACAGATTCTCTTTACTTCACCGTATTTACCCGTTCCTTCTCCACAGGTATTCTGACTACTTTGCTCTGTCTTTTCATTGGTTATCCGATGGCATTCTTCATCACCAAATTTGATGAACGAGTTCAGGGCACATTGATTTTAATTACCACGATTCCGATGTGGATCAACCTGCTTCTTCGTACCTATGCATGGATTGGCATTTTATCCGATAACGGACTTCTAAATTCCTTCTTAAAGATGTTAGGAATCGGCCCGGTTTCCATCATGTATACGGGTATTGCAGTAAATATCGGTCTTGTATGTAACTTCTTACCGTTTATGATTCTTCCGATTCATACTTCTCTTAGCAAGATGGATCCTTCCTTATTAGAAGCGGCATACGACTTAGGAGCTAACAAGGTACAGGCCTTTACGAGAGTTATTTTCAAATACAGTATTCCTGGCGTGTTAAATGGTGTCATCATCACATTCTTAATGGCAATTTCCGCTTTCGTTATTCCGAAAATGCTCGGCGGCGGACAGTTTACGTTACTTGGAAACTTAATTGAAAATCAGTTTATCTCCGTTGGTAACTGGAACTTTGGTGCTGCAGTTTCTTTAATTCTTGCAATCGTTATCCTGGCTGCGATTTCTTTCTTAAAGAGAATCGACCCGGATGGAACTGTTTAAGGAGGCTGCCATGAAAAAATTTCAGAAATCAAAACTTTTTTACGGTTTATATATTGGCGTGATTTTTGCATTCTTCTATCTGCCAATTGTTGTAACGATGTTTTTCTCATTTAACAGTTCCAAGTCTCTGACTCATTTTTCCGGATTTTCCCTTCGCTGGTACGGAAATCTGATCAAGGACACCGAGATTATGCAGGCTGTTTATGTATCAATCTCCATCGCGATTTTAGCGACCATTATTTCTACTATTATTGGAACCTTGACAGCTATCGGTCTTTCAAAATGCCGCAAGCTTGTTCGTGAGATGCTTCTTAATGTCAACAATATTCCGATGATGAATCCGGATATTGTAACTGCCATTGGTTTTTTAATTCTGTTCTCATCCCTTCGTATTCCTAAGGGATATTACACAATGCTGATGGCACACATTACCTTCTGTATTCCATATGTTATTACGAGTGTCTATCCGAAGGTAAAAACCTTAGACCCGAACTTAGCAGATGCAGCTATGGATTTAGGTGCTTCACCATTTATGGCACTTTACAAGGTCATCCTTCCTATGCTTCGTGAAGGAATTTTTGCCGGTGCACTGCTTGCGTTTACCATGTCATTTGATGATTTCGTTATTTCCTATTTCGTTACCGGAAATGGTGTTTCAAACATCTCAATCATCGTATATAACATGACAAAACGTACAAATCCTACAATAAATGCTCTATCTACCATTGTAATTTTGGTTATTTTTGTTACAATGTTTATAGTTAAAGTAATTCCTTACTTAATCGGGAAACGAAGAAAGGAACAGTTGGCTTATGAAGAAAATAATTAGTATCGTCCTGATTCTGACAATGGCTTTTTCCCTTGTCTTAACTGGATGTACAAAAAAAGAAGATGAAAAGAAAAAGCTTCGCATTTTTAACGCAGGCGAATATATTGACAAATCCTTGCTTACAGAGTTTGAAAAAGCGTATGGATGTGAAATCATCTACGAAACATTTGACTCGAATGAATCTATGTATACAAAGATTCGAAGCGGTGAAACCTACGATATTCTCGTTCCTTCTGATTACATGATCGAACGACTGATCAAAGAAGATTATCTTGCTGAGATTGACTGGGAACAGATTCCGAATAAAAAATATCTGCAGGAACATTTGCTCGGACAGGATTATGATCCGGAGGATAAATACTGTGTACCATATTACTATGGAAGTGTTGGTATTCTCTATAATAAGAAGGTCATCGACAAGGAAGATTTAGCGGATGGCTGGGAACTTCTTCGAAACACAAAGTATGCAGGCAATATCTACATGTATGATTCTGAACGAGATTCTTTCATGATTGCATGTAAGGCGCTTGGTTACTCTATGAATACGATCAAAGAAAAAGAAATCAAAAAGGCTTATAAATGGCTTGTAAAACAGCGTGATACGATGGATCCTGTTTATGTTACGGATGATGTTATTGATAATATGATTTCTGGCAATAAATCTTTGGCTGTTGTTTATTCTGGCGACGGTGCGTTGATCATCAGCGAAAATGATGACATGGATTTCTTTGAACCAGAACAGGGAACAAACCTTTGGACAGACTGTATGGTTATGACAAAAGACTGCAAGAATCAGGAGCTTGCAATGGAATTTATGAATTTCATGTGTGATCCAGACAATGCTTATCTTAACACTCAGTACATCGGCTACAGCAGTGCTGTAAAACCAGCCTTTGAGATGATTCGCGATGACGATTACAAAGGAATCAAGGCTTTTGTTCCAAGAATTCATTTTGATAAGGATGAAGTATTCAGATACCAGACAAATAAAACAAGAAAGATTTACAGTAAGCTTTGGACGAAAGTAAAAGCGTATTAAAAAAGTTATGGCCCGCAGGCATTTGCCTGCAGGCCATTTTTTATTCTAACAATTATTCTTAGCAACAATACACTCCACCGCATGGGCCACAAAGTGCATTACAGCATAAATTCATGGCACAAACCGTGCAGCAATAGCTATTCATATTATTAAGCGGGCTTCCATACATCCTTCCGCGATTCATATAAGCTCCGGATGAACTAGAAAGCTGCTGATAAAACTGGATATATGCCGGGTTATTCGGCTCTTTATCCATGGCTGTCTTGATATGATTCATGGCTGTCGCCTGATTTCCAGAATATGCATTGGCTACCGCAGACAGATAATACCACTGTGCATTACGATAAGCATCGCCAACTTCATTCAGAACCTGAAGTGCCACATGATACTGTCCTAATCGGATATACATAATTGCCTGCTGCATATAAGTATTATTACCAGACTGACCATAATTCCACTGACCGGATGTATTCCCTGAACCATAAGCACTACCTGAGCTTCCTTTATTCATGAGCATCTGGTAAGCTGCCTGAATTTCTTTAAACTTCTCTTCTGCCTGATCCTTATTCGGATTATTCACATTCGCATCCGGATGATATATTCTGGAAAGTTTTCGATATGCTTTTTTTATCTCTTCATCGGTTGCTCCGCGGGGAACACCAAGTACTTTATATGGATCCATATCCTTCTCCTAATTAACTTATTACAACTATATAATTTTACTTCATTCTGCTAATTTTCGTCAATTAATTTCTATCTTTAGTTTTATTAGCGTCAATCCTTTCGAAAAAGCACGAATTACTTTAAGTTATTCCAAAAGCAAATTGTATTTTTTTTAGTACAATTTCAACAATCATGTTAAGGTTTTCACAGGGTAGCAAACTCTAGAGAATTTTTCCATTTGTATCATGACAATCGTTTTCACAAATACAGCCTTCATCCCCCACAAATGAACATATTTTCAATGCATGCAGAAACATTTGGCAAACTAACGATAGATATTATTGATAAATTGCCTATTTCCCATAGGAACAGTTGTCAAATTCTTGTCAAATATTACAAAAATAAATACATTTACTGGTATTGCTATTTATCAATTTTAGAGTTTTAATAGAATAAGCAAGAAACATGGGAACAAAACATGTAAACAAATGAAAACATATTTTTTTAACAGGAGGTAACTATATAATGGATTACGGATTTGGACATATGATCGACATCTTAAAGAAAAACCCTAAAAAGATCGTATTCACAGAAGGTGCTGACCCACGTATCTTAGAAGCAGCATCCCGTTTATTAGCATCCTACTTCTTACACCCAATCTTAATTGGTAAACCAGAAGAAATTTTTGAATCCGCTGAACAGGCTGGTTACAACATTCGTGGTGCTGAAATCATTGATCCAGACAACTACGACAGATTTGACGAAATGGTAGAAATGTTCTGCGAAATTCGTAAATCTAAAGGTATGACACCAGAAAAAGCTACATCAATCTTAAGAGGCGCTAACTACTTCGGTACAATGTTAGTAAAAATGGGTGTTGCTGATGCATTACTTGGTGGTGCTACATACTCTACAGCTGACACAGTTCGTCCAGCTCTTCAGATCATCAAAACAAAACCACAGAACAAGATCGTATCTTCCTGCTTCATCTTAGTTCGTCCATCCGCTTCCGGTGAAAACGAAGTATTAGCAATGGGTGACTGTGCAATCAACATCGACCCATCTGAAGACGATTTAGTAGAAATCGGTATTGAATCCGCAAAATGTGCTACACTTTTCGGTATCGACCCTAAAGTTGCTTACCTTAGCTACTCCTCTTTAGGATCTGGCGCAGGCCCAACAGTTGATAAAATGCGTAACGCAGCTATGCGTGCAAAAGCTGCTGCACCTGGCATCGACATTTCCGGCGAATTACAGTTCGACGCTGCTGTATCTCCAAAAGTAGCGAGAACAAAATGTCCAAATGATCCAGTAGCAGGTCATGCAAATGTATTCATCTTCCCAGATATCAACGCTGGTAACATCGGTTACAAAATCGCTCAGCGTCTTGGTCAGTTCAGCGCTTACGGCCCAATCCTTTTAGGTCTTAATGCACCAATCAATGACTTATCCCGTGGATGTAACGCGATTGAAATCTACTCCATGGCTATCATTACAGCTGCATTAGCATAATTCATATCTGATTTAAAATCTGATCATTTTTAAAACTAGATATCATAAAGAACGAAACACCCGTATGAAGCAATTTCATGCGGGTGTTTTTTTGTTTACTTTTATAATATGCACTTCGCTCTTAATATTTTAGTGGATTTGCACGAATTTTTGTCATTATCGCATATTTTCTTGTCATAAATAACTAATTGGAGTACAATAATTTTAAAGCATACGCTATATAATATTCATAATTTTGGGAGGTATTTTTATGAAGAAAATTATTAATGCAGTTGACCGTGTAGAAAATGATATGATCAAAGGTATGTGCAAAGCATATCCACAGTACGTTACAGAATTACCAATCGACAACGATTTATGTCAGGATCACGTTGTTGTACGTACAGAAAAGAAAGTTGGTAAAGTAGCGTTAATCTCCGGTGGTGGTTCTGGACATGAACCAGCTCATGGCGGATATGTTGGAAAAGGTATGTTAGACGCAGCTGTTGCAGGTGCTGTTTACACATCTCCTACTCCAGAACCAATCTACGAAGCAATCAAAGAAATTGCTACTGACAAAGGTGTATTAATGATCGTGAAAAACTACACTGGCGACGTAATGAACTTCGAAATGGCTGGCGAAATGGCTGAAATGGAAGGAATCAAGGTAGCTCAGGTTGTAACTAATGATGACGTAGCTGTAGACGGATCTTTATATACAGTTGGTCGTCGTGGTGTTGCTGGTACTATCTTTGTTCACAAGTGTGCTGGTGCTATGGCTGAAACAGGTGCTGAACTTGAAGAAGTAAAAGCAGTTGCTGAAAAAGTTATCGATAACGTTCGTACAATGGGCGTTGCAATCAACCCAAGTATGGTTCCTGCAGCTGGCGAACCTGGTTTCGTTCTTGCAGAAGATGAAATGGAAGTTGGTATCGGTATCCATGGTGAACCTGGTGTTGCAACAGCAAAACTTACAGAAGCTGATGCTATCGTTGACCAGTTACTTGACAAGATCTTAGCTGACATCGACTACGCAGGAAGCGAAGTTGCAGTTATGATCAACGGTTCCGGTGGAACTCCTCTTATGGAACTCTTCATCGTTAACAACCGTGTTGCAGACGTATTAGCAGAAAAAGGCATCAAAGTTTACAAGACATATGTAGGTAACTACATGACATCTCTTGAACAGGAAGGTTTCTCTATCTCCTTATTAAAATTAGATGATCAGTTAAAAGAATGTCTCGATGCAGAAGCTGATACTCCAGCATTCAAAGAATAATCACAAAGAATAGATTCTTTCTCGAGAATAAACTATAATATGAAGGGGACATTTACAAAATGTCCCCTTATAAAAATACGAACACAATGGAGGCTTGTCTTATGAACAGCAGCAAAGTACTTGAAGTAATTTTAGCAATCAGTGCTAAAATCGACGAAGAAAAACAATTTTTAACCCAACTTGATAATGTCATCGGTGATGGCGACCACGGTATCAATATGGCTCGTGGATTTAAAGCTTTTGAAACAAAGATTCCAGCTGTAGAAGGCAAGGATATCGGAACTATTTTAAAGACAGTTGGTATGACTCTCGTTTCTACCGTAGGTGGATCTGCTGGTCCTTTATACGGAACCGCTTTTATGAAAGCTGGTATGGCAAATGCTGGCAAAGAAGAAATCGATTTAGCTGGCTTTGTTGAAACCTTAGGTGTTGCAATCGAAGGCGTTAAGATGCGAGGTAAAGCAACAAAAGGCGAAAAAACTATGTTAGATGCTATGATTCCTGCTTACGATGCTATGAAAGCAGCGGTAGAATCTGGTATGGATGCGAAAACAACACTTGATATCGGCGTTGGCGCTGCATTAGAAGGTGTAGAATATACAAAAACTATTATTGCTACAAAGGGACGTGCAAGCTACGTTGGCGAACGAAGCATTGGTCATCAGGACCCTGGCGCTACTTCTTTCACAAATATGTTAGAAGTAATTGCAGCTTCTGTTTAGGAGGCACACTCATATGGTAGGTATAGTAATCGTCTCCCACAGTGAAAAGCTTGCGGAAGGCGTTGTTGATGTCACAAAAATCATGGCTGACGGATGTCCGATTGCAGCCGCTGGCGGCTTAGAACCTGGTGTATATGGCACAAGCTTTGAAAAGATCATGGAAGCTGTAGAATCCGTTCATGGCGAAGATGGTACTTTAATCCTTATGGATATGGGAAGTGCTGTTATGACCACTGAGATGGTTCTTGAGATGCTTTGCTACGATGATGTTAAGATGGTAGACTGCCCAATCGTAGAAGGCGCAATTGCAGCTACAATCGCAGCTGTTGGCGGTGCAGATCTTGACGCATGCTACGAAGCAGCTGTAAGTGCAAAAGATATGAATAAGTTATAGAATATTATGTTCTAGCATAAAGAAATCCCCGCGAAGAAATTCGCGGGGATTATTATTTTGTCTATTTCTAATTTTGTAATTACATTTCCGGCACTGTAATTACGCCTGCTACTGCGGTTGCAGCTGCTGTTGCTGGGGATCCAAGATAGATCTGAACCTTACTTGTACCCATACGTCCTAAGAAGTTACGGTTATTTGTTGCCATAACTACTTCGTTATCAGAAAGGATACCGCATGCACGGCCACAGCATAAACCACATCCAGGCTGTGTAAGGATTGCGCCTGCTTTGATGAGTGTGCTTAAGTAACCTGCCTTGCTTGCTGCAAGATATACTTCACGAGATGCTGGTGTTACGATTAATTTTACAAATGGAGCCACTTTCTTGCCTTCTAAAATCTTAGCTGCTACTGCTAAGTCTTCGAGACGGCCATTTGTACAGGAACCGATGAATACCTGATCAACCTTTGTGCCAGCTACTTCTGCTACATCTTTGATCTTATCAACCTGAGATGGGCAAGCAGTTACTGGAACGAGGTCTGCTGCGTTGTATTCAAGCACCTGACAGTAAGATGCATCATCGTCGCCATAGATCCAGTCGATGTCTTCTAATGCTACTTTGGAGTACTCTGCAGTTTTTGCATCTGCTGCAAAGATTGCTGCTTTAGCGCCTGCTTCGATGGACATATTAGACATTGTAAGACGGGAAGAGATGCTCATTTTATCAAATGTATCGCCGTGGAATTCAATGCACTTATAAGTTGCACCGTCTGCACGTAAGTCGCCGATTAAACGTAAAATAACGTCCTTGGAGGTAACATTTGCCGGAAGGTCACCGTTAACAATTACTTTGATGGTTTCTGGAACTCGAATCCACATTTCTCCTGTACCTAAGATGGAAGCCATTTCTGTGTAACCTACACCAGAAGAGAAACAGCTTACGCCACCGTAAGTAGTTGTGTGGGAGTCTGTACCAAATACGATGTTACCTGGTTTTGCATAGCCCTGTTCAGGCATTAACTGATGGCAAACCCCGTCACTTCTGTGAACATTAGTTAAGCCATAGTCTTTTACGAACTGATCACCAATTTTGAAATGGCGGATGTCTTCAACTGCACTTGTTGGAACTAAGTGGTCATAGATTAAAACAACCTTTTCCGGATCCCAGATCTTTGTAAATCCCATTTCTTTAAATTTATCTGCCACAAATGGGATGAAAATGTCATGAATCATAACGCGGTCAACGTTAACGGTTACGATTTCACCTGGAGTAACGTTCGCTGCTCCAGTATTCTTCATAATAATTTTTTCAATTAATGTATTTCCCATGATCCATTCCTCCTATTTGATAATGCCGTTGCGTTTTTGCATAGCTTTTACTAATCCACCTGCATTAATGATATCCATTAAGTTGTCTGGTAAGGAGTGGATTGGGTAGGTTGTGCCATCATGTTCGATGGTTTCGCCTAAGGTTACGGTTAATGTATCGCCTTCTTTTACTGCATCCTGAATCTGGTCGTTTTCGATTAATAAAAGACCATTGTTGATGGAGTTTCTAAAGAAGATTCTTGCGTAGGATTTTGCGATTACGCAGCTTACTTTTAAGGCTTTGATGATTTCTGGAGCCTGTTCACGGGAAGAACCACATCCGAAGTTCTTGCCAGCTACGATGATATCGCCTTCTTCAATCTGTCCTGCAAGTTCTGGACGGAGCGGAGAAAATCCGTATGGTTTCATGTCTTCTACGGTTGGTAATGCTAAATATTCTGTTGGGATGATGATGTCTGTATCGATGTCATCGCCAAGTACCCATACTTTTCCAGTAAATGTTGCCATCTTCTTCTCCTTTCCTATCCGTTGATATAGCCTGTGATTGCTGCTTTTGTTACTGTTTCTGCGGAACCTAAGTATACTTTAGAGCTTGGATGACCTGCACGGCCTTTGAAGTTACGTGTACCTGTGGAAATGAGCACTTCATTTTCACCGATAACGCCCTGGCAAGAGCCCCAGCATACGGAACAGTTCGCATTCATGATCTGAGCGCCTGCTTCCATTAAAGTATCCATGATTCCTTCTTCTAAAGCTTCTAAATAAACGGCATTAGAAGCTGGTGCCACGATAAAACGTACTTCATCGGATACCTTCTTGCCTTTTAAGATATTTGCTGCAACACGGAGATCGTCGATACGGCCATTGTTACAGGATCCTAAGAATGCCTGGTCGATTTTTACTTTTGGACATTCGGAAAGTGGAATTACGTCGTCAACGAAGTCTGGACGAGCTACCACTGGTTCGATTTTGCTTAAGTCATATTCATATACAGCAGCAAATGTTGCGTCGTCGTCGCTGACAAACATCTGGTCTGCTTTTGCTTCTCTTCCGTGTTCTGCACAGTATTCTACAACTTTTTCATCTGGTTCTACGATACCGGATTTTGCACCTGCTTCTACGCAAAGGTTACAAAGTACCATACGGTCATTGATACTTAAGTTATGAGCACCATCGCCTGCAAATTCCATTACCTTGTAGTTGGCACCATTTGCCCCGATATCACCGATGATAGTAAGGATTAAGTCACGTGGATAAACGCCTTCTCTTAACTTGCCATGTAAATTGAAACGGATTGTTTCAGGAACTAATACCCAGGATTTACCGGTTACGATGGCATATAAAAGGTCTGTACAGCCAACGCCTGTACCAAATGCGCCGAGTGCACCGTAAGAACATGTGTGAGAGTCTGCCCCGAAAATGATTTCACCTGGACATACCCAGTCTTCTAACATGATCTGATGACATACGCCCTGGCCTTCGTATAATACGATGCCGTGTTCTTTTGCGAAGTTACGCATCTTTTTGTGTGCTTCTGCAGTTTTTGGATTTTCTGCTGGCACGTTGTGGTCCATGATAAATACGATTTTGTCTTTATCTGCAATTCTTGGATTTTTTAATTTGTTGTTATACATATCAACAGTAAGATGTGTTGTTCCGTCATTAGACATGAGACGGTCAAGTGTTACTGTCTGGATATCGCCTGCTTTAACGCTTTCTACGCCTGCAGCTCTGGCAATAATCTTTTCACCAATTGTCATTCCCATAGCCTATTCCTCCTCAGCGTTTAATGAATTGATCAGGCCGCCCTGATCTAAGATCTGCTGCATCATGTCAGGAAGTTTTGTACATGCATAGTCTTTGTCTCCTGCATGAATCACGCCTGCTACTGTATCTAATTCGATTTCGTCGTCCTGTTCAACACCGTCATATAAATCTTTTACAACGATTACAAGTAATCCTACGTTGATTGCATTACGATAAAAGATTCGTGCAAATGATTTTGCAATAACAGCTTTGATTCCTAATGCTTTTAATACGCTTGGTGCCTGTTCACGGGAAGAACCACAGCCAAAGTTTTCTGCTGCTACGATAATATCTCCTGGGTTTGCTTTCTTTGCAAAATCAGGATCTAAAGATTCAAATGTATATCCCTTCATCGCTTCAATATCTGGAAGTAAGAGATACTGGGAAGCAATGATCTGATCTGTATCCACATCATTATGGAATTTCCATACTTTGCTCATCTAGAAGCCCTCCTAAAAATAGTTTACTAACTTATAGGATATACTATAATGGTTGAAAATTCAACTGTGTGTTGCCAGATAACATAGTTGTAGGAGTGTCTTTCCAGACACGCTTTCGCTCAATCAGGACGTAGCGGTACTAAGCGCAAAAAGAAACAAGGATGGCGTTGTTTGTGTAAACACAACCTCGTCATCCTTGTTTCTTTTTTTGCTAAGTGCCGACGTCCTTCAATGGTCTGTGAAAGGCACTCCTACAACTATTATCTGGCAACACACGGTTGATGGAAGGCTAGGAGTTTGTTGGGGAGGGCACTTAATTTGCCGGCGGTGCGAAGGGATGTGCCGCCGCCTTCACTTAAAACTCTAATATAAACTACCAACGCTATCTATACAATTATACGGACCATCGTAGAACGTCGGCACTTAATGAAAAAAACTCTGCAAGGACAGTTGTGCACACTTTATGTGCATACAACTGTCCTTGCAGAGTTTTTGAATTTAGTACCGCTACGTTCTACGCTGAGCGAGAGCGCGTCCGTTATTGTATAGATAGCATTGGTAGCTAATACTAGAGTTATTAAAGTTTCAAATCTTTAAGCAAATCCGCAAATCCTGTATTCACCGGCTCTTTTGCTTCTTTCTGCTGTTTTTTCATATACGCTCTTACGTCTTTTTTTGTGACGCCGCCTCCGGCGGCTGCCTTACGTTCCTGGAATTTTGCAAGCTTTTCGCGGTATCCGCAGGAGCAGGTAAACATCTTGTCTTCGCCCTTGCCAACCATCTCCATCTTCTTATGGCACTGTGGGCAGCGAGCATTCGACATAACAGAAATCGTTTCACGATAACCACACTCACGGTCCTGGCAAACTAACATCGTACTCTTCTTTCCTTTTACACGAAGAAGACGCTTGCCACACTGTGGACACTTCTTATTCGTCAGGTTGTCATGGCGGAAGGTTCCTTCCGAGCCCTTTACTTCGTCCACCAGACTCACCGTATAATCTTTAATCTCGTTCATAAACACACGACGAGGCAGCTTGCCGTCAGAAATACGAGTTAACTTTTTCTCCCACTCGGCAGTCAGTTCCGGCTTTTTAAGATCTTCTGGAACTAGGGATAAAAGCTGTTTTGCTTTTCCGGTTGTTCGGATCCCTTCCTCCTTCTTTTCAAGTAAAAACGTATTGAACAATTTATCAATAATATCGGCACGGGTTGCAACCGTTCCAAGTCCCTTCTTCTCCATCGCAGTAAGAAGGCTTGCTTCCGAATAATAAGCAGGCGGATTCGTCTTACCACTCGTCTTTTTATAAGTCACATCCAGACAGTCTCCCACCTTCATAAGTGGAAATTTCTTGCCTGTTTCTTCTATAGAAAGTGTATTACCGAGGGCATTCACTTCCTTCCATCCAAGAGCAATTGGACGATCAAAGGATGCCTTAAAGATTTCACCATTTGCTTCCCCTACAACCTTCATTTCTTCGTATTCATACGCAGGAAGTAAAACCGCCAAAAATCTACACACCACAAGGTCATAGATTTTACGCTCATCACTAGATAAATCGGTCAAATGCACCGTCTGCTCGGTAGGGATGATGGCATGGTGGTCACTTACCTTCGCATTATTAACGAAAGATTTGTTCGCCTTAATCTTGCCACGTAAAAGCTGTGCTGCCACCTTTTTGTAAGGCCCAATCCCACAGGAACGAAGACGTTCTGGAATTGTCGGCACAATGTCATCCGTCAGATAACGAGAATCTGTTCTTGGGTAAGTTAATATTTTATGATGTTCATAAAGACGCTGCATAATATTTAACGTCTGTTTCGGCGAAAAATGATATCGCTGACTCGCATCCCTTTGTAATTCATTTAAGTCATATAAAGCAGGAGCGTAGGATTTTTTGCTCTGTTTATTCACATTTTTGATGGTAATCGGTGTTCCGGCAACCTTCTTTTCCACATCATCCATGAATTCTTTGTGAAAAACAGTAGTCTGATTCTTCTTATTGCACCAGATGAATTTCACGCCGCCCTGCCATGCCTCAAGTCCATAATAAGTCTTTGGCTTAAATGCACGAATTTCCTCTTCACGGGCTGCAATCAAGGAAAGCGTCGGAGTCTGCACACGACCTGCTGAAAGCTGAGCATTGTGCTTGCAGGTAAGTGCTCTCGTCGCATTCATTCCAACTAACCAGTCCGCTTCCGCACGGGACATAGCCGCCTCATACAAGCGGTTGTATTCTCTACCATCCTTTAAATTATTAAATCCTTCACGAATCGCTTTATCCGTAACCGAAGAAATCCAAAGTCGCTTAATCGGCTTTTTGTTATGATTTTTCAATAAAATATAACGCGCTACCAATTCTCCTTCACGACCAGCATCGGTCGCAATGATGATCACATTTACATCTTTTCGGTTCATAAGTGCGGTCACAGCACGGTACTGCTTCGCAGTTTTCGGAATAACCTTCACACGCATCTTCTCCGGCATCATCGGAAGATCTTCCATTTTCCAGTTCTGATATTTTTTATCATAGCCTTCCGGCTCCATAAGCTCTACCAAATGCCCGAGCGCCCAGGTTACAATATATTCTTTGCCTTCAAGCCCACCATTTACCGGTTTCTTGCACCCTAATACTCTGGCAATGTCGCGGCCAACGGATGGCTTTTCCGCTAATACTAATTGCTTCATTGTACTTCAATTTCCTTTATTTCAATCTCGTCTAATAACTTTTCTTCTAATTTCTGTAATGTATCTTCGTAGGAATCCCCTTTGATTCGCTCATGTTCCGCCAGCAAATACACCAGCATCTCTTTTTTCGTCTCTTTCAGAGTGGATTCTTCTTTTAATGCTTCAAAATCTGCTTTTGATAAATGCAGATAGTTTTTTCGATATTCTTTGACCGATATATCAAGTGCTTTCGCATAGCTTTCATAGGTCTGGTCAAATGCTTCTTCCTTTTGTTTTTTCAGCTTTCAGAGCTTTGTTTAAATCATAATGTGCCATAACAAAACTCCTTAGCTCAACCTTACACGCGGGTCAACAGCTGCGTATAAAAGGTCTGAAATCAAGTTTCCAAGCAATGTAAGGATGGAAATAAAAGACAAATAGAACATGGTAAAAGGAATATCAGCCTGAACCATTGAATGGTAAGAAGCATATCCGATACCGCGGATAGAGAACAATGTTTCCGTAATCAGAGCTCCTGAGAACAAACTGGGTAATGTACCGCCCAACATTGTTACCAGAGGAATAAATGTGTTTCTGAAAGCATGCTTGTTAATAACAACCTTTTCGGAAACGCCCTTTGCTCTTGCAGTTCTGATATAATCGGAATTGAGAACTTCAAGCATATTTGTTCTTGTATATCTCATAAGTCCACCGATTG
>JAKSRP010000027.1 GCA_024403555.1 Lachnospiraceae bacterium | reverse complement strand
ATTATTATGAAGAAATCATCCTTTCTTACCCGGGGCTTCAGGCAATTACGATCAATCGTCTTGCACATGAATTATGGAATCTGAAGGTGCCATTGATTCCCCGAATTATGACGGAATATGCCCACAGCATCACTGGTATCGATATTCATCCAGGTGCTACCATTGGCAAATATTTCTTTATTGACCACGGTACTGGTATCGTAGTAGGTGAGACAACCGAAATTGGTGAGAATGTAAAAATCTATCAGGGAGTTACTCTTGGCGCTTTATCAACCAGAGGCGGGCAGTCTTTACGTGGCGCAAAACGTCATCCAACCATCGAAGATAATGTAACCATTTACTCTGGTGCATCTATTTTAGGTGGGGAAACTGTCATTGGAAAGGGTGCGGTCATTGGTTCTAATGCCTTCATCACATCTTCCATCAAGCCAGGCATGCGTGTAAGTATCAAAAACCATGAGCTTCGTATGAAACCGGGGCACAATAGTAATGTTGAAGAGATGCCACAGAAGATTGAAACAAGCGAAGGTGGAAATCTCGGACAGGACGATGCTTGGATTTATTATATTTAATTGAATAATCAAAAAAGAGTTTCGCAAGCGAAACTCTTTTTTATTTGTTTTCTTTGTCTTTCAGGGCAAGCTCTTTTAATTTCTTCGATTCTTTCTTTAGTCCATATAGCTTATATCCTGGGTTGTGAATCAGGTTATGCGAAGCATGTGGAAGCATCTTTCGGATGAGCTTTTCGTGTCTTTCCTGAATTTCCTGGATCTGTTTTTCAAGTCCCCACTCGAATCGTTTTAGGCGCATCTCTGTGGTGAGGGCGGACATTCCCATATTGTAATGGAATTCCAAAAGCTTTTCTTCTGCTTTTTCACCCCAGAATTCGAGCAAATATTCTCTTCGAAGGTTTAAAATGCGCATCTTGTTTTCCATGTCTTCACGCATATAGGCAATCTGCCAGTCTCTTCGCACCTGCATTTCCTTGCGAAGATGCTCTGCCTGAAGAATCATTGCGCGTAAATCCATTGCAGTTCTGAATGCATAAGCAAAGTCAAAGACAAATACGAGTGTAAAGCAAAATACGATGACACCAAGTAGGTCTAAATTCAGACTTACAACTAAATCAGAAAATGGTTTATGCACAACATAGATCAAAAGCAGACTAAGTACTCCCCATGCCAGAGAGGATACGAGGCAAATGTGTCCATGCAGCTGGATCTTACGGTAAGAATAATCCCAGTATCGCACTTTAAAAAACGCTAACATTGCAGTGCCGATGATATATTCCAAAATGGTAGCAGAAATCATGCCAACGAAATATACAAGAACTGGATATGTTTTTACCGGAAGGGTGACAAACAATACACAGATTGCACCAGATCCATAAATAGGAAGCCAGGGCCCTTTCATAAATCCCCGGTTGATTAATTTTTTATTTTTGGCGGAAACATAACAGGTTTCAAAACACCATCCGAATACGCAGTAGAAATAGAAAAAAGCAAGCCACTGCTGAAAATGATAATAATACATACTTCTATTATAATATAAGATATCGGGAAATAGTCTGTAAATTTTAAATGAATTCATATAAAGGCATATAATTTGTATGAATAGAACAAATGAATAAGTTAATAACGAATGTGATAAAGTTTTGTATAGGTCTTTTATCGAAAGAAGAAATTTTGTATAATACCTATAGAAAATGCTCGTGCAAACTATAGAAAAACTATATATAAACAATTAGGGAGAAAAAATAATGAAGAAAGTTGCGTTGATTACGGGTGGGACCGGGGGACTTGGTATGGTTCTCACCAAAGATTTGATTGAACTAGGTTATTATGTTGTATCCATTTCAAGAAATGAAGAAAAGATTGAAAAAGCGAAAATGATGATCAATTCACCAAAAGCTGTATTCTTACAGGGTGATATTACAAAAGAAGAGGATGTAAGCTATGTTTATCGATACATTTTAGATAACTATGGTTATCTGGATGTGCTGATTAATAATGTAGGTGCTATGGCTGGTGGAGGATTAGAAGATATTTCTCCGGATGCATTTGCTCGCATCATGGAGCTGAATGTCAATGCTCCATATCGTGTTACACACAGAATGCTTCGATTATTAAAAAGAGCAGAGCATGCGAATGTTGTTAATATTTCGTCAATTGCATCTGAAATTACAGGAGGCTGCATGGCATATTCTGCAAGTAAAGCAGCGATGGATATGATGACAAAATCTCTGGCAAAAGACCTTGCAAGCTACTATATTCGCGTAAATTCCGTAAATCCGGGTGTTATTAATACAAAATTTCAGGTAACGAACCATCTTATGGAAGCAAATGACTACGAAATATTCCTTCAAAACTGTGAAAAAAGCTATCCGCTGGGTACAGGAACAGCAAAAGATGTGGCAAATCTTGTGGAATTCCTAATTTCTGACAAAGCAAGATGGATTACAGGCGTCAATTATATCATTGATGGTGGTCGTTCTGTTAATTTGTAGACAAAATTGCAATTAATATTGAAAAAATGTTCAAATAATGAGAAGGACTTTTGCACTTTTACATATGTTCTAAGATTTTAATTGACATTGTAAAAAAGGGATACATATAATGTTATTGTAAGCATTAGAAAATAGTTGTTCTATAGGAGGAAATCATGAAGAAAATAGTTGATGACTTAAGATTAATTTACAAGTGCTGTGATTTATACTATACCGATAATATGACACAGCAGCAAATTTGTGATTCCTTAGGTTTATCGAGAGCAACTGTTTCACGTATGCTTCGTATGGGTCGAGAACAGGGGATTGTAAGGATTGAAGTGATCAATCCAATTAACTTTGATTATGGAAAACTTGAAAAAGACTTAGAAAGAAAGTATGGACTCAAAGAGGTAATCATTGTAGATAATCAGCCGCTCGATACAGAAGAAGATAAGATCCAGCGACTGAGTGAAGCTGGATTTGATTATCTTTCTCATGTCTTCAAAGATGGTGATACAATCGGACTTGCAATGGGATATACCTTATATAATATTGCGAACGTTCGAAAAACTTATGACTTTGACAGACAGTTTTTATTTGTTCCACTGTTTGGTGGAATCAGCCAGGCCAGAATGGGCAAGGTTGATGTACAGGCGAATCAAATCGCCATGAATTTTGCGCAGAAGTTTGGCGGACGCTATGTACAGTTCTTAGCACCAGCTGTTTTCCAGAATGAAGATGTTATGAAAGGCTTCTTACAGGAAAAATCAGTAAACTATATTTACGAATATTTTGATCGTTTAGATAGTGTGGTGATGGGTGTAGGGATTCCGGATCGAAGAGATTCCACGATTGTTGCAGCAGGCTACCTTGAGGATAAAAAGATGGATGAGTTTGTTGAGAGAGGAGCAATCGGAGATATTGCACTTCGGATTTACAATAGAGAAGGCAATATGGAACCTTTCCGAGAATTCAATGACAAAGTGGCATCAATACCAGTCCATATGCTCAAAAAGGTGAAAAACCGAATCGGTATCGCCGGAGGAGTGGACAAGGTAAATGCAATAAAAGGAGCAATCAGAGGCAAGTATATCAATATTTTAATTACCGATATTGATTGTGCTCAGAAGATGCTCTAAATCTAATGCCGATGTTTAGAACTTCACATCACTTGGGCCTTTTGGATGTAAGTTCTTAGCATAGACAAGTGTATTATTTAATAAGCAAGGAGGATTTTAGACATGCTTAATATGGATACTAAGTTAATCAAGAGAGAACAGGAAGGCAACATCATCATGACAGGTATCGTTGGTGCTGGTCAGATGGGTCGTGGTATGGTTACACAGATGTGCTTAATGCAGGGCATCAAAGCAGCAGTTGTAGCTGACCTTAAAATGGAATTAGCAGTAGCTGCCTTCAAATATGCTGGTATCACAGATGAAATGATCGCTAAAGTTGACACAGTTGAAGAAGCTAACGCAGCTTTAGAAGCTGGTAAATACGTTGCTACAACAAATACAGATATCGCTTGCTCCGCAGACGCTATCCAGGTATTAGTAGACGTTACAGGTCATCCAGATGTTGGAGCTATGCTCTCCATCAAAGCTATGGACAATGGTAAAGACGTTGTTATGATGAACGTTGAAACAGACGTTGTTATTGGACCTTACTTAAAGAGATATGCTGAATCTAAAGGTGTTATCTACACAGGTTCCGCTGGTGACGAACCAGGTGCTGTTATGGAAATCTACTGCTTCGCAAGAGCAATGGGTATGACAGTAGAAGTTATGGGTAAAGGTAAAAACAACAAACTTGACTATGACTGCAACCCTGATACAGTTTTACCAGAAGCTACAAGACGTAAGATGTCTCCACGTATGCTTTGCGCATTCAAAGATGGTACAAAGACAATGGTAGAAATGACTGCTATGTGTAACTACACAGGTTTAATCCCTGATGTAATCGGTGGTCATGGCCCAGAAGTTGCTCCTGGTACAGAAGGTATCAAACAGTGTAACGAAATCTTCAAACTTAAAGAAGATGGTGGTATCTTAAACAAACATGGTGTAGTTGAATACGTTAACGGTATCGCTCCTGGTGTATTCGTAACAGTTTCTACTCCAAACGAAGAAATCGCTTACCAGATGGGTTACCACTCCATGGGTCCTGGACCTCTTTGGACATTATACCGTCCATATCACTTATGTAACTTAGAAACACCATTAACAGTTGCTAAGTTAGTAATTGACAAAGAACCTCAGTGTGTACCTATCGATGGTTTAGTAGCTGAATGTATCACACGTGCTAAGATCGATCTTAAAGCTGGTCAGACAATCGACGGTATGGGTGGTTACACAACTCATGGTTCTATCTGTGAAGCTGCTGTATCTGATGAAAACAAATACGTACCATTCGGCTTAGTTACACCTAAGGCTGTAATGAAGAGAGATGTTAAGAAAGGTCAGTTAATCACATTAGATGACATCCAGCTTGACACAAATACATACGTATACAAATTACGTCAGGAACAGGACAAAATTTACGGAAAAACAAACTTACTTTAATTAGTAGATAAGGGTTCATTATTCATTTTTGAATTAACCGTAAACAATCATATATAGCAAGCGCGCCTTATAAAGGCGCACTTGCTTTATTAAAAAGACAAGACACTGATATCTCAATGTCATAGGAAAGGATATATATTATGCCAAAAGCTGAAACCCCATTTTTAATTGTCAACCCAAAATCTTACTTATACGGACAGAAAAGTTTAGAATTAGCTAAAGCAGCTGATGAAGTTGCTAAGGACACAGGCCTTCAGATTTATTTTACATGTCCTTACGCTGATATCAGAATGATTAGAGAAAATACAGAAAATGTTATCGTTTGTGCACAGTCCATGATGCCTTTAACACCAGGTCGTGGTATGGGACACATCCTTCCAGAATCTTTAAAAGAAGCTGGTGCTGATGCAGTATTCTTAAACCATGCTGAAAATCCATTAACAGTTGCAGATCTTTACGCTACAATCAAACGTGCAAAAGAATTAGATATGATTACTGTTGTATGTGCTGACTCTGTAGTAGAAGCAAAAGCTGTAGCATGCATGGATCCAGATATCGTATTAGCAGAACCAACAGACTTAATCGGTACAGGTCAGGTTGCAGAAGATTCTTATACAACAGATACAGTTGCTGCATTAAATGAAGTAAATCCTAACGTATTAGTTATGATCGCTTCTGGTGTATCTACAGCAGCAGACTGCTATAACGTTGTTAAATTAGGTGCTGATGGAACAGGTGCTACATCTGGTATTCTTAACGCTCCATCTCCAGCAGAACGCGTACGCGAAATGGCTGAAGCGATCGTTAAAGCTTACAAAGAACGTGCATAATTCACAGATTTTATATATATATAAATTTTAAGGAGAATAAACCAATGGCAATTTATAAAGAAACGATCCAGTTAAAATCCCATGGTGTTACACCAACATTCTTAGATATCACACCACAGGTAAAAGAAGCTATTGCTAACAGTGGTATTCAGGATGGTATCGTAATCGCTCTTACAGCTCATACAACATGTTCCGTATTCTTTGAAGAATTCGTACATGACTATGTTGGCGGCGACGGAATCGATAAAGACACAGAATTCTTACAGATCGACTTAAACAAATGTTTACAGAAGATCGTTCCAGACCAGATGGAAATGCCACCAGCAGGTGGATACATGTATCCAGGTGAAGCTCATTTCGTAGACGTTGAATCCTGGCCAAACGCAGCAGAATACCTTCCAGATGGAGACCGTCATGCATTATTAAACGCTGACGCTCACATCAAAGCTACAATGCTTGGCAACTCTGCTACATTAGAAGTAATCGATGGTAAATTAGGTGTTGGTTCTACAGGTTATATCTATTTCGTAGACTTTGACCGTACAAGAGAACGTCCACGTAAAGCAAGAGTAATCGTAATGGGTGAATAATAGGAGGATTTTTCAATGTTAGTAAACTCTAAAGAATTATTTAAAAAAGCACAGGAAGAACATTTCGCTATTCCTTCCGCTAACGTATTAGATATGGAAACAATCAAAGCTCACGTAGAAGTAGCTGAAGAATTAGGTTTACCATTAATCATCGGTGTTGCTGAAGGTCATTTAGGACCAAACATGACATTAGAAGATGTTGCAATCATTGGTAAAAAATATGCTGAAGCAGCTTCCGTACCAGTAGTTCTTCACTTAGACCATGGTATGAGCGTTGAAACATGTAAAAAAGCAATCGACTTAGGTTTTACATCTGTTATGATCGATGCTTCCATGAAATCTTTTGATGAAAACGTAGCTACAACAAAAGAAGTTGTTGAATACGCTGCAGCAAAAGATGTATCTGTAGAAGCTGAAATCGGACACGTTGCTTCTAACTTTGACACAAGCGATACAGAAGCTTTATATACACAGCCAGAAGAAGCTGCTAAATTTGCAGAACTTTCCGGATGTGACTCTTTAGCTATCTCCATCGGTACAGCTCATGGTGTATACCAGGCAAAAGCTATCCCAGAAATCAGCTTTGATTCCTTACATGCAATCCACGCTGCTACACCTTGTCCATTAGTACTTCACGGTGGTTCTGGATCTGGTGATGACAACTTAAACAGATGCGCTAAAGAAGGTATCTCCAAAGTTAACATCTACACAGACCTTTACCTTGCAGCAAGAGAATCTTTAGCAAAAGCTATGGAAGAAAATGACGCTAAATGCGATTTCAGAATTTTAATGGCTGCAATCAAAGATGGAACAAAATCCTGCTTAAAACACTACTACGAAGTATTTGAAACAAAATAGAATTTTGTGGTAATATATAACGAAAAGGAAGGCAGCATTTTGCCTTCCTTTTTGTTTAAAAACACATATGTTTTATATATAAATGCTCAATATATAAATGAATACTATAAGTTAGTGCATTGCCTGGTCTATCATTGTGTCAAATGACACGATATTTGTAGGAAATATCTAAACTTTTGTTAAAATAAGATAAAATAGATGCAAAAACATTGACACTCTATTGTGAAACCTTTACAATAAATTATGATATCGGTTTTAGAGATGAAAGGAGATTGCACTATGAAATTCAGAGCAAAAATTACAGGTCATGGACCAGATGCATTTACATTTTTAGGTGATCCAGATACTAACTTTATTATTATCTTCAACGAAGATGCTCCAGACGCATTAGCTGAACTTTGTGTATTACATGAAATTACAGATTTACACGCTGACGTTGTAGCTGGTGACTTATTAATCATCAACAACGTACCATTTACAGTATCTGCTGTAGGTTCCGAAGCTAACGCTACATTAAGAGGTCTTGGTCACTGTACATTAGACTTCAAGGGTGGTCCAGAACCAGAAAGACCAGGCTGCATCATGTTAGAAGGTGAAAAACCACTTACACAGGATGACTTAAAAGCTGGTGCATTAATCGAAATCTACTAAGATTAAGATTGTATTATCATTATAGAAGATTGGGCATAACTATTTTGTTATGCCCGTTTTTTTACTTAATAAAACTAAACATAAACAAAATTTAAGTGGAGCTCATTGGAAGATTATACATTACAATGAAAGAAAAATAAGAGGTGTTAAGAATGAAATATCGTGCTAAAATTACAGGAAACGGACCAGATGCATTTGCTTTCTTAGGCGATCCGGATACAAACTTTATCATCATCTTTAATAACGACGCACCACCAGCATTAGCTGAATTATGTGTTCTTCATGAAAAAGCAGAATTATTAGATGAAGTGAAAGCAGGCGATGTTATGATTATCGCAGAAAAAGTATTTACAGTATCTGCGGTAGGTTCTGAAGCAAATTATACATTAAAAACTCTTGGACATTGTACACTTGACTTCAAGGGTGGTGCTAAGCCGGAAAGACCTGGATGCATCATGCTTGAAGGAGACGATCCTTTATTACCATCTGATTTAGTAGAAGGTGCTATGATCGAAGTGTTCTAATTTGATTAGATTTTCTATACATGAATGTAATCATAAAAAACTATTAATATTAATTGAAAGCTCCGTGTTTTTATATAGCACGGAGCTTTTGCTTTTATAAAATGTTTCTGTTATAATTACATTGCTATACTATGGAAAGAAGGTAGTAATATGACGAAAAAGGTTGCATATGGGGGAGTATTTCTTGCACTTGCCCTGGTTGCATCTTATTTAGAAACCTTAATACCGATTCACTTAGGAATTCCAGGTGTGAAGCTTGGCCTTGCAAATGGTGTAATCATGGTGCTGCTTTATGTAGCGGATGTGAAGGAGACTTATGCCATTTCCCTTGCGAGAATTCTTCTGGCTGGCTTTATGTTTGGTAATCTGATGATGATTCTTTACAGCCTGGCGGGAGGGATGCTTAGCCTTACCCTGATGGTGATTTTAAAGAAAATTGGTGGATTTAGTTCAGTTGGTGTCAGTGTTGCCGGGGGCGTCGCTCATAATATTGGGCAGTTGCTTGTAGCAGCTTTGGTGCTTGAAACAGGGAAGATGTTTTTTTATCTGCCTGTGTTGCTTGTGTCGGGAACATTTGCCGGCGTATTAATCGGTATACTTTCCGGAGAGATTGTAAAACGAATTCCAAAGAATGGATAAAATTAGAAAGAGGTAGCATTTTATGTGGATTGCAGATGGTTGGAAAGACTATGAAGTATTAGATACATCCTCAGGAGAAAAATTAGAACGCTGGGGAGATTATCTTCTTGTTCGTCCGGACCCACAGGTTTTATGGACAACACCGAAGAGGATGAGAGGCTGGAAAAAGCCAAACGCACACTATCACAGAAGCAAACGTGGTGGTGGTGAATGGGAGTTTTTTGATCTTCCAAAAAAATGGCAGATTGGATATAAAGGACTGACCTTTAATTTACAGCCATTTAACTTTAAACATACAGGGTTATTCCCGGAACAGGCAACAAACTGGGATTGGTTCGGTGAAAAGATTCGAAAAGCTGATCGCCCTGTAAAAGTGTTAAATTTATTCGCTTACACAGGTGGTGCAACCTTAGCTGCTGCAAAAGCAGGCGCGAAGGTGACACATGTAGATGCATCAAAAGGTATGGTAAACTGGGCAAAAGAGAATGCGAAAGCTTCCGGATTAGAAGATGCTCCAATTCGCTGGCTGGTAGATGACTGCGTAAAATTTGTAGAACGTGAAATTAGACGTGGCAATAAATATGATGGAATCATTATGGATCCGCCTTCTTATGGGCGTGGACCAAAGGGCGAAATCTGGAAGATCGAAGAAAAGATTTATCCTTTCATTCAGTTATGTACCAAAATCTTATCAGATGAACCATTATTCTTCTTGATCAACAGCTATACAACCGGATTACAGCCTGCAGTATTATCCTACATGATCAATACAGAAATTGTGAGTAAGTTTGGCGGTAAGGTAGAAGCAGAAGAAGTTGGCCTTCCAGTTAGTGGTAATGGCCTTGTGCTTCCTTGTGGTGCTTCCGGAAGATGGAGCAAGAAATAGAGGCGACACAAAATGCATTATAATAAGAAGAAATACATATTCTTACTTCTTGTTCTGGGGCTTTTATTTGCCCTTTCTGGCTGTTCTTCGAAAGATCCAGTGAAATATTCAAATACAGGATTTGCAATGGGTACAACCATTTCTGAGGTCATCTATGGGGATGACGAGAAGTCTTTAGAAGAAAATGGACAGGCTATCATGAATCTGCTAGGTGATCTTGAACGAGGGCAGATTTCCTGGAGACTGCATAGTTCTGAGATTTATCGTATGAATCATTCGGATGATTCTGTGGAAGTAAGTCATGATGTATATGAATGGATTAAGGAAAGTCTTGCAATCTGTGAAGATACAGATGGAGCTTTAAATCCTGGAATCGGGGTTCTTGCACATTTGTGGGATATCGGTGGAGATCATGCCAGAGTACCATCGAAAGCGGAAATCAAAGAAGCGAAAAATCAGATTGATGCCAAAGCCATTAATATAGAAGAAACAGATAAAGTATCCATTGATCCAGATAAGGTTCAGGTTGATTTAGGAGCTGTTGGTAAAGGTGCTGCCGCAGATGCTGTAATGAGATATCTTAAGTCTGCAGAGAATATTTCTGGAGCACTTATTTCGGTGGGAGGAAGCCTTTGTGTTTATGGTGAAAAGCCGGATCAGTCTTCCTGGACGGTAGGGATTCAGGATCCTAGAGCAGAAGATGGCGTTATGCTTGGGAAGGTTGAAGTGTCTGGCGGCACTTTCGTTTCTACTTCCGGGGACTATGAAAAATACATTGAACAGGACGGGAAGAGATATCATCATATCTTAGATAGCAAGACGGGTTATCCTTCTGAGTCAGGAC
Source organism: Lachnospiraceae bacterium (assembly GCA_024403555.1). Lineage (GTDB taxonomy): Bacteria > Bacillota > Clostridia > Lachnospirales > Lachnospiraceae > Fimousia. The sequence continues at coordinate 5,152 of JAKSRP010000027.1, read as the reverse complement.
TGATTTCTGTAACAATTGTATGTGAATCCGGAATTGACAGTGATGCCCTTTCTACTGCATGCTTTGTCCTTGGGATGGAGAAGAGTCTCCCAATCCTTGAAAAGTATGATGCGGAAGCGGTATTTGTAGATGAAGAACATGGAGTCTGCAAAACGGATGGAGTGAAGTTCACACTCGACAATACAAAAGACTATAAAATGAAAGAAATAAAATAAGAAACAAAGCGTCTTTTTTCGAAAAGGCGCTTTTGTATTGGAAAAAGAACAAGAAATCGCCAAAAAAATTTTTAAAAAAACTTGAAAAACTATTGACTATACTTTATACTAGGTACTGTTGTGACATAAGAGCGAAGAAACGAGAGGTTGCCGCATAGAAATATCAACCCACTAATCTGTGCGGGTTTTCCGTGGAGCAAATGTCAAGTTCAAAGAAAATTGGCGACAAGTCACTGTACTAAATACAATCTACTGAAGAGAGTAGAGACGCAGTGTGTGGATTTCACGACACACACGGAGGAGTGTACAGTCACCGCTTGTCGTACCACAAAGTACGAATAGGAGGCGACTTTTTTTATGGCAAGTCAAGTAATGAGAATCACACTTAAGGCGTATGATCATCAGTTAATCGATGCATCTGCAAAGAGCATCATCGAAACAGTAAAGAAAACTGGAGCAAAGGTAAGCGGTCCTGTACCAATGCCTACTAAGAAAGAAGTAGTAACAATCTTAAGATCCAGACACATTTACAAAGATTCCAGAGAACAGTTCGAACAGAGAACACACAAGAGATTAATTGATATCTTAACACCAACACAGAAAACAGTTGATGCATTATCCAGATTAGAAATGCCAGCAGGTGTTTACATCGATATCAAGATGAAACAGAAATAAGCTTATCAAGCTTAAAAGCGTAAAGCTAAAAATCCAATAGGGTTATGAATATAGGGCACCCCCTAAGCTTTTCATAGCGTCTAGGATGATTTTACATTGACGAAAGTCAAAATTTAAAATCCGCTGTAGATTAAATAGGAGGAAATATTAATGAAGAAAGCGATTTTAACAACAAAAGTCGGAATGACTCAGATCTTCAATGAAGATGGCGTATTAACTCCAGTAACTGTATTACAGGCTGGACCATGCGTAGTAACTCAGGTTAAGACAGTAGAAAATGATGGATATTCCGCAATTCAGGTTGGTTTCGTAGACAAGAAAGAAAAAGCTACTACAAAACCAGAAAAAGGTCATTTTGACAAAGCAGGCGTTAGCCCAAAAAGATTCGTTAGAGAATTAAGATTAGAAAACGCTGAAGAATATGAAGTAGGTCAGGAAATTAAAGCTGATATCTTCGCAGAAGGTGACAAAATTGATGCAACAGCAATCTCCAAAGGTAAAGGATACGCTGGCGCAATCAAGAGACACGGCTTACATACAGGTCCTAAAACACATGGTTCTAAATATCATCGTCATGCAGGTTCCAACGGTGCTGCATCTGATCCATCCAAAGTATTCAAAGGAAAGAAGATGGCAGGTCACATGGGTAACAAACAGGTTACAATCCAGAACCTTGAAGTAGTAAGAATTGACGCTGAAGACAACATCATCTTAGTAAAAGGTTCCGTACCAGGTCCTAAGAAATCTTTAGTTGTTTTAAAAGAATCAGTAAAAGCTTAATTTAGCGAAAGGAGGACTTACAGATGGCAACAGTATCTGTTTTAAATATGGCTGGACAGGAAGTTGGTACAATCGAATTAAACGATGCAATCTTCGCAGCTCCAGTAAATGAACATTTAGTGCACTTAGCTGTAGTAGGACAGCTTGCAAATAAACGTCAGGGAACTCAGAGCGCTAAAACACGTTCCGAAGTACGTGGCGGTGGAAGAAAACCTTGGAGACAGAAAGGTACAGGTCATGCTAGACAGGGATCTATCCGTGCTCCACAGTGGACAGGTGGTGGAGTTGTATTCGCTCCAAAGCCAAGAGACTACTCTGTAAAAATGAACAAAAAAGAAAAGAGAGCAGCTCTTAAATCCGTATTAACAACAAAAGTTAATGAAAATAAATTCGTAGTAATCGATGAATTCGCATTAAGCGAAATCAAAACAAAAACAGTAGCTAACATGTTAAAAGCAATCAACGCTAAGAAAGCATTAATCGTTGAAGAAGGTAAGAATGAAAAATTATTCAAATCCGCTGGAAACATCGCTGGAGTTAAAACAGCTTATGTTAACACAATCAACGTATATGACATCTTAAAGTACGACACAGTTGTTGCTTCTAAAGCTGCAGTTGAAAAAATCCAGGAGGTATATGCATAATGGCTAACATTAAATATTATGACGTTATCTTAAAACCAGTGGTAACAGAAAAAAGTATCAATGCTATGGCTGAAAAGAAATATACTTTCTTAGTACACCCAGAAGCAAACAAAGTTCAGATCAAAGAAGCAGTTGAAAAAATGTTCGAAGGAACTAAAGTTGCTAAAGTAAATACTATGAACAACGCAGGCAAAACAAAACGTCGTGGAATGGTATTTGGCAAAACTGCTAAAACAAAGAAAGCTATCGTTTTCTTAACAGAAGATAGCGCAGACATCGAAATTTTCGAAGGTCTCTAAAATTAAGTAACTTATACTCAGGAAAAGAGTGACAATAAATTCGTAACAATGAAAGGAGTTTGACATGGGAATCAAGAAATATAACCCATATACACCTTCTAGAAGACAGATGACTGGATTAGACTTCCAGGAAATCACAAAAACAGAACCAGAAAAATCTTTAACAAAATCTTTAAAGAAAAACGCTGGTCGTAACAATCAGGGTAAAATCACAGTAAGACACCGCGGTGGCGGATCTAGAAGAAAATATAGAATTATCGACTTCAAGAGAAACAAAGATGGTATTCCAGCAACAGTAGTTTCTATTGAATACGATCCAAATAGAACAGCTAATATCGCATTAATCAGCTACGCTGATGGCGAAAAAGCATACATCATCGCTCCAAACAAATTAGCAGTTGGCGATAAATTAATGAACGGCCCAGAAGCTGAAATCAGAGTAGGTAACTGCTTACCTCTCGCAAACATTCCAGTAGGTACAGAAGTACACAACATCGAAATGTACCCAGGAAAAGGCGGACAGTTAGTACGTTCTGCAGGTAACAGCGCTCAGTTGATGGCTAAAGAAGGTAAATATGCAACACTTCGTTTACCATCTGGCGAAATGAGAATGGTACCAGTAAACTGTAGAGCAACTGTTGGTCAGGTTGGCAACATCGAACACGGACTTGTTAATATCGGTAAAGCAGGACGTAAACGTCACATGGGTATCCGCCCAACAGTACGTGGTTCTGTTATGAACCCTAATGACCATCCACACGGTGGTGGTGAAGGTAAAACTGGAATTGGTCGTCCAGGTCCATCTACACCATGGGGTAAACCAGCACTTGGTTTAAAAACACGTAAAAAACATAAACAGTCTAATAAGATGATTGTAAGAAGAAGAGACGGCAGAGGTATTAAATAGGAGGAATCAGCATGGCACGTTCACTTAAAAAAGGACCTTTCGCAGATGCAAGTCTGCTTAAGAAAATTGATGCTTTAAATAGTACAGGTGAAAAGACAGTGATCAAAACATGGTCCCGTCGTTCCACAATTTTCCCATCTTTCCTTGGACACACAATTGCTGTTCACGATGGAAGAAAACACGTACCTGTATATATTACTGAAGATATGGTAGGACACAAACTTGGTGAGTTTGTTGCTACAAGAACATATAGAGGACATGGTAAAGACGAAAAGAAATCTCGTAGATAATTGAAAGGAGGCTTTAATCATGGCTAAAGGACATAGATCCCAGATTAAAAAAGAAAGAAACGCAAATAAAGATACAAGACCTTCTGCAAAGTTATCTTATGCAAGAGTGTCTGTTACTAAAGCTTGTTTCGTATTAGATGCTATCAGAGGTAAGGATGTTCAGACTGCACTCGGTATCTTAGCATACAACCCAAGATATGCTTCAAGCTTAATCGAAAAATTATTAAAATCTGCAATCGCAAACGCAGAAAACAACAATGGTATGGATCCAGCAAACCTTTACGTAGCAGAATGTTACGCAAACAAAGGACCTACAATGAAGAGAATTAAACCTAGAGCACAGGGTAGAGCTTATAGAATCGAAAAACGTATGAGTCACATCACAATCGTGCTTGATGAAAGATAGGAGGCAACAATGGGACAGAAAGTTAATCCTCATGGTTTAAGAGTCGGAGTTATCAAAGATTGGGACTCCAGATGGTATGCGGAAGCTGATTTTGCTGATAATTTAGTAGAAGATAACAAAATCAGAAATTTCCTTAAAACATTCAAATATATCAAAAAAGAAACAGTTGAAGTAGAAGATAAAAACAACGTTGACGAAAACGGTGTACCAGCTAAGAAAACAATCGAAAGAACAGTTGCAAACATCGATTTAGCTAACGCTTCTATCTCCAGAGTAGAAATCGAAAGAGCTTCTAACAGAGTTAAAGTAATCATCTACACAGCTAAACCAGGTTTAGTAATCGGTAAACGTGGTGCTGCAATCGAAGAAGTTAGAGCTCGTTTAATCAAAATGACAGGTAAGAAAGTTCTTATCGACGTAAAAGAAATCAAAAGACCTGACCGTGATGCTCAGTTAGTAGCTGAAAACATCGCAGCTCAGTTAGAAAACCGTATTTCCTTCAGACGTGCTATGAAATCCTGCATGTCCAGAACAATGAAAGCTGGAGCATTAGGTATCAAAACTTCCGTATCCGGTCGTTTAGGTGGTGCTGATATGGCTCGTACAGAATTCTACAGCGAAGGAAACATTCCTTTACAGACACTTCGTGCAGACATCGACTATGGATTCGCAGAAGCAGACACAACATATGGTAAAGTTGGTGTTAAAGCTTGGATCTATAACGGCGAAGTACTTCCATCTAAGAAGGGAGGAAACAAATAATGTTAATGCCAAAAAGAGTTAAACATAGAAAACAGTTCCGTGGTTCTATGAAAGGTAAAGCAACACGTGGTAACAAAATCGCTTACGGTGAATTTGGTATCGTTGCATTAGAACCAGCTTGGATCAGATCTAACCAGATTGAAGCAGCCCGTATCGCTATGACACGTTACATCA
>JAKSRP010000026.1 GCA_024403555.1 Lachnospiraceae bacterium | reverse complement strand
GTAAAAAAAGATGGTTTTGAAAAAAGCAAAATTGCTGTTCAAAATCATCTTTTTTGATATCGATGGCACATTAACCGATAAAGCGACGGGCGAGATCGTTCCGTCCGCTTTTGAGGCGGTTCATAAATTAGAAGAAGCGGGACATTTTGTCTCCATCAATACAGGACGAGCAGCTTATAAAGCTGAGTGGTTCCGTGCAAAATATGACTTTGACAATATGGTATGCAACGGTGGCCACGGAATCTTCTATCAGGGAAAGATGCAGGAGAACAGACCGATTGACCGTGAGATGGCACTTCGCTTGTATCATCAGGCGGATGAGCAGGGCTATGGCTTACTGTTTTCTTTAGATGATTCTTATAAGGTTTATGGGAAGGATTTTAAGTTTTATGACCAGGTAGGCCTTCGCAATGAGCCAACAAAATATATCATTGACGATGCATTTGACCCGGATAAAGCTTCTGAGATTTTTAAGATGTACATTCCGGTTCCGCCTGAAAAAGAAGCAGAGCTTACTTGTCTTCAGGAATTAGGAGATTATGGAATGGGTTATATCCGTTTTGATCCGAAATATCTGTGCATCCAGGTGGATGAGAAGAAAGCCGGCATTTTGCGTATGCTTGAATATGCAGGCGGCACAATTGAAGATGTCGTTGTATTCGGGGATGATTACAACGATATGGATATGTTTGACCCGGATTTTTACTGTATCGCAATGGGAAATGCCTGCCAGCCGTTAAAAGATATGGCGGATTATGTTACCGATGCGAATGTGGATGATGGAATTTATAATGCATGCGTAAAGCATGGATGGATAGGGTGAGATTATGAGATTTATCAATCATAGAGGCTACAACGTGGAAGCTCCTGAGAATACACTTTCAGCGTTTAGATTATCAAAGGAACATGGTTTTGATACAATCGAGTGCGATGTGACTTTATCGAGAGAAGGGATTCCGATGATCATGCATGATGCGACACTTGAACGCACTTCGAATGGTCAGGGTTTTGCTTATGAGAAAACCTATGAAGAACTTCGTCAGCTTGATTTTGGTTCCTGGTACTCCGAGGATTTCAAGGGAGAGAAGATGCCTTCTTTCAAGGAATTTTGTGAGCTTTGCGACAAGATGGGTTACAAAGCCTATGTGGAAATCAAGAATGATACTCCAATGGAGCAGGCAAATGTCGACGAAATCATTCGTATTGCCAAAGAGTATGGATTGTTAAGTAAGATTACCTGGATTTCCTTTAAAGAAGAATACCTTGTATATGTCAGAAATCGCCTTCCCAAAGCACGTCTTGGTTATCTTGCAAAACCATCTGCAGATGTATTTCATCGCTTAAAGACAGAAAACAACGAAGTATTCTTCGATACAAATTATAAGAAATTAAAGCCAAAAACAATTGAGATGGCAAAAGAGTGTGGGGCAGCGATTGAAGTGTGGACGGTTAACACAGAAGAAGCACTAGAAAATCTTGATCCATATGTATCCGGTGTGACCAGCAACTGGATGAGTAAATAATAGAATAATATTTTGATTTGTACTTATACAAATTGCTACAAAAAAAGGACATCCATTTGGATGTCCTTTTAAGTTTCATAGTTTAAAAACTATTTATATTTTCTTTTACGTGCTGCTTCAGATTTCTTTTTACGTTTTACGCTTGGTTTTTCGTAATGTTCACGTTTACGAATTTCCTGCTGAATACCTGCTTTTGCACAGCTTCTCTTGAATCTGCGTAAAGCGCTATCTAAAGTTTCGTTTTCTTTAACGATTACATTTGACATAGACTCACACCTAACCTCCCTCCAGTTGTAGATTGTGCACGTGTACTATACAACTGTTTGGGTTTATTTTATGCACTAATGCACTCTTAAAATTATATCATGATTTCAAGATTCGTCAAGCGATTTTTTGAAAAAATTTTCGAAAAAAATGGCTTAATTATGAGCTTTTTCACGGGGAGCCAGCTTGACCACAATCAGATCTGTTGTAGTCAAGCTCATTGCCAAAATCTATGGATTGTGTTACTATCTATTTAAGTATGCATACTGATAAAATGCATATACTGTGTGCACTCAAAAATGAATGAAATAAAGGGGTAAATTATGAGACCAACCATTGTTATATATAAATCAAAATATGGCACGACACAGGCCTATGCGAAGAAAATCGCAAAGAAATTAGATACGGAAGCGATCTTAGTGGAGCAACTCAAGGAGTTTCACAAAATTGGCGAGTATGAAAATGTTGTTTTATGCCTTCCGGTTTACAACAGTGGACTTGCCGGTATGAACACAATTAAGGCCAGATACTACATGATTTCTGAAAAGAATATCACACTTTTAATGGTAGGAATGAGTGATCCGGCTGACGAAGGAAGCATCTATCATGTGATCAACAATTCCTTGACCGATAATATGAAGCGTAAATTTGAAATCTATTATGCGAATGGAAAGATGCGCTACAATGGATTGATGTTTGCGGACAAGCTTTCCTGGAATAATTGGATGAAGAGACTTGCAAAGGTGCCAGTAGATGAGCTTAATGATAAGCAGAAAGAGATGCTTGAACATGCGAAGGATCGCGTGGATTTCTATGATGAATCTATGGTGGAATCTTTGATCGCGCATGTAAGAAATATTTAAGGAGAATAGTAACTACATGAATTTAATCGAGATAGATTTTCAGCTGCCGGGCGAGTACGCGGCGAATATTTTCGGACAGTTCGACAGCTTCATGAAAAAAATTGAAAAGACACTTCATATTTCCATTGTTTTACGTGGCGACTCGGTAAAATTAATCGGGAAAGAAAGAGATGTTAAAAAAGCAAAAGAAGTGATTGACAGCCTGACAGAGCTTGCAAAAAGAGGCAATCAGGTGACAGAACAGAATGTCAATTACGCACTTGCTCTTTCTATGGAAGACAAAGCAAGTGATATCGTAGGACTTGATAAAGAAGTCATTTGCCATACCGTGCAGGGAAAAGCAGTAAAACCAAAAACGCACGGACAGAAAGATTACATCGATGCGATCAACAACAAGATGATTGTCTTTGGTGTGGGACCAGCCGGAACTGGTAAGACTTATCTTGCTATGGCAGCTGCAATTACTGCCTTTAAGAATAATGAAGTAAACCGTATCATCATGACAAGACCAGCCATCGAAGCAGGAGAAAAATTAGGATTCCTGCCAGGTGACTTACAGAGCAAGGTTGACCCATATTTAAGACCATTATACGATGCGTTATATGAAATTATGGGTGCAGATACATTTTTAAAGAACATGGAAAAGGGCTTAATTGAGGTTGCTCCACTTGCCTACATGCGAGGAAGAACTTTAGACAACGCATTTATCGTGTTAGATGAAGCCCAGAATACAACACCAGCCCAGATGAAGATGTTCTTAACCCGAATCGGTTTTGGATCCAAAGCCATCATTACCGGTGACTTAACCCAGAAGGACTTACCATTTGAAGCGAAATCCGGGTTAGAAGAAGCCATTCAGGTGCTTGGAAAAATCGATGACATTGGCATTTGCGAGCTGACGAACCGCGATGTCGTAAGACATCCACTCGTACAAAAAATCGTAACCGCATACGACGACTACGAAAACAAACAGGCGAAGAAGAAAAATCACAGGAGAAAAGAAAATGAGTATCATCATCGAAAATGAATACGAAGCAAAAACCTTAGAGGGCTATGAAGCCATCATTGAAGAAATCGTTGAAGCTGCTCTCGACTACGAAGCATTTCCTTATGAATGCCAGGTAAGCGTAACATTAGTCGATAACGAAACCATCCACGAAATCAACCGCGAGTACCGTGACATTGACCGCCCAACCGATGTGTTAAGTTTTCCTGCATTAGAATACGAAGCAGCAGGCGATTTTGACTGGATTGAAGGCGCAGGTGTGGATATCTGTGATCCGGAAAGTGGTGAAATCGTGCTTGGCGACATCATGATCTCCATGGATAAAGTGGAAGAACAGGCAAAGGAATACGGACACAGCGAAAAACGCGAGTTTGCCTTCTTAATTGCCCACAGCATGCTTCATCTCATGGGCTATGACCACATGGAAGAAGACGAACGTATCGTTATGGAGAAAAAACAGGAAGAAATCTTACAGTCAAAAGGGTATACAAGAGACTAAAGGGGACACATTATGAGTAGTAACAATAAAAATACAGCAGGAAATGCTTTGATGCAGGGTGCAATCTTAGCAGCGGCATCGATTTTCTGCCGAATCATCGGTCTGCTCTACCGCAGTCCGTTACGAGAAATCATTGGAGACGACGGCAACGGATTTTACTCCATTGCCTACAATATTTATACAATCATTTTGCTGATTGCATCCTTCTCTATTCCACTTGCAGTATCAAAAGCCATTTCCGCAAGACTTGCAAAAGGAGAATATAAGAATGCACAGCGTATTTTCCATGGCGCCTTAGCTTATGCATTTATCGTCGGCGGCCTTGGATTTGTAATCTGTTATTTTGGTGCACCATATTTGGTAACCGATGGAGCTGTACCGGCCCTTCGCATGCTCGCGCCGGTAATCTTCTTCTCCGGAATCTTAGGAGTATTAAGAGGATATTTCCAGGGACATTCCACAATGGTGCCAACCTCTATTTCCCAGATTATTGAACAGATTTTAAATGCAGTGATTTCTGTAGGTGCGGCATATCTGATGGTTCGCCATCTCGCAGCAACGACAGATGCAGAAAAATTACACAGAGCTTCTTTAGGAGCAAAAGGTTCCGCGATGGGTACCGGAGCCGGTGTTTTGATTGGTTTATTATTCTGTATGTTTGTTTATGCATGCTACCGACCAAGAATGAAGCGAAACTTACAAAAAGACCGCTCCAGACACTTAGAATCCTACGGAAGCATTTTCAAAATACTGATTTTAACGATTACTCCGGTTATTTTTGCGACAGCTATTTATAACTGTTCCGCAAGTATTGACCAGAGTATCTTCCAGTTTATTTTAGGCAGAAAGCATTATGATGAGCTTACCATGGCGACTTTATATGGTATTTTCGGAACCCAGTTTAATGTACTGATCAACGTTCCGGTTTCCATGGCATCCGCACTCTCTTCCGCAATCGTGCCAAATATTTCCGGAAACTATGCCGTTGGTAACATGGAAGAGCTGAATAAATCCATTACCAGCGCAATTAAGTTAAATATGTTAGTGATGATTCCTTGTGCAGTCGGTCTTACCGTGCTTGCAGATCCAATCATTCACTTATTATTCCCGACCGCAACCGCACTTGGCGGAAAGCTCTTGATGATGGGCTCCGTAACCGTTGTATTTTACGGCTTATCCACATTAAGTAATGGTATCTTACAGGGACTTGGCAAGATGAATGTACCAGTAAAGAATGCCGGAATCGCGGTTATCATTCAGGCAATCGTACTCGTGCCATTATTACATTTTACAAATTTAGAAGCATACGCATTGGTAATCGTAATGATCGTATTCTCACTCATCATGTGTATCCTTAACTCCATGGCAATTACAAAATATGCCGGATACCATCAGGAATACGCAAAAACCTTTGTAAAACCATTCTTAGCAGCAGTGGTTATGGGTGCGGCAGCATTTGCAACCTATTATGGAACACACCTTGTGACGGTTCATGTTGGGAATTATGTGGGAAATGCAATTTCCTGCATGATCGCAATCGCAGTGGCTGTGGCAGTATACGCTGTTGGTGTGATCAAGACCAATGCGGTAACCGAAGAAGAGCTCTACTCCATGCCTAAGGGAAGAGCACTCGTTCGTCTTTGCAAGAAGGCACATTTACTGTAAGAAAATGATTTTGTGCGGGCGTCAGTCGAGCAAAGAATGACGCCACGTAATAGAAGGAGTCCGAAATGATCTATGATGTAATCATCATCGGGGGCGGGGCTGCCGGAATGATGGCTGCCATCACTGCCGCCGAACAAGGACAAAAAGTAATTATAATAGAAAAGATGCCTCGTCTTGGCAAAAAGCTGCTCGCGACGGGCAATGGAAGATGCAATTTTACGAATTCTTATATGGATGACGACTGTTATCGTGGGGGCAAGAAGGATTTTATCTATACAGCACTTGACCAGTTTACCTTTGAGCAGACGATTGAATTTTTTGAAAATCTTGGGATTGCCTGTGTAGAAAAGGATGGATATTATTATCCGCTTTCCAATCAGGCAGCAACGATTGCAGACGGTCTTGTATACAAAATCGCAAGTCTTGGCATTGAAGTTCGATTAGAAACGACAGTAACTGGAGCGAAGAAGCAAAAAGGTACCTTTGTCGTAAGCACTAATAAGGGAAATGTTCACGGGCGCAATCTGCTCATCACAACGGGTGGAAAGGCGCAGGAGAAGCTTGGAAGTGATGGATTTGGATACACCCTTGCAAAAAGCTTTGGGCATAAGATCGTAAAACCATTCCCAACCCTTACTGCTTTAAAGGTAAAAGAACATCCACTTAAGAATGCAGCCGGTGTTCGTTGCCAGTGTGCGATGACGGTAACCGGAAAAGGTAGAAAACACGAAGAAAAAGGTGAGCTCCAGCTCACAAAATATGGCATTTCCGGTGTTATGGTCTTCCAGTTAAGCCGATTTGTCATCGAAGAATTGCTTCGAGGAGGAAGTCCAAGGGTAACACTCGACTTTCTTCCATATATAGAGGATGGTTTGCTCTTCTATGATCAGATGCAAAGCTTATCCTTCTATAAAACAACGGTGCAATGGCTTGAAGGCTATCTGCCGGCAAAACTCGCAGCGGAAATCATAAGACTTTCCGGTGTGAAACCAAACAAAAAAACAACAGACCTTAATCAGGATGAATATAAAAGAATCTGGAATAACTTGAAAAAAATGCCGATGAAGGTAAATGGCTATAACGACTTTGATCAGGCACAGGCAACCGCCGGGGGAGTTTCCTTAAAACAGATTTCCCCATATACGATGGAATCAGAAATCGTAGAAGGTCTCTATTTCGCGGGCGAAGTCGTAGATGTGGACGGTACCTGTGGTGGCTACAACCTTCAGTGGGCATGGACCTCCGGATATCTTGCAGGAAGGAGCTTTTTATGATCCGACTTTCCCAGATCAAACTTCCGGTAAAACATAATAAAAATGATATCGATAAAATCATCAAAAAAAAGCTGGGGCTTAAAAAAGTTCCAGCTTATAAAATGGTAAAACAATCCATCGATGCACGAAAAAAGAACGACATTCAGGTTATCTACACAGTGGAGATGTCACTTCCAAATGAGGAACGTCTCGTAAAACGCTGTAAACAGGCATCAATTGTGAAAATGAAAAAATACGAGCTGCCAGCTTGCGGCGAAGAACCATTAAACAAACGACCAATCGTTGTCGGCATGGGGCCAGGCGGTCTCTTTGCAGCTTATCAGCTTGCCAAAGCGGGCTATGCACCAATCGTCATTGAACGAGGCGAAGCAGTCGATGATCGTGCTGCGACAGTAGAGCATTTCTGGAAAACCGGAGAGCTAAACAAAGAATCGAATGTTCAGTTTGGCGAAGGTGGCGCGGGAACATTCTCCGACGGGAAGCTTAACACCTTAGTCAAAGACAAGTTTGCGAGAAATACGTATGTATTAGATACTTTCGTAGAGCACGGCGCGCCAGAAGATATCCTATATACCAACAAGCCGCATATCGGAACCGACGAGCTTCGCGGTGTCGTGCGAAATATGCGAGAAAGCATCATCGCTATGGGTGGTGAGGTTCGATTTGGCACCAAGCTTACCGATATTGTAGTAGAAGATGGAACAATTACAAAAATTCAGACAAATGATTCCGACTGGATGGACTGTGGTCCGGTGATTTTGGCAATCGGCCACTCCGCGAGGGATACATTTGAATTACTTTATAATAGAAGAATCCCGATGGAGCCAAAGCCATTTGCGATCGGTGTACGTGTGGAGCATCCAAGAACGATGATCAACGAATCCCAGTACGGCGTGGGCTATCCGGAAGAGTATCTTCCAACCGCGGCTTATAAATTAACCGCCAAGGCTGCAAACGGAAGAAGTGTCTACTCTTTTTGTATGTGTCCGGGTGGCTATGTGGTAAATGCATCCTCCGAGGAGAATCGTCTTGTGGTAAACGGGATGAGTAATCATGATCGTATGGCCGAAAATTCAAATTCTGCGATTATTGTAAATGTCACGCCAGAGGATTTTGGATCTGAACACGTACTTGCGGGCGTAGAATTCCAGCGTATATGGGAAGAAAAAGCATTTGCCGAAGGACGCGGAAAAATCCCGGTACAGTTATTTAAAGATTTTGAAGAAAATGTCGCATCCACCGAATATGGCGAAATTATGCCTTGCCAGAAAGGGGACCACAATTTTGGGAACCTGAATAATTGTTTGCCAGATTATGTGGCGGATGCTGTAATAGACGGGTTGTATCAGTTTGACAAAAAGATTGCGGGCTACGCAAGATGCGACACCATTCTTTCCGGTGTCGAATCGAGAACCTCTTCGCCAGTACGAATCGTTCGTGGGGAGCATTTTACAAGCGAAGTGGACAACCTTTATCCATGTGGAGAAGGGGCAGGATACGCAGGCGGCATCACTTCCGCAGCAATGGACGGCATGAAGGTAGCCGAAGCGGTGATCAAACGATATAAACCTGAAATGAGAGGATAAGAAATTGAATAATTTAAGAGAAAGAATTAAAAATAAAAACCGCGTGGTCATTAAGATTGGTTCCTCCTCCATCATTCATGAGGCAACTGGTCAGTTAAATTTTGGCCGTTTAGAGAAGTTAGTGCGCATCTTAACAGACATTCACAATAGTGGAAAAGATGTGGTATTAGTTACTTCCGGTGCGGTTGGGGTAGGTATGAAGGCACTCGGCCTTACAAGAAAGCCTAGAAGCATTACCATGAAGCAGGCGTGTGCAGCGGTTGGCCAGGGCCGATTAATCGCTGTTTATCAGAAGTTATTTTCTGAATACAATCAGGGTGCAGCACAGGTACTTCTTACGAAAGAAACGATGTTAAGTGATGTGAGAAGAAGAAATGCCAAGAATACGTTTGACAATTTATTTGACCTTGATATTATCCCGATTGTAAATGAGAATGACACGGTTTCCACAGAAGAAATCGAATTTGGGGATAACGATACTTTATCCGCAGTCGTTGCAGCCGTTGTTGGCGCAGATTTACTAATTCTTTTATCGGACATCGATGGCATGTATACCGACGATCCAAGTAAGAATCCGGATGCAGAGCTGATTCCGGTGATCGAAGTAATCGATGAGAAGATTGAAAGCATGGGTAAGGGCTCAAATTCCATCGTTGGTACTGGTGGAATGGCAACCAAGATCGCAGCGGCAAATATCGTAACCGATGCGGGCGCAGATATGGTCATTACAAATGCTGCCGACTTAAATAACATTTCCCGCGTGCTTGCAGGGGAAGAGGTTGGTACGTTATTCCTTGCACATAAGAGAACAAACTTTAAATTAATGGAATATTTAGAACAGAAGACATATTTACAGTAGGTATTTACAGTAGGAGTGATTTAGCAATGGATGAAAAGAAAATCGCAAGAATCAACGAGCTTTATCATAAATCCAAGGCAGAAGGCTTAACAGAAGCAGAAAAAGCAGAACAGATGAAGCTTCGTAAGGAATATATTGCAGCCGTAAGAAATAACTTACGTGCGCAGCTTGATAATGCTGATATTCAGGAAGCAGATGGCAGCATCGTGCCGTTAAAGCAGAAGAGAATTCGTAATCAGCGTAAAAATGCGAACGCAGCATTTGCCGCATTTCGCAATAAGAATTAGGCTAGATATTTGTTATAGATATAACGAATGAATTAAGCTAGACATATAGAAATTAACTATGATAGAATAAGATTGTACGAAAATTTGTACAATCTTATTTTTGCTTGTATTATATTTACCTTTGGTATTATAATATTCTTTAAAGTTTATAATTAATTGTCAGCAGGCAAAGAGGCTAAAAAAATCGTGTGGTTTTTTTAGCTTTTATTCGTTTACAAACAATTAGTCATAACTAACTAAAGCTAAGTATAAGTGTTGTAGCTTAAAATTATAACTTAATAACAGAAAGGAAGGTTATTACGAATGGCATTGTTTACATTTAAAGGTGGTATTCATCCAGCTGATGGTAAAGAACTTGCAAAAGATCAGCCAATCAAAGAATACTTACCAAAAGGCGAATGTGTGTATCCAGTGAGCCAGCATATCGGTGCTCCAGCAAAGCCTATTGTAAAAAAAGGTGACCGCGTATTAGCAGGACAGTTAATTGCAGAAGCAGGTGGATTTGTTTCCGCAAACATTTTCTCCTCTGTATCCGGTACTGTAACAAAAGTTGAACCACGCTTAACAGTAGCTGGTGCAATGGTAAATTCTATCGTAATCGACAATGATGGATTATTCGAAACAGTAGAATTTAGTGCAAAACCTTACGCAGAAATGACAAGAGAGGAAGTCATTGGTGCAATCAAACAGGCTGGTATCATTGGTCTTGGTGGTGCAGGTTTCCCTACACACGTAAAATTATCTCCAAAAGACCCAGATGCAATCGATAACATCATTGTAAATGCAGCTGAATGTGAACCTTATATCACAGCTGACTACAGATGTATGTTAGAATGCCCAGAAAAGATGATTGATGGTTTAGAAATTATCTTAGACTTATTCCCTAAAGCAAAGGGTATCATCGGTGTTGAAGATAACAAACCAGATGCAATCAAAAAATTAGAAGGATTAGTAGCAGGCAAGGATCGTATTTCCGTTGCTCCATTAAAGACAAAATACCCTCAGGGTGCTGAACGTTCTTTAATCTTTGCTACAACAGGAAGATCCATCAACTCTGCAATGCTTCCAGCAGATGCAGGCTGTATCGTAGACAACGTTGCTACATGTATGGCAATCTCTGATGCAGTAAAATTAGGAAAACCATTATATGAAAGAGTTGTAACTGTATCTGGTGATGCAGTAAATGCTCCTGGCAACTTCTTAGTAAAATCCGGTACTTGCGTAGCAGAATTAGTAGATGCAGCAGGTGGATTTAAGACACAGCCAGAAAAGATCATTTCCGGTGGTCCTATGATGGGTATGGCTATGAGCTCTCTTAACGTACCAGCTCAGAAAGCATTCTCTTCTTTATTAACTATGACAAAAGACCCTGTAGCAGCTTCTCCAGTTAGTGCATGTATCCGTTGTGGACGTTGTGTATCTGCATGTCCAGAATTCTTAATGCCTACAAAGCTTGCTCAGTTAGCAGATAACCATGAAATCGATCGTTTTGAAGAATTAAACGGTGCAGAATGCGTTCAGTGCGGATCCTGCTCTTACGTGTGTCCTGCAAAACGTCCTTTAGCTCAGTCTATGGCAACTGGTAGAAGACAGGTGCTCGCAAACAGACGTGCAAGAGCTGCAAAATAATAGTGAGGTGTAAATATGGAACAGTTATTTAAAGTGTCTTCAAACCCTCATGTTAGGGACAAAGTAACGACACACAGCATTATGCTCGATGTAATCCTTGCATTAGTTCCAGCTACATTAGTTGGTTTCTACTGCTTTGGTTTACCAGCTGTTATCACAACAGTTTTATCTATCGCTACATGTGTGATTGCTGAATACGCTTGGCAGCACTTCATGGGCAAAACAGTAACAATCGGGGATTTCTCCGCATTACTTACTGGTTTATTACTTGCATTAAACTTACCTGCAGGATGCTCCTGGTATATCCCTGTTCTTGGTGGTTTATTCGCAATCATCGTTGTTAAACAGGTATTTGGTGGTTTAGGACAGAACTTCATGAACCCAGCACTTGGTGCTCGTTGTTTCTTACTTCTTTCCTTCACTGGCAAGATGACAACATTTATCTCTCCATGCACATATGATGGTGTGACAATGGCTACACCTCTTGGAGTATTAAAAGAAGGCGGTTACGAAGCTTTAACACAGGCATTTACAGTAAAACAGATGTTTATCGGTACAATCCCTGGTACAATCGGTGAAGTTTCTGCAATCGCATTAATCCTTGGTGGTGCTTACTTAGTATGGAAGAAAGTTATTTCCATCCGCATCCCAGCAGCATACATCATTACATTTGCTGTATGCATCTTATTATTCGGTGGACATGGTCTTGACTTAAACTTCTTAGCTATGCACTTATTCGGTGGTGGTTTAATGTTAGGTTCTATCTTCATGGCAACAGACTATGTTACATCCCCAATTACTGATAATGGTAAATTAGTATTTGGTTGCTGTGCTGGTTTATTAACAGCAATCTTCCGTCTCTTCGGTTCTGGAGCAGAAGGTGTATCTTACGCAATCATCATCAGTAACTTATTAGTACCTCTTATTGAAAAATACACAATGCCAACAGCTTTTGGTATGGCAAAAAAAGGAGGTAAATAATTATGGATAAAAGCTTAGTTATTGACGCTCTTAAATTATTAGCAATCACATTAGTTGCTGGTTTAGCTTTAGGTTTTGTATATAACATTACAAAAGAACCTATTGAACAGCAGAAATTACTTGCTAAGCAGGCTGCTTACCAGGTAGTATTTGAAGACGCTGCATCCTTTGAAAATGTTGACTTCACAGAAGATGAAATCGCACAGTTAACAGCTGACAAAGGTATCGAAGGCGTTACAGTAAGCGAAATCATGGCTGCAAAAGATTCTTCCGGCGCAGATCTTGGTTTTGTATTTGACGTAACATCCTCCAAAGGTTACGGCGGAGATGTAGAATTAGCAGTTGGTATCAAAGCAGATGGCACAGTAAATGGTTACGACACATTATCCATTTCTGAAACAGCTGGTTTAGGTATGAATGCTACAAAGGATGATTTCAAAAATGAATACAAAGGTGCTCAGGCAGAACAGTTAACTGTTGTAAAAGATGGTTCTGGTGCTTCTGATCCTTCTAAAATCGATGCAATCTCCGGTGCTACAATCACATCCCGTGCAGTAACAAGCTGTGTTAACACTTGTTTAGCTTATACATTAGAAGGAGGTAAATAGGATGAAAACAAATCCAGTTGAACGTTTGATTAACGGTATTTTAAAAGAAAATCCTACCTTCGTTCTGATGCTTGGTATGTGTCCAACACTTGCCGTAACAACATCAGCTACTAACGGAGCAGGTATGGGTCTTACAACAACAGCGGTTTTAATGTTCTCTAACATGATCATTTCTATCCTTAGAAACTTCATTCCAGACCGTGTTCGTATCCCAGGTTACATTGTAGTTATCGCATCCTTAGTAACATTAGTACAGTTCTCCTTACAGGCTTACTTACCAGCGTTAAATGATGCGTTAGGATTATACATCCCATTAATCGTAGTAAACTGTATCATCTTAGGTCGTGCAGAATCTTTCGCATCTAAGAATGGTCCAATCATCTCCTTCTTCGATGGTGTTGGTATGGGTCTTGGATTTACAGTTGCATTAACAATTTTAGGTGGTTTCCGTGAATTACTTGGTGCAGGTACATTATTTGGTATGACTGTAATGCCAGCAGCATTCCAGCCAATCTCCATCTTCATCTTAGCACCTGGTGCCTTCTTCGTTCTTTCTTGCTTAGTAGCAATCCAGAACAAGATCAAAAACCGCAAATAAGACTAATTAGGAGGAATTTAAAATGATTGGAAATTTAATAGTAATTATGATTAGCTCCGCCCTGGTTAGTAACGTAGTTTTATCCCAGTTCTTAGGTTTATGTCCATTCCTTGGTGTATCTAAGAAGGTTGAAACTGCTGCAGGTATGGGCGCTGCCGTAATCTTCGTTATCACAATTGCATCTTTAGTTGCAAGTTTAATTTACAAATTCGTGTTAAGTCCATTAGACTTAGCTTACTTACAGACAATCGTATTCATCTTAGTTATCGCAGCTTTAGTACAGTTCGTAGAAATGTTCTTAAAGAAATCTATGCCTGCATTATATGAATCTCTTGGAGTTTTCCTTCCACTGATTACAACAAACTGTGCAGTATTAGGTGTTGCTTTAAATAACGTACAGTATGGATATGGTATCATTGAATCCGTTGTTAATGGTTTCGCTACAGCAGTAGGTTTTACAATTTCTATCGTAATCCTTGCTGGTATCCGTGAAAATCTTGAATTCAACGACATCCCAGAATCTTTCCAGGGAATGCCAATTGTACTTGTTTCCGCAGGTCTCATGGCTATCGCATTCTTCGGATTCTCTGGTGTAATTTAAGGAGGGAATAAGAGATGAATATTACAGCAATTATCTTAGCTGGTGCCGTAGTTGGTATCGTAGGTTTACTTATTGCCGTTCTTCTTGGTGTTGCTTCCGAAGCATTCAAGGTTCCAGTGGATGAAAAGGCAGTAGCAGTCAGAGAAGCACTTCCAGGAAACAACTGTGGTGGTTGTGGTTACGCTGGTTGTGATGGTTTAGCAGCAGCAATCGCAAAAGGTGAAGCTCCGGTTAACGCTTGTCCAGTTGGTGGTGCTGCAGCAGCAGCTGAAATCTCTTCTATCATGGGTGTAGAAGCTGGCGAAGCTGTAAAAATGGTTGCATTTGTTAAGTGTGCTGGTACATGTGACCGCGCAAAAGATAAATATGAATATGTTGGTACTCCTGACTGTGTAGCAGCAGCTACAATCCCAGGCGGCGGTGCAAAAGCATGTTCTTTTGGTTGTACAGGTTTAGGTACTTGTGTAAAAGCTTGTCAGTTTGATGCGATCCACGTTGTTGACGGCGTTGCAGTTGTTGACAAAGACAAGTGTGTAGCTTGTGGCAAGTGTGCTTCCATGTGTCCAAAAGGAATGATTGAAATGGTACCTTACGATGCTAAGGTATTAGTTCAGTGTAATTCCCACGACATGGGTAAAAACGTTAAAGCAGTTTGTTCCGCAGGTTGTATCGGATGTCAGTTATGTAAAAAGACATGTAAGTTTGAAGCAGTTGAAATCGACCGTTTCTTAGCTCACATCGATTACAGCAAGTGTAAAAACTGTACTGCATGTGCTATGAAGTGTCCAACAGGTATCATCCAGACACCTAAAAAGCCAGCAGGCGTAAAATTCGAAAAACCAGCTCCAAAGGCTGAATAGGCTTTGACCAGGCCGGAAGGCCGGTCGCCACGAAGGTGCCTGAAAGGCGCCGGAGGGTTGGGAATAATCCGCCAAGGCGGATGAAAATTTGAGAAATTTTAAGGGTCGTCGCGTATGCGACGGCCCTTTTTGCGTTGTGTGGGGTGAAAGCGGAAGGTGACTGGCGGGAAATGGGGAAGTGGAAGCGGGCAGACGGCTTGCTTTAAGCAAGTACGAGGTGAAAGCGGGAGGTAACTGGCGGGAAATGGGGGCGTGGAAGCGGGCGGACGGCTTGCTTTTCTAACAAAGTACCACAGAGAAAGAATTACAAATTCATAATACAGTTTTGATGGCTTGGTTGTACCATGTTTTTGCGTATCAAAATTTGTAATGCTTTTTTATAGCAAGTCGGTCCCACAGATTTGAACTCTATTTTTTGTAATGCTTATTTTTACGAAAAATTGATTATGAATCTGAGTTTTGAATATTGTGGCACAGCCTGGTGTGCCACACAAAAGCAAGTTGGATTTTGTAATCAATTTTATGGTGCCACAGGATGAAGGATGAATAATCGTAATACATTTTGCTTAAAATTGTGTATTCTGATATGAGAAACTGGGAACTGTAATCAATTTTCCAAACACAATTGTATTACAATATAAAAAATTTTCTAATATAATACTTTTTATGAAAAAATGAGTATTACAGAATGAGTTTATGAATTCTGTAATACAATTTGTGTCCTACAGAATGAGAAATCGAATTCTGTAGGACAAACCAAGAATAGAATTTGAATACTGAACGTGTGAGTTCTTCATAACAAAAGAACAAACTCAATATATGATAAAAAAGCAGAAAAAATGAGGTGCACTTGAGTTAGACTTTTGGGGAACCTCATCTTTCTTACTTTTTTATTTAATAATATGTCGTGATAATTTTGTCCAAAGAAGCCAAATCAAGTGGTACCTGAGTTGACTCAAACGTAATGATCAAGTTGACACCTTGAATATATCCACATCGTTGATAAAGGTTTATCTTTTTCAATGCTCGTGTATTATAGTTTGGATCATCCATCATACCAAAATGTTCCCATATCATAACTTCCTTTGTGATAGGATTTAGAATTGTAAAATCGGGAAAACAAATGGATTCACCTAATTTCACTGGAAATTCGTATAGATATGGAATTCCTTTAGATGCTAACTTATTAGCAATGATTACTTCAGATTTTGATCGTACATTTTCACCATTGTCAGTCGTATAAGAAGTTAACAATTCATGAGTGTTGGAATATGGATATGGTCGACTTAGCCATTTTTTAATAAACTCGTCCTGTGGTGTGAATAAAGGCTTTACTAGTGTTTTTCGTATCGGATGCAAGCTTTCATAGTATTTATCGAAACAGTTTGGATCAAACTTTGCAAGAAAAGATTGAATTGCATGCAGCTGATATTTGCAGAGTTTTAAGATTTTTTCATTATAATCATTTTGAGCCAGAGCAATAACGGTTTCGTGTTCGTTCTTTGGTATGTACCGACGACTCCCATCTGCTTGCTTTTCATAAAAGCGCTTTCGGTTTTCTGTGATGGAAAGCAGCAAATGTCCTGTTGGCTTGTCTGTTAATGATTCCAAATAGTTGATACGTTTTTGAATCTGTTTAGAGAATTCGTTTAAATAATTATATAATTCTTTCGTAAATATAACCCTCCTTTTTAAAATTATTTATACCCTCTCAGGTAGTAAGGAATACAACTTAACTACCTATAACTATTATATATGGAAATAAATAACATTTCAATAGATGGCAAAAACATTTGCAAAAAATATGAAGTGGTGGGGGATTTATGATATAATGTTATGAGGAGATGAAAACGGAGGAACGAACATATGAAATGTCCATATTGTGGAGAAGTTAACTTGAAAGTAATTGATTCCCGTCCGGTGGAAGACAACAATTCCATTAGACGACGTCGCCAGTGCGTTGCATGCGAGAAGCGTTTTACAACCTATGAAAAGGTTGATACAGAAGCGGTAACGGTCATCAAAAAAGACAAGACCAGACAGTTATTTGACCGTAGCAAGATTGAACATGGTATTATCCAGTCTTGTCATAAATTGCCGGTATCCATGTCTCAGATTGAGCGAGCTGTAGATGAGATTGAATCAAAAGTTTATGCGCTCGGTATGAGAGAAGTACCAAGCTCCACAATTGGTGAAATTGTTATGGATAAGATGCGAGAAATCGACGAAGTTGCTTATGTTAGATTTGCTTGTATTTATCGTGAATTCCGTGATGTGAATGATTTTATTACAGAACTTGAACGGATGTTAAAGAAGTAGATTTGAATAAACAAGATTTGATCAGGATCGCCCTAGGGCGGTCCTTTTTTTATTTATAGGAAATTGCTATTATAGCCCCAGAGAGTGTATAATCATAGAGAAATAA
>JAKSRP010000025.1 GCA_024403555.1 Lachnospiraceae bacterium | reverse complement strand
TTAATATTAATTTTTGCTTTAATTAATGCTTTAATTGATCTGGATTTTATTATTAATTTTGCCGATTCTTGGCTTGGGCGCTTCCTTTGCTTACAGTGCATTTATTTATGAACCAGAATACTCTTCTTTTATGATTTTTAAATTAAAAGATGATGGAGATGAAACCAGTGCTGTGGATGGTTCTGAAATTAAAAATACACTTCCTCAGATTTTAAAATCCAGAGCTTTTAAGGATCGTGTCCTTGATGATTTAGAAGATGTTACATCTGAACAGTTTGATGCATGTAAGATTACCTTAAAAGGGGAAGAAACTTTAGATTTATTTTCTTTATCCGTTACTGGACCAAACAATGAAATCGTATATCGTGTACTTAATTCTTCCGTTAAGAATATCCCGGCTATTGGACGATATGTCTTTGGTCTGATCAGCTTAGAACATGTGGAAGAATCTGGTATGGCAACCGTTGCTTCAAACCAGATGGGATTAAAAACGATTGTTATGTACGGTTTAGGTGGCGGCCTTGCAGTTGATGCTATCATTTTACTGATTTATGCATTTACTTATGAAACGATCCGTCGAGAAGAAGACTTAAAGAAGAATTTAAACGTTCATTGTCTTGCTTCTGTACCAGCGATTCGTTTCAAACGTCGAAACCGTGAAGTTGACCATAGCATGCATATTTTTAATGAACTTGTACCATATTCCTTTACTGAAAGTATTCGTAAAATTTCCGGACGAATTGACCGTGATTCCAAGAAATACGGAAGAAAGACAATTCTTGTAACAAGTTCTGTTCCTGGTGAAGGAAAATCAACAATTTCTGTAAACCTTGCTATGTCACTTGCAAAGCGTGATTATAAAGTATTAGTTATTGACTGTGACTTCAGAAACCCATCTACTTCAAAGGTAATTGGTTTTGATACTTCAACAATTCCTAGTATTATGGAAGCAGTAGATGGTCATATTCCAGTAAGTGATATCATTCAGCACTTCGATGAATGGGGGCTTGATATGATCTTTACCGGAATTACATTAGATAATCCTATGGCAACTATTTATGGAGAAAACTTCCGTAAATTTATTGCAAACATTCAGGAAATGTATGATTATGTCATTTTGGATACACCACCTTCTGCAATGCTTACAGATGCTTCTAACTTTGCTCAGTTTGCAGATGGTATCGTATATGTTGTTCGATATGATGCGGTACCTGTAAAAACAATTCGAGAAGGTATGTCTTCTATTGCGTTAAGCCGTAAGCCAATTTATGGTTGTGTAATTAATGGCGTTGAAAATGCTAACATTGCTTATAATACAAATTATTATGGAAAAAGCTACGATAAATAGTAGATAAGAAGAGGTTATTATGATTGATATTCACGCACATATTCTTCCAGGGATTGATGATGGTGCCTATAATATGGATATGGCACTTGATATGGCAGATATTGCTGTATCAGGCGGAACAAGTATTATTGTAGCGACACCTCATGCTGATTTAGATAATGCGAGAGCCAGATTTAAAAATTATTATGGAAGACGATTTATTATGAATCTTCAGGCTTTTCGTAAAGCACTTGACGAAGAAGGTATTCCGCTTACCGTTTTATCCGGACAGGAAATCTCCTTGAAAAGAAGTACTTTATCAAAAATCAATAATGAGGATCTGATTTCTCTCAATCATTCCGATTATTATCTTGTTGAATTTGAATTTGATGAAGATCCGGCAGTCATGGAGGTTCGTCTTATGGAATTACTTCATGAGGGATGCATTCCGATTATTGCTCATCCGGAACGATATTATGCGATGCAGGATGATCCAAGATGGCTTTATAACTGGAGTCATGCTGGCTGTCTTGTACAAATCAACAGAGGCAGCGTGCTTGGTCGGTTTGGCGAAGAATGTAAGTCAGTAAGTGATTATTTGCTAGAACATAATCTGGTAACCTGTATAGCTTCTGATGCTCATAGCAGCAGACAACGATCCACCTATATGGGTGATGTTAGTGATTATCTTGAAGATGAATATTCTTATGATTTTGCAAAGAGGCTACTTTATGATAATCCTAAAAAAATCATAGAAAATAAACCGATAGCTTTTAAAGGACTAAAATAATAGGAAAAGGAGAAGAAGGGAATGCTTTCTGTCATCATACCTGCGTATAATGAGAAACTAAATATTGAGCATTCATATCAACGCATTAGTGATATCCTTTCTTCACAAAACATAGATTTTGAGATCATCTATATTGATGATGGCTCAACCGATGGAACATGGACACAGATTAGCTCTATTTCTGGCGCAGATTCAACCATTCATGGAGTACGATTTTCCAGAAATTTTGGGAAAGAAGCAGCTATTTTTGCAGGACTTGAGAAGGCTGAGGGCGAGTGTGTAGCGGTCATCGATTGTGACCTGCAGCATCCACCAGAAAAATTAGTGGATATGTTTCGATTGTGGGAAGCAGGCTTTGAAGTGATTGAAGGCGTGAAATCAGATCGTGGAAACGAATCATTGATTCACGGAGCATTTGCTAAATTGTTTTATAAAATCATTAACACTGCTTCAGATATCGATATGGAACGTGCTTCAGACTTTAAGCTTCTTGATCGAAAAGCGGTGAATGTTCTTTTGAATATGAAAGAAAAGAATGCATTTTTCCGTGCGTTATCTTCCTGGGTAGGATTTTCCACAACTTCTGTAGAATTTGAAGTTGAAGAACGTATTTCAGGAGAATCGAAGTGGAGCAGCTGGGCTTTAATGAAATATGCCGTCAATAATATCACTTCATTTTCATCAGCCCCAATGCAAATTGTCACATTTTTAGGTGTGATTATGCTGATCATATCCGTTGTTCTCGGTATGAATTCCTTAATACAGAAAATTAATGGTACGGCGCTTGGTGGCTTTACCACCGTTATCATTATTGAACTGTTTGTAGGAAGTATCATCATGATCAGTCTTGGAGTGATTGGTATTTATATCTCAAAGATCTATGAAGAGGTGAAAGCCAGACCTCGCTTTATCATCACAGATGAATTATAAATGAAATTGAAAAAGGAGACGATTCTTAGATACACATAAGATTCATCTCCTTTATTTTTATGTATTTAATTAGATCCAATCTATTAATTCAAATCTATTTTGCAAGTTCTTCTAATGTCTGGAAGAAAGTAGGATAAGAAACATCTACACATTCTGCATCTTCAATATCCATTTCTCCATCAGAGTTAATACCTGCAATAGCAAATGTCATTGCAATGCGGTGGTCATATTTGCAGTTTAATTTGATACCGTGTAGTGGTTTGCCGCCATGAATAATCATACCATCTTCAGTAGCAACGGCATCTGCGCCCATTGGTACTAAGTTATTCACCATTAAATCAATACGATTAGATTCTTTTACCTTTAATTCCTGAGCATCACGGATTACCGTTTCACCTTCAGCAAATGCAGCAAGAATGGCAATGGCTGGAATTTCATCGATAAGAGTAGGAATGATGTCGCCACCTATCTCTGTACCATGGAGCTTACTAGTGCGAACGGTAATATCAGCAACTGGTTCACCAGATACAATTCTTTCGTTATTGAGTTCAATATCAGCACCCATTGCCTTACAAACTCTGATAATACCATCTCGTGTTGGATTGATGCCAACATTTGTCATGGTAATTTCGGAATCTGGTGTGATAAGACCTGCAACAATAAAGTAAGTAGCAGAAGAAATATCACCAGGAACAATAATATCCTGACCGTAGAGCTGTTCTGGTGGGTAGATAGTAGCAGTAGTTCCTTCGGATTCTACTTTAGCACCAAAACCACGAAGCATAAGTTCGGTATGGTTTCTTGATAATGCTGGTTCTGTTACACTTGTTGGACCATCTCCATATAAACCAGCAAGTAATACAGCAGATTTTACCTGAGCAGAAGCGACAGGTGAATCATAATGAGAAGCTTTGATCTTGCTGCCCTTAATGAGAAGAGGCGCGCATCCGTTGTCATTTACGCTGGTAATATCAGCACCCATTGCATTTAATGGAGTCATAATACGTTTCATCGGACGACTGTTTAAAGAAGCATCGCCAGATAATGTAACATCAAAATCCTGTCCAGATAAGATACCGGAAATAAGACGAGTGGTTGTTCCGGAGTTTCCGACATCTAATGTGTTTTCTGGTCTTGTAAGTCCACGAAGCCCTTTTCCGTGAACCGTAACTAATTCATCGGTTACTTCGATATCAATTCCCATATCGCGAAAACATCCAATCGTTTCTAAACAGTCAGCTCCCATAAGGAAATTGCTGATTGTTGTAGTCCCTTCAGCAATGGATCCAAACATAACAGATCGATGACTGATGGATTTATCACCAGGAATGGAAATGGTTCCTTTTAAGCCGTTTTTTCTTGTAATAATCATAATATTTTATCTCCTTTGTATTCACATTTTATATATAAGAATAATTCTATTTTCTCTGATATACGATATAATGATGATTTCTGAATAATGCTTCACAAAGCTCGCATTCCTCATTACTGTAAAATACGAGTTTTAAACACCCTTCCTGATATTCGCGATTGTGAATAATGCCAACATTTTTAATACTGATGTGATGATCGCTGACAATCTTAAGTACTTTTAATAATTCACCTGGTTCATCTGGGATATCCATAAAAATCTCATAACTCTTTTGCATAAGTCCAACAGCATTGTCTGGAACAGAAGAACGATAATCATTCGCTTTTCGAAAATATTCATGGATAAAATCATTATCAGCATTGTTTACCGCATCATGCAGCTGTGTTAGATCCTCGATCATATTATGTAAAATACCAGCGATATTTTTTCTGTTTGATATAATAATCTGCTCCCATACTTCAGGAGAAGAAGATGCAATACGAGTAATATCTTTAAATCCTCCAGCTGCTAATTGTCTTAATATACCATTTTCAGTATCTAAATTCGCAACCTGGTGAACGAGCTCACATGCAATCAAATGAGGTACATGACTAATACCAGCAGTAAATGAATCATGCTGGTCAGGATCCAAATGAATAGTTAAGGCACCTAATTCTTCTATAAATGCATTCAGTTCCACCACTTTTTCAGGGCTTACTTTTTTGGTTGGGGTTAGAAAATAATATGCATTTTCTATTAATCGGTCATGACAGGCGGAATACCCGCTCTTTTCAGAACCAACCATTGGATGTCCACCAATAAATCTCTTTTCTAAGCCTAATGTTTTTACTAACTCATGAATTGGCCCCTTAACACTTCCTACATCGGTAATAATACAGTCAGGGTTTACAGCATCTTTTAAAATGGAGAGATAAGCCATATTATGCCCTACCGGTGTACATAAAAATACATAATTGCATTCATAAAATTCTTCATAAACATCTTTTACGATAAAATCTAAAGTTCCATCATCTTTTGCATTCTGTAATGCTACTTTATCAGAATCATATCCGTAAATGATGTAGTTGGGATACACTCTTCGAATGGATTTTGCAATGGAGCCTCCAATTAATCCAAGGCCTACAAATCCAATGATCATGGTATCTAAACTTTTATTTTTTATTGCCATAGCTTCAAATCCTTTCTTATGGCGTTATATTAATTATACGTGTGAACTCTCTAACGTTTTAAGTTTATCGAAAGAGAAATAAAAAGTCAATGCTTTAAAGGAGTAAAGTGCAAGAAAGTAAATCGTTGTACAAATTGCATAAAAAGGTTGTAAAAATGTATTAAATTTAGTACAATATATTTAGTTAAATTTTAGTAATGGAGGACTAGAAATCATGAACGTGTATGATTCTGAAAACATTCGTAACGTCGTTTTACTTGGACATGGAGGTAGTGGTAAAACTATCCTTTTAGAAGGTCTCGCATATGCAGCTGGTATGATCAATCGTATCAAAACGATTGAAGAGGGCGGAACTATCAGCGATTATGATAAAGAAGAATTAAAACGTAAATTCTCTATCCAGACTTCTGTTGTACCAATCGAATATGATGGAATTAAAATCAACCTTTTAGACACACCTGGATTCTTCGATTTTTCTGGTGAAGTTTATGAGGCATTAAGTGTTGCAGATGCAGCTATTATCTGTATTTCCGGAACAGACGGAGTACAGGTTGGAACTCAGAGAGCATTTGAATATTGTAAAGAATATAATATTCCTTGCATGGTATTGGTATCTAACATCGACAGTGAAAACGCTGATCTCATTGGTGTAGTGGAAGACTTAAAAGGATTAGTTGGACCACAGATAGCTCCTTTCCAGTTACCTTTAATTGAAGATGATAAATTCATGGGATTCATCAACGTTGTTAAAAACGCTGGACGTCGTTACAATCCTGATGGAACATATGAAAGCTACGACATCGAAGAAGGTGAAGTAGACGATTTAGATGAAGCAAGAGACATGCTCATGGAAGCTGTTGCTGGTACTGATGACGATTATATGGATCGTTACTTCGAAGGCGATACATTTACACAGGAAGAAATCTCCACAGCTCTTCGTCAGACTGTAATCGAAGGCGAAACAATTCCTGTATTAATGGGATCTTCTGTAATGAGATATGGCCCACACGCTGTTTTATTAGCTATTAAGAAGTACTTCCCATCTCCAGTTAAAGATAACGTAATCTGGCATGGTGTTAACCAGAAGACAGAAGAAGCATATGTTGCTGAATATGATCCATTCAAACCAACATCTGCATACATCTTCAAAACAGTTGTTGACCCATTCGTTGGTAAATTCTCCTTAATTAAGGTTTGTGATGGTGTTGTTAAACCTAATACAGTTTTATATAACGCTGAAAAAGATGAAGAAGAAAGAATCGGTAAACTTTATGTATTAAAAGGTCGTGAGAGTATTGAAGTTTCCGAACTTCGCGCTGGTGATATCGGAGCAATTGCAAAACTTAACATTTCCCAGACACGTGATACATTATCTACAAAAGCTACACCAATCGTATATGAAAAGACTTATGTTCCTACACCATATACATTCTCCGCTTATGTAACAAAGAAACGCGGCGAAGAAGACAAAGCTTCTGCAGCAATCAAACGTCTTATGGAAGAAGACTTAACATTACGTGAAGTTAATGATAAAGAAAATCGTCAGATGCTTATCTACGGTTTAGGTGATCAGCACTTAGAAGTAGTAGTTAGCAAGTTAGCTGACAGATATAAAGTTGAAATCGAATTAGTTAAACCTCGTATCGCTTACAAAGAAACTATTCTTGGTAAAGTTGAAAAACAGGGTAAATATAAGAAACAGTCTGGTGGACATGGTCAGTATGGTGATGTTAAGATGTCCTTCGAACCATCTGGTGATTTAGATAAAGCTTACATCTTCGAAGAAAAGATCTTCGGTGGTGCTGTACCTAAGAACTACTTCCCAGCAGTTGAAAAAGGTATCGTTGAAAGCTGTGAAGCTGGTCCTTTAGCTGGTTATCCAGTAGTTGGTATCAAAGCTACATTATTAGACGGTTCTTATCATCCAGTAGACTCTTCCGAATTAGCATTCAAACAGGCTGCTAAGATGGCATTTAAAGCTGGTGTGATGGAAGCTCATCCAGTTCTTCTTGAACCTATCGTATCCTTAAAAGTTGTTATTCCTGATGCTTACACAGGAGATATCATGGGTGACCTTACAAAACGTCGTGGTCGTGTACTTGGTATGAACCCAGTAGAAGGCGGAAAGACAGAAATCCTTGCTGATATCCCACAGGGAAGCTTAGTTGGATATTCCACAACACTTCGTTCTACAACAGGTGGAAGCGGCACATATTCTTATGAATTCAGCGCTTACGAACAGATGCCAGTTGATGCTCAGAACAAAGTATTAGAAGAAGCTGCAAAAGATAAATAAGATAATTTCTTAAGCTGACAGGCCCTGCACAATATTGTGCAGGGCCTTTTGTAATGCTATAATATACTTTAGACGTAACAGATGGAGACCAGCTATGAAAAGTCAAGCTTAGATTAGCTGGAAATTTAAAAATCTTTATCGTGGTAAAAAAGGGTAACTTTAATAAAGCTCCCTGGTGGGTGCCATTTTTCAAATCTATGATGTTGGTATCCAGACCTCTTATTCGAGGTTAAATTCGACTTCGTCAGTCATCATTTTCCAGATGACTCTGACAAGTTTGCCGGCACAATGACCTAAGGCATTGTAATGAGACCGGCCTTCAGCCATCTTGGCATCATAGTAAGCCTTGAAGGTTGAATTATTCTTTACGACGTTATGAGCTGCGTTGACTAAAGCATATCTGAGGACTTTGGATCCACGCTTTGACATCCTGGTCTTCTTGGCCTGGAAGTTTCCAGACTGATAGACAGAAGGATCTAAGCCGGCATATGCAAGCAGCTTGCTTGGGTTGGAGAAGCGGTGAATATCACCGATTTCACCAAGGATCATTCCACCGTTGATGTATCCGATACCTGGAATGGTCATGATGACAGAGTCATTAAATTTCATGATCTCCGTCATTTCAGCTTCAACTCTTTCTAACTGGCTATCAAGTAACTCAATCTGTGAGATGGTGTGGGTTACCTGAATAGATAAAGCGCTGTCGCTGGCACCGACAGACTTCTTTGCGAGAACTCTTAACTGCTGAGCCGTCTCCTTATCAAAATGACCGTGGGAAGTCGATTTCAGGAGATGAGCCAGATGAGTCATATGCATAGAAGCAATTGCTTCCGGTGTTGGCGCCTCTTTGAGGAGCGCATAAACAGATTTTTGGTGCAGACCAGATTTGAAGAAGTATTGAAGTTCAGGAAATACTTCATCCAGGTAAGAAGTCAGCTGGATCTTAAGACGGGTCCGCTGCTTAATGGTCTTCTGACGGAATCTGCCCAGGGCTTTCAGGTCCATGAGGTCGAGGTCGTAGAAGGTAACAAATCTGAGATGGTCTTGCATCATAAGAGTCTTACAGATGATGTAAGTGTCGACTTTATCAGTCTTCGTTTTGCGAATGTTATTCTTACGCATAGTCGAAGTCTTGATAGGGTTTAGAACACACACTTTATAAAACGAAGCAACAAGATATCGGACAAGGTTGTCGCCGTAGTGTGCCGTTGACTCAAGACCGATGATGAGGCTGTCTTTATCGAATGATTCGAGCTTAGAGATTAGCAGTTGGAAGCCATCACCGTCATTTGTGAATTTAAACGGCTCAATGAGTATCTCGCCATCTGAAGATATGGCAGATGCGAAATGGTTAAGTTTGGCAATGTCGATGCCTACATAAATCATGAGGTTGTACCTCCCTTTCTAAAGTCTGATACCGTGATATCCACCAGCGATTATCATCGTAGACTTGATGGAAATAAGTACTCGGATTACTCCGGCAACATCCAGCTATAAACAATTCAGATAAAGGTAGCGGCAATACACTCCTTCGAGTAGTCAGAACTACAGGGAAAAATCATTTGTCCACAGTATCTGAATGTATTGAACCACGATATTAAAAAGAAAGGAAAGATGTGATATTGATCTTCCTCAATATCATACAAGAAAACCATGTTTAGACCTATGAGACGAAAAAAGAAGATTATTCCTATCGAAGAAGCTAAAACCCTTCTCAAAACAGAGCGAAGAGGCGTATTTGCGGTGAATGGCGATGACGGTTATCCGTACGCGATTCCTGTGAATTATTATTATGAAGAAGAAACGAATAAAATATATTTCCATGGATCACGTGTCGGCCATAAAATTGATTCCTTGAAAAAATCAAATAAAATTTGCTTCACCGTGTTTGGTAATGAAAAAATTAAAGATGTTGAATGGGCGCCATATTTACAGAGTGTGGTAATATTTGGTCGCTGTAATCTTGTTAGTGATCCGGCTTTGGTTGATGAAAAGCTTAGAACATTCACAATGAAATACTATCCAGACGAAGAAACAATGAACGAAGAAATTGCAGCATCCGGAAGAGGCGTTCAGATGTATGAGATCGAGATTGAACATATGAGCGGCAAAGAAATTCAGGAAAGATAATTCAACCATGTTATTATTAGATTTTTTACGAGCAAATGTTTCCTCGGAGCGTGTCATCTTTGAGTATGGTTACTACGGGCTCAAAGGGTCATTCATGAAGGATGAGGAACTAAGCAAATCAGGAAATATAGAAGAATTAATCGATTTTATCAATACTACAGGCAACCTGAAATATCTTTTTGCCTGCTCAGGCGAGTGCAATGATTTTGAGATTGTCAGATCTAACGAAACAATTCAGTTGCGATATATTGATTTTAGATAAGAAGGAGAATAACGAACTCATGCATTTTGTACAGGCAAAGGGAATTTTGTCCCAGAACAATGGAATGAATATATATCGTGGCTGCTCGCACGGATGCATCTATTGTGACAGCCGAAGCACTTGCTATCAGTTTACACATGCTTTTGAAGATATCGAGGTGAAACAGAACGCACCGGAACTGTTAGAGCGTGCACTTCGTTCAAAGAAGCAACGCTGTATGGTTGGTACCGGTTCGATGTCTGATCCATATATGCATATTGAGGATAAACTTCGTCTGACACGTCGTTGTTTAGAAATTATTGATCAATATGAATGCGGGGTGGCTGTGTTGACGAAATCTAGTCGTGTGCTTCGTGATATGGACCTACTTACTTCCATTAATAAGAAGACAAAAGCAGTCGTTCAGATGACCTTAACGACATATGATGAGAAGTTATGCCGTATTTTAGAACCGAATGTTTCTACCACGAGGGAGCGATTCGATGCATTGATGGAGTTTAAACGAGCTGGTATTCCGACTGTTGTTTGGCTTACCCCAATTTTGCCATTTATCAATGATACAGAAGAAAATATTAATGGTATTTTGGATTATTGTATACAAGCGGGCGTTAAAGGAATCATTTGCTTTGATATGGGCGTGACTTTACGGGAAGGCGACCGCGAGTATTTTTATCACGCACTCGATCAGCATTTTCCAGGCTTGAAGGAGAAGTATATTAAGACTTATGGATATTCGTATAGTTTGTCTAGTCCAAACAGAAAGAACCTGATGGATCTTTTCGTTGGCAGATGCAAAGAGGCAGATATAATGTATAAGCCAGACGAGTGTTTTGCTTATTTGAGAGAGATGCCTGATAGATATCATCAAATGTCGATGTTTGATGTGATATAGTAAAGAGAATACAAATTTGTGTTATAATTTGATTATTAATTAATGATTATCGATTTAAAAGGAGAATAAAAAATGAGCATATTAATTAAAGATACAACAAGAGAAGAAAGAAAGCGTATCGTAGAGGAATCAATTGGATATATTGATGCAACTTGTGATGGATGCATGGCAAGAACAGTTGACATGTATCAGGCATATATTGATGGCGAGAAGGAGCTTCGTCAGATCAATATGGAATTTAATGCTCGTTATGTTTCCGGTCAGGAAGGACCACAGCGTTCTGATTGCGGGTATAAGTAAATATCAAGCCTATAGCCACTATAAATATATTATATAATCATCCATTTACCGGGATTGATGCAAGCGGAAGACAGTGGACCTTGATTCACAATGGAACCATATTTTTGATTATTCAAGCCTGGATGCTTATGCAGATAGCATTATGAAATATGTCAATGACGGTTTAATCGCGTATGCG
Organism: Lachnospiraceae bacterium; assembly: GCA_024403555.1. Classification (GTDB taxonomy): domain Bacteria; phylum Bacillota; class Clostridia; order Lachnospirales; family Lachnospiraceae; genus Fimousia. The sequence continues at coordinate 8,097 of JAKSRP010000025.1, read as the reverse complement.
TCCGAGCTTTATTATCCAATTCGATTAAAACCACCAGGAGAAAATAGCTTGGATTCTCTACGTAAAAATGGTGTTAACCATATCGAACTTCGAATGGTGGACTTGAATCCACTTACGAAAGCTGGCCTTGATGTGCGTGATTTAAAAACAGTGAAAATTGCGATTCCGAATGGAGAAGCACTTTCCGTTGCAGATGCAGGACTAGAAATTATTAGCTGGATGAAAGATTTTTATAAAGATTTTGGTACAGAAGTTCAGGAGATTTTAGAGTTTGAGGAAGAAAAATTCCTCTATCCAGAAAAGCGCTACGCATGGCAAATTCGTAAAGAGTATGGGGAAGGTTTTGCAAAAAAAGGATTAAAATTATCCATCAACAGGACAAAATAATATAGAAATAAAAAGAGGACTGTGAAAATGATCATTTAAAATGAATCAACTACACAGTCCTCATTTTTTAGATAACACTATTGTTCCTTCCATTTACCCTGACGGAAGAAATAGATAGACATAACAGTAGCGATGCTCCAGCCAATTGGCCATGCGCACCAGATACCCGTATAGCCTAAGAACGTTTTCGATAACACAATCGCAAGCACTACTCGAAGCACAAGATCAGTAAATGTTGCTGTCATAAAGTCTTTCATAAGCCCAGCTCCACGTAAGATTCCATCAGAAACAAGTTTTGCAGAAACTACAAAATAGAATGGAGCTAAAATTCTAAGATACATTGTTCCCGAATGAAGAGCATCATAGGATGGAGTATCTAAGAAGAAGCGGAGCAACATGTGTGGGAAGATAAAGTACAATAAGCATAACGGAACGCTTAAGCACCACACAAGCTTGACACCTGCCGTAAATCCTTCACTGACACGAGAATATTTTTTCGCGCCAATATTTTGAGAAGCATAATTAGAAACACCATTTCCGATGGTTGTAAAGGAAGTAATGACAAGATTGTTAAGCTTTACGCCAGCTGCATATCCGGCAATGACTCCGGCACCAAATCCGTTAATTACACCCTGAATAATAATATTTCCAATAGAGATAAAGCTCTGCTGTAAGATACTTGGAACGGCAATCTTAATAAACTGACCAAACAATTTGCCAGAAAACAATGCAGCCTTTGAAGAAATCTTAATCTCACGAAGACGCTTCAAAACGATTACAAGTGCTAAAATACAACTTGCTCCCTGACATAAAAATGTCGCCCATGCAACACCAGCAACTCCCATATGAAGATTACGAACAAAATAGATGTCCACTCCGATATTTACAACGGATGAAACTGCTAAGAAGTAAAATGGAGTCTTCGAATCTCCTAACGCAGAGAAGATACCGGTCGAAATATTATAGAAGAATACGAACGGCAAGCCTAAAACATAAATATCAAGATATAATTTTGAGTCGGCAAATAATTCTGCTGGAGTATGGATCATAGAAAGTAGGCCACTTCCGAAAAAGATTCCAATAAACATTAAAAGAGCACAAATAATAGCACTAGAAATCATGGAAGTCGAAACTGCAGATTTCATATTCTGATAATCCTTAGCACCAAAATATCTCGAAGTGATCACAGAACATCCAATATTACATCCAAAAGCAAATGCGATAAAAATCAGTGTAATCTCGTAGCTGTTTCCTACTGCAGCAAGAGCATTTTCCCCAATAAACTTACCAGCAACTAACGAATCAGCAATATTATACATTTGCTGAAAAATAATTGATCCAAATAGTGGGAGACAAAACTTCCACAAAACGGTTTGCGGATTTCCCACAGTCAAATCTTTATTCATAAAAAATCTCCTTTTCCTAATTGTCTATGTGTATTATAATCATTAAAGACATATAAGTAAACGATATAAATGATATATGATTCATATCAAAAATATATATGAGGAGTGGGTGGGATGAACATTTCCTATGATTATTATAAAATCTTTTATTATGTTGGTAAAAACGGCAGTTTTACAAAGGCTGCCAGAGAGCTTGGAGCAAGTCAGCCCAATATTACGAGGGCAATGAACAACTTAGAAAGTCAGTTGGGACAGACTCTATTTATCCGTTCAAAAAGAGGCGTTATGCTTACCGAAGAAGGAAAAAAGCTATATGCGCATATCGAAAAAGGAATCAAACAATTTTTTATTGCAGAACTTGAGATGAAGCATTTGCAGGAATTAAAGGTAGGAAATGTATCCATCGGCGTTAGTGAGATTGCGCTTCATGAAGTATTGCTTCCAGTTTTAAAAGAATATCGAGAAGAACACCCGGCAATCCACCTTAAGATTTCCAATGATTCCACCCAGGCTGCCATTGATTCCGTGATCAGAGGGGACAATGACTTTGCATTAGTCACAACTCCGATTCCAGGTGGACACCATCTAATCTGTCATAATCTATGTCCTGTAACCGAGTGCCTATATGCAGGTAGCAGTTATAAGGAATTAAATTTTGGAAGTTTTTCTTTTAACGACTTGATGAAATATCCATGGATATCCCTTTCCACAGGAACCTCCACAAGAAAGCATCATGAGATGTTATTTTCCGAAAGGGGACTATTGTTTGAACCTATGATCAATACCGCGACCATGGATCAGGTGTTGCCTATGGTAAAGACAGGACTAGGAATTGGATTTATTCCAGAAAGCATGGTTCCAGAACTTGAAAAAGAGGTATTCCCTGTAAAACTTAAGGAAACGATTCATAAGAGATACATTTGTCTGGCTTATGATCCAGAACGTATCATTAGTAAAGCATCGGAGATATTGCTTGAAACCATAAAAAAGAAATATGAAAAGTAGAGATAAGTGATAACTAGCTAGCGATCACTTTTTGAATACGCAACGATTATTCATAAAATAAAAATAACAAAATATATAAATACAATTTGCATGAAACGACGAAAACATGATAGAATAAAGAAAAATAAAGATTAAGGACGAAAATTTATGAAAACAACAGGTGCAATTGTACTTGCTGCGGGCTTATCCTCAAGAATGGGAGCATTTAAACCGATGCTTCCATTTGGAAATTCCACCGTTGCCCTTCATTTGATCTCCATGTTAAAGGAGCAAAAGGTTGATCCGATTGTTGTGGTAACCGGATTTCGTGCGGATGAACTCCAGCAGCATCTCTTTTTTACAGGCGATCGGTTCAAAAAAAACGAACGATATGAAACAACACAGATGTTTGATTCGATCAAAATTGGAATAGATGCAATTAAGAATGACTGCGAACGATTTATGATTTTACCAATTGACGTTCCAGCGATCATGCCAGATACCATAAGACAAATGCTAAGAATTGATGCTCCAATCGTTCGAACGGTTTGTGAAGGTAGATGTGGTCATCCAATTATGTTAAGCATGGAGACCGCAAGAAAGCTATATGACTATGAAGGACCTATGGGATTAAGAGGAGCCATTCGAAATTCAGGCATACCAGTTACTCATATAGAAGTTGATGACGAAGGCATTTGCCGCGATATGGATACGAGAGCACAATATGAGAAACTTCTCAAGTGGAATTATATGAGAGGACAGGGACTTCCAACCAGACCGATTGTGACTATATCTCTTGAAGGAAAAGAAGTATTTTTCGGACCGGAAACACAGAAGTTACTGATCGAAATTGCAAATACTGGATCCAAACAGGATGCCTGCACAAAATTAGGCATTTCCTATTCCAAAGGAAGCAAACTTTTAAAAGATTTAGAAAAACAGATTGGCTACCCAGTTGTTGAGCGACGAAGCGGTGGCATTGGCGGTGGTGGTTCAAGCCTGAATGAAGCAGGCAAAAACCTGGTGGAAAATTATCAAAAACTGATTGTCGATGTCCAGGATTATGCAGAAATGAAATACCAGGAATATATTGGACAGAATCTGTGATATAAATCACGGAAAATACCCCGCACAATTCGATAAAATATTAAGTGAAAATTATGGAGGACATCAATATGAAATTAATGAAGACAGAAGAGGCAGTAGGCCAGATTCTTTGCCACGATATTACTCAGATTATCAAGGGCGTTACAAAAGACGCAGTCTTTCGCAAAGGTCATGTGATCCGTGAAGAAGATATTCCTGTACTTTTAAGCGTTGGAAAGGACCACATCTACATCTGGGAAAATGATGAAACTATGCTTCATGAAAATGATGCAGCACAGGTTCTTTATGATATTTGTAAAAATGAGCACATGCATCCATCTGATGTAAAAGAAGGTAAAATCGAACTTATCGCTGATATCGATGGCGTGTTAAAGATTGACCGCGACCGTCTGAGAAAGGTAAATGGTGCCGGACAGATGATGATTGCTTCCCGCCACGGTGATTTTCCAGTAAAGAAAGGCGATAAATTAGCTGGCACACGAATCATTCCTTTAGTTATCGAAAAAGAAAAGATGATGAAAGTCAAAGAAGCTGTAAAAGGCGCACAGATTTTTGAAATCAAACCATTTGTAAAGAAAAAAGTGGGAATCGTAACAACCGGAAACGAAGTATTTTACGGACGCATCAAAGATACATTTACACCGGTAATTTTAGATAAATTATCTGAATATGAAACAGAGCTTGTTGGACATGAAATCAGCAACGATGATCATGAAAATATTACTGCCTGTATCAAAAAGTTATTGGATGAAGGTGCAGAGATGGTCATTTGTACAGGAGGAATGAGTGTGGATCCAGATGATAAGACACCACTTGCTATTAAAAATGCTGGTTCTGATATCATTTCCTACGGTGCACCGGTGCTTCCAGGAGCGATGTTCTTATTGAGCTACTATAAAAAAGATGAAAAAATCATTCCTATCGTTGGTCTTCCAGGATGTGTTATGTATGCAAAGAAGACAATCTTTGACCTGGTACTTCCAAGATTAATGGCAGATGATATGATCAGTGAAGCAGATTTAGTGGAACTTGGTGAAGGTGGGTTATGTTTAAACTGTAACGTATGTACCTTCCCGAACTGTGGATTTGGAAAGTAGGGGATTAGATGAAGGATTCCTTAGGTAGAACGATCGATTATATGAGGATTTCAATCACCGACCGTTGCGATCTAAGATGTAAATACTGTATGCCGGAAGGCATTAAACTGCTTTCTATGGATGATTTGCTTACGTATGAAGAAATCGAAACCATTTGCAAAATTGCAGCGGGGCTGGGTATCAGTAAAATCAAGATTACCGGTGGCGAACCGCTTGTTCGAAGAGGCGTAGAACACCTTGTCCAAACGTTAAAATCCATTCCGGGTATTGAAAAAGTGACGATGACAAGCAATGGCGTTACCTTAGCTGACCACATGGAGGCACTAAAAAAGAGTGGCCTGGATGCGATCAATATCAGTTTAGACACCCTTGATCCTACCGAATTTGCCGAAATTACAGGCCGTGATCGTCTGGCAAATGTTCTTGCAGGCGTTGAGGCTGCTGTGAAGTCGGGAATACGTGTCAAAATCAATACGGTCCTTCGTGCTCAGATTACAGAAGAAATGATCGTAAGATTAGCAAATTATGCCAGAGAGTTAGGCATCGATCTTCGATTTATTGAAGTCATGCCAATCGGGTTTGGAAAAGAGCAGGACGGTATTTATCATGAAGATGTCGACCGCATCTTGGTAAAGCATTTTGGAGAAGGCGTGGATGATCCTAGTGTTCATGGGAATGGACCAGCTGTTTATAAAATTTATGATGAAGGACGCTTAAGTGTTGGATTTATCAGTGCAATGCACGGGAAATTCTGTTCAAGCTGTAACCGAATCAGAATGAGTGCAATCGGAGGCTTAAAATCCTGTCTTTGTTATAAAGGGCAGATTGATATTAGAGAACCGCTACGCGCAGGTGATTTAGAAGAAGTAAAAAAACGTCTGATTGAGACGATTTTAGATAAACCAAAGGAACACTGTTTTGAGACAATTGATGAAATTACGGAAGAAAACCAAATGAGTTCCATCGGAGGTTAAATGAAGATTATGGGAAAAATTATTGGAATTTGTATTAGTGAAAAACGTGGAACACAGAAGCACGAAGTTCCTGAAATTAATGTGGTAAAAGACTGGGGACTTGAAAATGATGCGCACGGTGGCAAATGGCACCGTCAGGTGAGTCTTTTATCCTATGATAAAATTGAAGAATTCAGAAAACGTGGTGCTGATGTAGCACTGGGTGCTTTTGGGGAAAATATTATCGTTGAAGGCATCGATTTTCGTGCACTTCCTGTTGGAACAAGATATAAAGTGGGCGATGTCGTTCTTGAGATGACTCAGATTGGGAAAGAATGTCACAGCCACTGCGAAATTTATAAAAAAGTTGGTGATTGCATTATGCCACGCGAAGGTGTATTTGCTGAAGTCATTGAAGAGGGTCATATCAAAGTAGGCGATGAAATGGAAGTCATCTTACCACCCGCTGACAGACCATTTACCGCTGCAGTCATCACTTTAAGCGACAAGGGATTTGCCGGACAGCGCGAAGATAAGAGTGGTCCAAAGATCGTTGAGATGATCACAGAGGCAGGTTATGAAGTGAAGGAAACTATCCTGATTCCTGATTCCAAGCCGGGGCTTAAAAATCAACTGATACGTCTTGCAGATCAGCGTCAGGTAAATGTAATCTTTACAACTGGCGGTACTGGTTTTTCTGAAAGAGATATTACCCCGGAAGCAACCACTGAGGTTTGTGATAAGATGGCAATGGGTATTGCAAATGCGATTCTCTACTATTCTTTACAGATTACACCACGTGCGATGCTTAGCCGTGCAGTTTCCGGAATTCGAAAGAAAACCTTAATCGTAAATCTTCCAGGAAGTCCGAAAGCAGTTGCAGAAGCACTTGAATTTATCTTACCAAGTCTTGGACATGGTTTGGGAATTTTACGTGGAACAGAAGGGGAATGTGCAAGATCCTAACATGCAGTTAATAACAATACATTGTACAAAGGAGAAAAATGATGAAGAAAAATCTTAAAAAGGTAATTGTATTTATGATGTGTGTCATTTTAATGGGCAGTATGGTTGCATGTGGAGGACAGAAGGAAGCAAAAAAAGCAGAAGAAAATGTAAAAATCACACTCTTTGCGGCTGCGAGCTTAACGGGTGTCTGCGATGAGTTGATCAAAGGCTATCAGGAAGAACATCCAAATGTGGAAATCGTGACAAGCTATGACAGCTCTGGAACTTTGATGGAACAGATTAAAGAAGGCGCAGAATGTGATGTGTTCTTTTCTGCAGCAACAAAGCAGATGGATGAGCTTGAAGGCATGGATTTGATTGCATCTGACACACGTAAAAATGTCGTAAACAATCAGGTTTGTGTTGTAACCTATAAAGACAGCAAAACAGAAGTGACTGGCCTTAAGGATCTTTCCAAGGCAAAAAGCATTGCATTAGCTGGAGGTTCTGTTCCGGTTGGGAAATATACAAGACAGGCAATGGTGAATGCTTCTATGTTAGAAAGTGTAGAAGATGTATCTACAATTCCAACAACTGATATTTCCAAAGCACTTGGCGGCGTAGAAATTAACGAATGTGCAAATGTTTCTGCGGTAGTTTCCGCTGTGGCTGAAGGTTCAAATGAGGTTGGTACCGTATACAAATCTGATACTTATGGAAAAGAAGATCAGGTTGATATTTTGGAAGTAGTTAGCTATGATTTAACTGGCAATGTTATTTATCCAATTGCTCAGGTAAATAATGAAGAAGCAGATGATGCTCGCATTGCAGCAACAAAGGATTTTATTGACTATATGACATCTGATGATGCCAAGAAAGTTTATGAAAAATACTATTTTGATACAGATGTAGAATAAGCTTAAAAGGAATAGAACATATGCAACAATTATTACAGTCGTTAGACTGGAGTCCGTTACTAATTTCATTAAAGACAGGTGTTGTGGCCACCATGATCTCCTTTGTCCTTGGTATTTTTTGTGCAAAACAGGTGATGAAGGCAGGGCCGAAGCTTAAAGCTGTGGCAGATGGGCTGCTGACCCTACCTATGGTGCTTCCACCTACGGTAGCCGGTTTCTTTCTTCTTTTACTATTTAGTAGAAGAAGACCGATGGGTATCCTACTTCATGAAACATTTGGAATAACGGTTGTTCAGAC
>JAKSRP010000024.1 GCA_024403555.1 Lachnospiraceae bacterium | reverse complement strand
TTCCTTAGAAAAAGTCTTCTCTGGTGTCAAATTAGAAAAGCAGATCACACTGCCATCCTTAAGCTACTGCGCAAAAAATGGAATTTCATCCCCCATATGAACTCCAAAATCCTGCTTCGGCTCTTCTAATAAATTCCCGATAAACCAGCGCTCGCCAAGCCCCGTGATTTTCACATAATGCTGTTCGGTCGTTCGTCCTTCACACGTCAAATGCACCAGAATGTCATCGACACAATCCTTGCTTCTGCAGGCATCGAGAAAAGTCATTTCTCTTGTTTTTAATACATCGTTCATAGTTTCCATCTCCTAAAATTATTTTCTTTATATGAATATTGCGAACAAAAATCTCGCACCGAAAGTGGCCAGATAAAATATTCGATGACGTGTTAATCTTTACTAATTTTATCGAGTTAGACCATAGTGTGTCAACTCTAAACTATTATATAGGTTTTACCTATTGCCAACTATATGTTTTATGTATTATCCTATACCCAAGCACTTGTGGTACTATAACTTCAGAGTTAAGAAAACGAACGAAAAAAGTACCACGGAGGGCATCAAGATGATCACATTTTTAGCAGGAAATATCACAGAAAATAATTGGAATGGACATGACACTATCACAAATCGTTATGGATTTGCTTCCGAGCTTCGATCCTGCTTAAAACAGGATGCCAGATGCCTTTATATTTGCAGTGATCCTACTGACTATGCCTGTAATGATGCAACACTCATCTACTACCGTGAAGCTTTTCGTAACTCTGACTTTGGCTTTTTGTGCTTTGATTTAGTGGACAATCGATATGTCCATGATTTTACACAAGAAAAACTCGCAAGCTATGATCTCATTATTCTTGGCAGCGGTCGTGTTCCAACACAGCACTACTTCTTCGAAGAATTAGGGCTTCGTGAAGCCCTTCATAGCGACGCATTTGACGGCGTAGTGATTGGAATCAGTGCAGGCGCATTAAATTGTGCAAAAGAAACCTATAACTGGCCGGAAGAACAGGGCGATACCATTAATCCAGCAAATCCTAGATTTTACGCAGGTCTTGGTCTTGTAAATGCCCAGGTGCTTCCTCATTTTCAGGCACGCTATGACATGTATGTGGACGGTCGTCATCTCTATTCCGATATCACTGTTCGTGACAGCATTGGCCGTAACTTCCTTGCAATTCCTGATTATTCCTATGTGATTGCAAAAGATGGCGTGGAAGACGTTCGCGGACCATGGGGATATTATCAGAATGGATTCTTTGCAGATCCATTTGCAAATGCATCTGTAGCAGCAGCTTAAATTACATTAATAGGAATGAAATAAAATGACTTTACAACAACTTAATTATGCAATTGCGATTGCAGAAAAGGGCTCCATGAATGAAGCCGCACGAAAACTTTACATTTCCCAGCCAACTCTATCGGAAAGTATCCGTGAGTTAGAGGCTGAGATCGGAATTCAATTATTCATCCGCTCGAATCGAGGGGTTACGGTAACTCCGGAGGGAGAGGAATTCTTAGCGAGCGCAAGGCAGCTGGCCACTCAGTTTCGAAATTTAGAAGAGCTTTATATAGAAAAGAAAAAGAAACAGATTTTCTCTGTTTCTATGCAGCATTATACCTTTGCGGTTCAGGCATTTATCGACACGGTAAAATCTTTCGGCATCGACAGTTTTGATTTTTCGGTTCAGGAAACGACAACTTATGATGTCATTATGAATGTCAAAAATCTTCGAAGTGAATTGGGTGTTATTTACCTGGATCATTTTAATAAGAATGGGCTCTTAAAGATGCTTACGCAGCACGGGCTTGAATTTATCCCACTTTTTGATTGCGATATCTATGTATATCTCTGGTCCAAACACCCACTTGCAAATCGTAAAAGCATCACCTTAGCAGAACTTGAAAAATATCCATGCCTTTCCTTTGATCAAGGCCGCAATGCAACACCATTTCTCGCCGAAGAGATGCATAGCGAGATGGAACACACCCGAATCATTCGTGCAAATGACCGTGCAACGATGTTAAATCTCATGCATGGTTTGGATGCCTACACTTTATGTTCCGGTATCATCTGCGAAGATTTAAACGGGGATGACTACTGCGCGGTCCCACTTGCGGAAAGCGAGTCCATGACAATCGGATATATCAAACGACGTGGAGTAAACTTAAGTAAAATCGGGCATGTATATGTCAATGCGTTAAAAGAATATGAAAAGAATGTAATTCGAACAGAATAATGAGATAAAAATTTGAAGGAGAATCCTGGTCGGGATTCTCCTTTGTTTTTTGCAATATGATATACAGAAAAATCTGTTGCTTTCCTTTTATATCTCAATTAAAACAATTTCATCATCTGTTTCATTTCAGTAAGCACATCTTTGATTTTCATGGAAACTAATTTAGGCTGATCCTTCTCATACTGAGCACGTAATTCTGCCTGTTCTTCCTTCATCTGCTTCCATTCTGTTTCGGAAAACTCTTCCGGCATATACATCTCATCAAGTGGGGTGTATAATTCCTCTTTAATCAAATATTCATCATAATACCAGTCTTTGATCGGACAATACTCTTGGAAAACCGGCTGATCAGCACGTAAGATCTGAATGCTGTCATCAGGGAAAAGAACCCCTTCTTTTACTTCGCTGTTGATTTCCTTTGTAATATCTTTATAAAGTGCAATTGTTTCTTTCATACTTTCTTTTTCTCCTTATATGCAATATATAAAAAGTATATAGTATTGAAATATAATGTCAAGAATATGAGATTCACTAATCAACATCTCTATAATCTGTATAATCATTACGAGCAGCTTCGATTACATCTTCTTCATAAGGCATTACCACTGCTGCCACAATATAAAGGATGATTCCTGGGCCTCCAAATACGGTAAGTAATGCGATTACTAATCGAACAAGTGTAACATCGATATCTAGGTAATCAGCAATTCCACCACATACGCCACAGATTAATTTTTCACGATTAGATTTATATAATTTCTTTTCCATAAGTTGTACCTCCTAAAAATTTCAAGTTCGTTTTCTTATATATAGGATACCCCATCCCCTGCCTGAAGAAAATGTTTCTCTCTCTCTGTCTGGCAGGATGTATGATGGCAAGAATGACGCAGTCAAGGATCGAACCGCTCATCATCCGTATGGCAATTCCTACGATTATCAGTATGCTCGTCACAAACATTTACAACATGGCAGACACAGCATTTGTCGGAAAGCTAGGAACCTCTGCCAGCGGGGCAGTCGGAATCGTCTTTGGCTTTATGGCAATCCTGCAGGCCATCGGCTTCTTATTCGGCCAGGGTGCAGGAGCCATTTTATCAAGAAAATTAGGGGCTAAGGATACAGACGCAGCGAGCAAGACCGCTTCTACCGGGCTTTTCTTTGCATTATTCTTTTGTATCATTGCCGCAATCCTTTGTTTTATAGGCTTAGACAGACTCGTCGTAATTTTAGGAAGTACACCGACGATTGCACCATTTGCCAAGACATACATCTCATACATTATCTTCGCTTCCCCATTCGTGGTTGCATCTTTTTGCATGAACAACATCTTACGCTTCGAAGGGAAAGCCTTTTTAGGGATGATTGGCTTAACCGCTGGGGCAGTCCTTAATATCATTGGGGATCCGATTTTAATGTTTGGGCTTCATATGGGCATCGCAGGAGCAGGACTTTCCACCTGCATCTCCCAGATCATCAGTTTTGGAATTCTCCTATCCATGTTCCTACGCGGTAAGACACAGTGCCACCTAAGCCCACGAAACATTTGCCTCGATGCAAGATTATTCGGCGATATCGTGGCAACTGGACTTCCGAGTTTGCTTCGTCAGGGGCTTAATTCCCTTGCCGTTATTATCTTGAATATGGAAGCGGCCGTTTACGGAGATGCTGCCATTGCGGCGATGAGTATCGTATCTCGAATTGTATTTTTCGTATTTTCCATTGCGCTTGGTATCGGGCAGGGCTTCCAGCCAGTCAGTGGTTTTAACTTTGGCGCAAAAAAATACGCTCGTGTGCGTAAGGCTTATCGTGTCGCTTTAGTTTTAGGGGAAATCGCGATTATCTCTTTATCCGCGATTGTATTTGTCAAATCCGGCAGTGTCATCAAAGTATTCCAGAGTGACCCAGCCGTAATCGATATCGGAACCCGTGCATTACGTCTTCAGCTTGTATCTCTCATGTTACAGCCATTTACCGTTGTGACAGAGATGATCTTACAAAGTACAGGCAAGAAGCTTCAGGCTTCCATCCTCTCTTCCTTAAAGAGTGGAATTATCTTTATCCCGATTTTAGTCCTGCTTGCGAGTCTGCGTGGACTATCCGGAATTCAGGAGGCTCAGCCACTTGCAAATGTAATCGCACTGTTTCCTACTGCTTATTATGCGACTAGATTCTTTAAACAAATGCCAAAGGAGGATGAATAATGGCTTACGAAATAATTAAAATGAACGAAAATACTTGGAGAATTGAGGATGGATTTCATGTGCGCTTCTTCCTTCTTACAGGAAGTGAAAAAGCGATGTTGATCGACTGTGGGATGACGGTTCGTAATGCGAAGGAAATTGCTGCGGAACTTACAGATCTTCCACTTTCTTTGATCTTAACTCACGCTGATCCAGACCATATCGGCAGTCTGGATGCATTCAATGATTTTTATATGAGTCCTGCGGAGGAATTCAATTTGTTTGGAATGCAGAAGAAAACTTGTTCTTATACTCCTGTTAAGGAAGGGGATATCATCGATTTAGGGGACCGTCCGCTTGAGATTGTGGCACTTCCTGGTCACACTGCTGGTTGTATCGGTATCCTTGACTTGAACGCGAAAGCTTTCTTTACCGGGGATCCTATTCAGGATGGTATGATCTTCATGTTCGGACCACATCGTGATATAACAAGCTACCGCGAAACACTTCTTAAAGTAAATGCTATGAAAGACCGTTTTGATGTCATCTACCCATCTCACGGAACAATTCCAGTGGAGAAAGACCTTGTCATGAAGCTTTATAATGCAACTTCCGATATCTTAGCAGGCGGATGCTTCGCATTTGATATGGATTTTCATGGCATGCCGGTTAAATGCTACGACATGAAAATTGCTAAGTTTTTGATGGATAAATAAATAGTTTTTCTAATCACAAAATTTTAGGCTGATGTAGTTGTTTTCTACATCAGCCTTTTCAAATTTCATATTAAATTACTGCGATCTGGCACATCTTCATTGCTTCAAGTGCGTTATCATGTGACTGTGGTGTTACCCCGGCGCAGCAGGATGAATCAACGGTGATTGGTACCTCTGGTAAGTATGCTTTTGCAATCATTGCATTGGAGATGACACAGATATCGGTACATAATCCAATGATTTCAATGGATTCAATCGCATCTTCCTGATCCATGGATACTAAGAGATCGCCAAGTGCGGATGATCCAAATGTTACTTTATCGATTGCTTTTGTTGTACGGAGTGCATCAAGTTCTGGACGAATCTGCCATCCTTCAGTACCCATAATGCAATGAGGTACTGGAAGATTGCGGCCTTCCTGAGTTTCCATATAATCTTCAAAATGAGTATCTCTTGTAAAGATTACCGTTCCGTCAAAGTTTTCAATCTTTTTCTTAACATTTGGTACAATCGCTACTGCTTCTTTTGTTCCAAGTGCTCCATCGATAAAGTCATTTTGCATATCGATGACTAATAATAACTTCTGCATGGTTATTACCTCTTTATATTATTCAAATCTTTCTTTTACAACTTCAAAGTATTCGATGATATTTAAGTGCTGAGGACAGATTGCTTCACACTGACCACATCCGATACAGTCACTTGCTTTACCGAAATCTTTTGCAATTGCTTTATAGTAAGCTTTCTGAGCAGTCCAAGCTTTTGTATTTTCTGGATTTTCCTTCATTTCGTTATTATATAAGGAGAAATACTTAGGAATTGCGATATTCTGTGGACATCCATCTGTACAGTAAGAACATCCTGTACATGGAATCATCGTTTCGCTGTTTAAGATTTCTACTACGTCTTTTACAGCTTCGCGTTCTTCATCTGTTAATGGTTTGAAGTCCTGCATATAGCTTGTGTTATCTTCTAACTGTGCGATGTTGCTCATACCGGAAAGTACCATCTTAACATTGTCATGGGAAGCGGCAAATCTTACTGCATAGGATGCTACACTTAAGTCGGAACCTAATTTTGCTAATCGATCTTTTGCGATTTCTGGAAGGTTAACAAGTGTACCACCTTTTACTGGTTCCATGATGATAACTGGTTTGTTGTGTTTTACACACACTTCATAACAAGCTCTGGACTGAACGGCTGGGCTGTCATAATCTAAGTAGTTTAACTGAATCTGAACAAATTCAAGTTCTGGATGTTGAGTTAATACTTTATCTAATAATTCAGGACCATCGTGGAAAGAGAAACCGATGTGTTTTGCAAGTCCGGCTGCTTTCTTTTCTTTGATCCAGTCAAATACGTTTAATTTGTTATAAATTTCAATACTGTGAACGTTGATGTCGTGGATTAAGTAGTAATCAAAGTAATCTACGCCTGTTTTGTTCATCTGTTCATTGAATACTTTATCACGGTCTGCTTCTTCTTTGATAAAGTTAGAGTGAAGCTTTGTTGCTAATGTGTAGGAATCTCTTGGATAACGATCTACTAATGCTTCTTTTACTGCATGTTCACTCTGGAATCCACAATACATCCATGCTGTGTCAAAGTAAGTAAATCCTCTTTCCATGAAGATATCCACCATAGTTTTTAACTGTTCAATATCGATTTTGGATGGATCTTCTGGATCAAGAGATGGAAGTCTCATTAAACCAAAACCTAATTTTTTCCCGCTGAATACATTTTCCATAATGGTCACCTCGTATATTTGCATTAATTTAAATTCAAATTAATAGAACTATATTAATCATAACGCAAAATCTATAAAAATGAAAGAAGAAAAAAGGCTCCGCTTTTCATTTAAAGCGAAGCCTGAATATTCATTATAAGAGCATTTGCCCAAAATTATTTGCAGAAACCATCGTAGATTGCGCGGATTGCTTTTTCAAAGTCTGCATTCTTAACACCGATGATGATATTGAGTTCAGAAGAACCCTGGTCGATCATTCTTACATTAACATCTGCCATAGCAAGTGCTGTGAAAAGACGCATAGCTGTGCCTTTTGCGGATTTCATTGCACGACCTACTACTGCGATTAATGCTAAATCGGAGCTGATTTCGATGTGGTCTGGTTTTGCAAGACGGTGGATTGTGGAGATTACCTGTTGTTCTTTATGAAGGAATTCGTCTTCATGAACAACCACTGTCATTGTATCGATACCGGATGGCATATGTTCGAAGGAGATATCGCTGTCTTCTAATGCCTGTAATACACGTCTGCCAAATCCAATTTCAGAGTTCATCATAGCTTTTGTGATGAGCATTGTGCAGAAGCCTTTTTTACCAGCAACACCTGTGATTACGAAGTCAGATTTCTGGCCTGTGCTTTCTACAATCCATGTACCTTTATCTTCTGGACGGTTTGTGTTACGGATATTGATTGGAATACCGGAGTAACGTACTGGGAAGATTGCGTCTTCGTGAAGTACGGATGCACCCATGTAGGAAAGCTCACGAAGTTCTCTGTATGTGATGTACTTGATTGTAGCAGGATTTTTAACGATACGTGGGTCAGCAACTAAGAAACCGGAAACGTCTGTCCAGTTTTCGTAGATATCTACTTTACCAGCCTGAGCTACTACAGAACCAGTTACGTCAGAACCACCACGGGAGAATGTCTTAACATTACCATCTTTGCCGTGACCATAGAAACCAGGTACAACTGCTTTTGGTGTTTCAGCTAAACGTCTGCTTAAAACTCTTTCTGTTTTGTATGTATTTAAGTTGCCTTCTTCGTTGAAGAAGATTACTTCGTCTGCATCGATAAATTCATAGCCAATATATGCAGCCATGATCTTACCATTCAAATATTCCCCACGGGAAGCTGTGTAGTCTTTCTGTGGATCTTCCTGGAGCATCTTTGTGATTTCTTCAAAATCTGCATCTAAAGAGAAATCTTTTAATTCAAGACCTTTGATGATTTCATCGTAACGATCTTTAATTAATGCTACCTGACCTGTGATATCTTCGCCTTTGCTAGCCATATCATAAGCTTTGAGGAGCATATCTGTTACTTTTGTATCTCCATCATATCTTTTACCAGGTGCGGATGGTACTACGTATACGCGGCTTTCATCTGCCTGGATAATTGCTGCTACTTTTTTAAACTGTTTTGCATCTGCTAAAGAGCTTCCGCCGAATTTAACGACTTTTTTCATTATCTATACCTCATTTTTAAATTATTGTCATTTTTACAATTTGTATAAAATTATATCTCTTATCATTTTATAAGAAAATTGAAATTTTGCAACAATAATTATGAATTGTTCGCAGAAAAAAACAATTTTGCAGATACATTTGCTCACGAATTAGGTTATAATAAGGAAACATCGCTATTTTGCGAGATTAATGAAAAGGAGTTTTACCTATGAGTATATTAAATGTAGAGCATCTGACCCATGGTTTTGGTGACCGTGCTATCTTTGATGATGTGTCTTTCCGCCTTTTAAAAGGGGAGCATATCGGACTGTTTGGTGCCAATGGGGAAGGAAAATCCACATTCATGAATATTATTACCGGCAAGCTGATGCCGGATGAAGGAACGATTGAGTGGGCAAAGCGTGTGAAGGTTGGATATCTGGATCAGCACACGGATTTAAAGAAGGGTATGACCATTCGAGACGTCCTCGCTTCTGCTTTTGATGATCTTTTTGATATGGAAAGAGATATGAATGAGATGTATAATCGCATGGCTGAGGCGGATGATGAAGAGATGGCCTTTTTATTAGAAGAAACTGGTACCCTTCAGGACCTTTTAGATGCCCATGACTTTTATCTAATCGACATCAAAGTGGATGAAGTTGCAAAGGCGCTTGGCCTTACCGAACTTGGTTTAGAGCGCCCCGTTGATGATTTATCCGGTGGCCAGAGAACGAAGGTACTTCTTGCGAAGCTTCTTCTTGAAAAACCAGACATCTTACTTCTTGACGAACCGACAAACTACCTGGATGTAGAGCATATCGAGTGGTTAAAACGCTATTTAAATGACTATGAAAATGCTTTTATCCTGATTTCTCACGATATTCCGTTCTTAAATAGTGTGATCAATCTCATTTATCACATGGATCAGCAGAAATTAACGAGATACCCTGGTGATTATGAGCGTTTCCAGGAAGTGTATGCGATGAAAAAAGCCCAGCTTGAAGCAGCTTATAATAAACAGCAGAAAGAAATTGCAGACCTTAAAGACTTCGTAGCACGTAATAAAGCACGTGTTGCAACGAGAAATATGGCGATGTCCCGTCAGAAGAAATTAGATAATATGGAATTAATTGAACTGGCACAGGAAAAACCGAAACCACAGTTCAACTTTAAAGAAGACCGTACCCCAGGCCGATATATCTTCCAGACGAATGGGTTGGTGATTGGTTATGACGAACCACTTTCCTCTCCATTAAATCTTGAGATGGAGCGTGGGCAGAAAATTGTGTTAACCGGTGCAAATGGTATCGGAAAGACGACACTTCTTAAGAGTCTTCTTGGTCTGATTCCGTCTTTGGAAGGTTCTGTAGAACAGGGACAGTATTTGAGCATCGGATATTTTGAACAGGAAACTGACCAAAACACCAATACTTCCTGTATTGATGAAATCTGGGCAGAATTTCCTGGATATACCCAGTACGAAGTTCGTTCCGCCCTTGCAAAGTGTGGTCTCACCACAAAGCATATCGAAAGTCAGGTACGCGTACTAAGTGGTGGCGAACAGGCAAAGGTAAGACTTTGTAAGATTATCAATCGCGAGTCAAATGTTCTGATTCTGGATGAACCTACAAACCATCTTGACATTGATGCTAAAGATGAATTAAAACGAGCATTAAAAGCTTACCGTGGTAGTATTCTCATGGTTTGCCACGAACCAGATTTTTATGAAGACATCGCAACCGAAGTTTGGGACTGTTCAAAGTGGACTACAAGGGTTGTGTAGAAATACAAAAGACGCGCCATCGCTGGCGCGTCTTTTGTATTTTTATATTTCAACATTAGAGATTTGATGATTCCATTTTACTCTCTCTCTATTCTATTCAAACACTCCACTTTTATGCTTCAGCTCATACTTCTTAGCAATCTCATCAAGTGTTCCTTCTTCTTCCATCTCTTTCAGCGCCTGATTGATTCGCTGATACAATTCTCCCGCCTGGGCACATCCAATGCTGACGCGGAATACGAGTTCGGAATCTTTGATGGTAGCAAGGTCATCATAGCGCACTTTCAATTCTTTCTTTCCAATTGCGATATCATCATGACCTTCGCTGACTCTCTTCTGTGCCTCTTTGTTGCTTCGTACAATGGTTGTCTGGGTATAGTCCCACTCATCGATATCATCAAAGAACGCTCCACCTTTCGAACCACCTACCAGGGCAAAGCTATAACCGGATAATCCTTTGAAAATGCCATCTTTTTTAATCTTACGCTGAATACTCTTCTTCTGATTTTTTCGTACGAACAGTTTCAAATCACTATAATATAGCGTATTCGTAAAAGAGATGCCATAATCTTTATTCTCACCACAAATAATGCAGTCGGCTTTTCCATTCTTTATTGCCGAGGAGCACTCTTTTTGTGGAATCGTTACGATGTTATAATCTAAATCAAGCTTCTCGCAAAGCGCTTCGATTGTTTCTGTCTTATAGTTTGACTCGCTTTTGCTAACCACTGCAAATGAGATGCTTCCTTTCTCTTTGATCTGCTCAAACTGAGCGTCGACTTGTTTGGCTTCTTCTTCTATTTTTCTTACATGATCTGCATAGAGATATCCACCCGCAACACAAAGAACCAAAAGAATTGCCATAGCGGCTGTCATAATTTTTTTCTTTGAGATCGAATGTGGTGTTAAAGCTTTTAAACTTCTTTTTAAAGACGCCGCATCTTTATAGCGACGGTTTGGATTATATGCGATGCATTTGCCTACAATTTCACATAATCGTTCGGAGCCGTTAAGTGGTGGCGGGATTGGCTCTCCTTCCATTCGCTTTTCAAATGCTTCTTCCTTGTGTCTCTTTAAATAAACTTTCTGGCTCGGATTTAAAAATGGTTCTTTGCCGTTATTTAATAAAACATATAAAATCATTCCAAGGGAATACAAATCGGCTCTTCGATCATAAGAATGCCCGTGAAATACTTCCGGAGCCATGTAAGCAGGCGTCCCCTTGATATCCGGACGTGATTTCTGATCCTGGGCGATGAACATATTCCCAAAATCGGCTAATTTGCACACACCGTGGTCATCCACCAACACATTGCCTGGTTTGATATCCCGGTGCAGGACACCATACTTCTCGCACTCCATCAAGGCTTCGGATAAATCAATTCCAATCTTTATGATCTGTTCTTCTTCTAGTTCGCGGTGATCATAAACCCCATAAAGAGGACGAAGCAATTCCATCCTTGAATACACGATAAACATGGACACTTCTTCCTTCCACACGGTCGCATATTCAAAGACCTTTACGATATGCTTGCTGTTTTGAATACCAATCAGAAAATTGATCGCATTCTCATACTTTGCAAGCTTATCCTTCTCCTGTGGTTTAAATGGAACGATCTTTACAGCCGAAAGTCCATGTTTGGGATGAGAAATCTGATATACTCGTCCATAAGAGCCCGCTCCGATCAGATGCTCCACCTTCCAGCCTTCCCAGGGAAGCATTATTAAGTTTTCTTGTTCAAATAGGTTTTCCAGTTCCATATATTATAGTTCCTCCTGGCTGTAGGATAGTTCCCAGACAGCACTATAGGTTTCTAACGGATCAAAGGATAACAGACACATCATGACAAATGCTTCGTAAGCATTGACCGGGTACAATTCGTCCATATCGCATTTTACAAGCATTGCATTGGTCTGATCAAGAAAGATCATCAATCTTTCTTCTTCATCGACATCATGAATCTGACTGCACACTAAAAATGAGAGCGTAATCAGATCAAATCGTTCTAACGTTGCCTTATGGTGCATCAGATTATTCAAACGCTGTCTGCTCATGCGATGGGAGGAAATGTGCTTATTCAGAAGCGATTTACTGATTTTTTCAAGATTTCCTTTTTTCGTGTACGGAATCCCACTGCATAGCACTCGTTCAATGTCAGCTTCTCGGATATCCTCAGGTTCATAAACTTTACCTGTTTCGTCTTGTTCTTCAACTTTATTATATAGATCACAGATCAATTCCTGACACTGTCTGTAAAGTCGCTCAAAGTTTACATAAGCAAAGGAAATGATCTCATCTTTTTTATAAATATACTTCAAATACATTAGATATTCTCGCAAAGCATCTTTCGACTGAATATGCAAAGAAAGAATATCCATAACCTCGTTCCAGTTCGTCACGAATTTCTTCGGACAGCTTCCTGTCTCATAATAGTGCAGCAATTCCATAGCGCTTTTATATGGAAGTTGATTATGAAAACAGTACCAGCACACTGCTTCAAATGGATCCGTACGTCGAAAATCTTCTTCTTTGATAACTTTGGTCAGAAAATCACTTACTTCTTTTTCGGTCATAGAAAGGCCAAATCCGAGAACAAAAATCGTTTTTCTCGATACAATGTCTTTTGAAAGCCATCTGCGAATGTGCTTTTTCGGATTTACAACATCCTGCCCAAAGGAAAATGGTGCATGGTTACGCTCAAAGGACTCAAAGATGATTTCTACATAATCACTCGTCTCTAAATCACTAAATGCAATACCCTCACCAAGCTGATGAAAGAGAAAACGCCGCAAATAATCCCCAAAAGAAATCATCTCCATCTGATCTTTCAGATATGCAAAGATTTCTTCTGCTTCCTGATCAATAAAATCCTCGCGACTTACAACCTGTTTCATCTGCGAGAATACACGTTTTGTAAATTCATAATCCTTTATACTGTTTTCCAGAGTAAGATCATCCCAGTGAATCATAGCAATCTCCCTTTTATCCTTTCTCTACTCTATTTTACTATAATTATATAAGAATTTGTACAAAAAAAGGGTCCAAACCTTTCAGTTTGAACCCTAAATATTCTTTATCAGTTGTTAATATCTAAAATATGATTCTTAGAAATTACCAGCTTCAGCTGCTTCCTGGATAGATACAGCTACTGCTACTGTCATACCAACCATTGGGTTGTTACCAGCACCGATAAGACCCATCATTTCTACGTGAGCAGGTACGGAGGAAGAACCAGCGAACTGAGCGTCACTGTGCATACGACCCATTGTATCTGTCATACCGTAGGAAGCTGGACCTGCAGCCATGTTATCTGGATGTAATGTACGACCTGTACCACCACCAGATGCTACGGAGAAGTATTTCTTACCCTGTTCGATACATTCTTTTTTGTATGTACCTGCTACAGGATGCTGGAAACGTGTTGGGTTTGTGGAGTTACCTGTGATGGAAACGTCAACGCCTTCTTTGTGCATGATAGCAACACCTTCTGTTACATCGTTAGCACCGTAGCAGTTAACTTTAGCTCTTAAACCATCAGAGTATGCCTTACGGAATACTTCTTTAACTTCACCTGTGTAGTAATCCATTTCTGTTTCTACAAATGTGAATCCGTTGATACGGGAGATGATCTGTGCAGCATCTTTTCCTAAACCGTTTAAGATAACTCTTAATGGTTTCTGACGAACTTTGTTAGCTTTTTCAGCGATACCGATAGCACCTTCTGCAGCTGCGAAAGATTCGTGACCTGCTAAGAATGCGAAACATTCTGTTTCTTCTTCTAATAACATTTTACCTAAGTTACCATGGCCTAAACCTACTTTACGCTGGTCAGCTACGGAACCTGGGATACAGAAGGACTGAAGTCCGATACCAATTGCTGCAGCAGCGTCAGCAGCTTTTCTACAACCTTTTTTGATTGCGATAGCAGCGCCTACTGTGTAAGCCCATTTAGCGTTTTCAAAACAAATAGGCTGAATTCCTTCGATCTGATGATATACATCTAAACCAGCATCTTTTGTGATTTTTTCTGCTTCTTCGATACCAGAGATACCGTATTCAGCAAGACAAGCGTTGATCTGGTCAATTCTTCTTTCATATGATTCAAATAATGCCATTATCGTTACCTCCTATATTACTGCTTTCTTGGGTCGATGATCTGTGCAGCATCTGCTACTCTACCATACTGACCTTTAGCTTTGTCCATAGCTGTCTGAGCGTCGTCACCAGCTTTGATGAAGTCCATCATACGACCAAAGTTAATGAACTGGTAACCGATGATTTCGTTGTCTTCATTTAAAGCGATTCCTGTAACGTAACCTTCAGCCATTTCAAGGTAACGAGGACCTTTCTTTAATGTACCATACATTGTACCAACCTGAGATCTTAAGCCTTTACCTAAATCTTCAAGACCAGCACCGATAGCTAAACCATTTTCAGAGAAAGCACTCTGTGTACGACCATATACTAACTGTAAGAAGATTTCTCTCATAGCTGTATTGATAGCGTCACATACTAAGTCTGTGTTAAGTGCTTCTAAAAGAGTTCTGCCTGGTAAGATTTCAGATGCCATAGCTGCGGAATGTGTCATACCAGAACATCCGATTGTTTCAACTAATGCTTCCTGGATGATACCTTCTTTAACGTTTAATGTAATTTTACAACCACCCTGCTGTGGTGCACACCAGCCGATACCATGGGATAAACCAGAGATATCTGTTACGTCTTTAGCTTTTACCCATTTTGCTTCTTCTGGGATTGGAGCAGCTCCGTGATTAACGCCAAGAGCTACTGGACACATTTCTTCTACTTCATGTGAATAAATCATGTTGAGACTCCTTTCGGTATAAAAATTAAAAATAAGCATTACGCCCGCTTTGTTATAATTTTACCATAAATTAACTCATACTTCTAGTACTTTTCTACTACTTCTCCGGCCTTTTTATAAATGCTTTCTTTTTCAACATATCCACGTACCATGGAGAGTGGGTATACATTAGAATTATGGCCAACGATGGATCCAGGATTTAAGATTGTACCGCATCCGATTTCTACCCAGTCACCTAAAATAGCACCAATTTTTCTCATTCCGGTTGCCACTTTTTCACCGTCACACATAATTTCGATATTTTTTCTGTCTGCTTTAATATTAGAAGTAATAGATCCTGCTCCCATGTGAGAATGATAGCCTAAAATAGAATCTCCTACATAATTATAATGAGGTACTTCTACATTATTAAAGATAATGACATTCTTAAGCTCAGTGGAGTTACCAACCACGCAGCCTTCGCCGACTAAAGCATTTCCTCTGATAAATGCACACTGGCGTACTTCTGTGTCCTTACCAATGATACATGGTCCGTTGATATAAGCGGTTGGAAATACCTTGCAGCTTTTGTGAATCCACACATCATCTGCTGGATGATCATACTCTTCTTCAGATAATGTCTTACCATACTCTAAGATAAATTCTCCAATATGAGGAAGTACTTCCCATGGGTATTCATATTGCGCCATCAGTTTATAAGCCTGTGTCTGAGTAAGATCCACAAACACGTTCTTAGTTTTTAACTTTTCCATTTGCTTTTGTTCCTTTCTTATAATAAACAGCAGACGCATCGAATGCCTGCCTTAACATATTCTGATTGTTTAAATTTCGCACACCATTGGTTCGGTCGGAGACAAATTTCTCAAGCTTTTGCATATATTCTTCTTCAGTTACACTGCCTTCCGCCACATAGGTAAGCCCTTTTTCCCAGGATGCAGTAAGCTCTGGGTTAAGAAGCGAACGGATAGAACAATACACCACATCGTAGATCATCTCGCCTACATGAGTTGGTGTCAGAACCTGTGTTTTCTTATTTAAAGCGATATACTTATTATTCACTAATTTCTTGATAATCTCTGCTCGTGTGGCACTTGTACCGATACCACTACCTTTAATCTGTGCACGAAGCTCTTCATCTTCAATAAGCTGTCCGGCATTTTCCATGGCAAGTACCATCGATCCGGAATTATAACGCTTTGGTGGTGAGGTCGTACCCTCTTTAATATGAAACTCTCGGACCGGAAGTTTACTTCCTTTCCTTATTTTAGAGAGTTTTTCAACTAAAGCGGCATTGCCTTCCTCTTTTTTATCAAGACCATAATTCGCCACCTTAAGATATCCTTCTTCAAGCAGTACCTTTGTAGAGGTGAAAAAATGCTCCGTTAATACGCGGGTTTCTAGATTCACTTTCTGATATACCGCAGGTGGATAAAAGATACTTAAAAATCTTCGAACAATCACCATATATACACTCGCACTTAACTGACTTAAGGATCTGAGTGCTCCGAGACCCTGTCCCGTCGGTATAATTGCATAGTGGTCAGTAATCTGCTTGTCGTTTACGTATCTTGTCTTTGCGAGTCCTTCGTAAGCGTTCTTCTCCATAATCTCATTCGCAAACTGAGAAAATGGTTGGTAGCCACGTAAGCCTGCAATATTTTTATGAATTTCCTTTGCAACAGCTGTTGATAATACTCGGGCATCGGTTCGTGGATAGGTGACTAACTTTTTCTCGTAAAGCTCCTGAACCACTTTTAAGGTCTGGTCCGGACTAATCTTAAACATCTTAGAGCAGGTATTTTGTAATTCTGCTAAGTTAAATAAAAGTGGTGCATTCTTCTTCTCTTTTTTTCTGGAGACGGATTCTACCACACCTTCAACCGGAGGACTAGACACCATATAGTCAATCAGCTGTTTTGCGTATTTTTCTTCTTTGAGTCCATTCTCTTTATATAGGTAAGGAGAGCCGAAATACTGGGAGTCCTCTGTCACCTTCCATTCCATCTCGATATTCTCATCATTCAATACAAAATCCCCTAAGATTCGATAGAATGGTGTTGGAACAAATGCTCTGATTTCTCGTTCTCTTCGAACGATCATGCCAAGCACACAGGTCATAACTCTGCCGACTGCAATGACGGTACTCTTCTTTTCTCCTTTGTAATTTGAGATGGCAAATCCATATTTTAAAGTAAGTGCCCTGGAAAAATTGATTCCCATCAGGTAATCTTCCTTGGCACGCAGGTAAGCGCTGGCTGCAAGATTGTCATAATGTGAGAGTTCTCTCGCTTCTTTGATACCTCTTCTCACTTCTTCCTCGGTTTGCGAGTCAATCCACACACGCAATTTGCGTTTTCCGGTAACATGAGCCATCTGATCCACTAATCGATAGATGTATTCTCCCTCACGTCCGGAGTCGGTGCAGACATAAATCGTATCTACATCACTTCTGTTTAACAGCCCACTTACAATCTTGTATTGTTTTGCAACGCCAGGAATGACCTGATACTTATATTCTTTTGGAAGAAATGGAAGTGTAGCCATATCCCATTTTTTCAATGCCGGATCGTAGGCATCCGGATAGCTCATCGATACAAGGTGACCGACACACCACGTTATAATGGTATTGTTCGATTCCATATAACCATCGTGATTGGTCGTATTAAGTCTAAGTGCTTTGGCAAATTCTCTTGCCACACTCGGTTTTTCAGTAATAAATAACGATTTCAAAACTGATCCTTTCTTACAGATATTTGTGAAACTGATTATAACATAATTTCACCAGAATGCAAAAGAGAGAGCCTGATGCCCTCTCTTAAATCTTTCTAAAAATTAAATAAATCTCTTGAGTACTCTCGTAAGATTGCTTTTGCCACTCTCACATCGGTGATTAAAGTATTGATCAGACCGGATTTAGCAGCAATATATGTATTTTTCGCCTTATCAATCGAATTTGGCACACAGATTACTTCAGGAATATCACGAATCTGATCAAGATTAAGTCCAATCAGGCATTCATTCCACTTACAATCTACCACATCTCCATTCTTATCAAAGAAATTGTAGCAGAAATCTCCAATGATATGTGTTTCGTCACCAAAAAAGTCATCCGGAGCTCCATTCTGTTCTAGGAATCGATGAAAATTATCACGATTATACTTAGAACCAATACCTACCAATGCAATTTCTGCATTCTGCGCCTTATCCATGACATTTTTAATAAATCGCTGATCCATCAACATCTTTTTAGCTTCATAAGAATCAACGGTAATTGGTGCATGAATCTGCATATAGTCAGCACCACACTGCTGAGCGAATTTACCACAGATCATATTCGAATCAATATCCCACTGAATTTCTCCCACACCACCAGATACAGGAACAAAGGTTACATTCGGAAAACTGGTTGGCGTCTGAAATGCATTCGCAATATCTCTTGTGGTCCTTCCGGAAGATACAATGACATTCTTACAGGAAGGAAGTCTTGATGCTAAATATATACCTGCTTCGATGGCCACATTCGACTTATCAGCTGGAGAATTACCGTTATCGACCACTTTTACGTATTTTAATTTTAATTTTTCCTGGAGATTATCTTCTAGATCTTTAAATGGTCTTGTTGGTTCTCTGTGAATAATGACTTCTACTACTCCGGTACTTCTTGCTTTGATCAACATCTTTGATACTAAAGATCTGCTCATATTGAGCTTTTGCGCAATTTTTTGCTGCGTCATATTCTGATCATAATACATCTCAGCAATAGCAATCAGCAAATCTTTGCCTTCCATGTTCATATTTTCATTCTTCATAAATATTCACCCTCTTTCATTTTATAAATTATCCAGAAAAATAAACAAAATAGATAAATTTTTCGTCAAATAAATAACTTATTTATATATTTTTACATTTTACGACATCTAACCGTGTCATTTGACACTTATTATAACATACTTTAGCGTTTTTGTGTAGAATTTGTTATTATTATATTATTTTGCTTGTCAAATCGTTTTTAGTCAATTATTATATATTCATAAAAGAATTTGTGTTCTTTTTTGTAACTTTTTAATCACGCAACGTAACTTTTTGGAGGCAGACAATGTTTAAACTTGTTTTACTGGCATTAGCATGTTATGTTCTGCAATGTGTATTTGCTTATTTTCAAATACAGGGATCGTACAAGACCATGAATGCTATCAAGGAACAGTATAAGGGAACGCCTTATAGAATGGTTTCCGGAACCGGTAGAACCAGATTCTTAATCATGTCTAAAGGCTATTTCATTATTCTCGTAGTTGACGAAGACGATACAATTATCGATTACTACGGAATGGAAGGGTTTACCGTCTTTGCGAGGCCCAAGCGTAAAGAAGAAAACATTGGTAAAACTCTGAATGAATTAGAAGAATCCGCCAAAAAGAAAAACGTTAAGAAAGCTCTTGAGAGTGCGCGTTCTCAGTTAGAGCTTCTGCGTGAGAGAGACAAAGAAGCTTCCGATGAGGAAATCACAGAAGAAGAAATTGAACTCATCGAAGCAGAGTAACTATTCATATTGAAGGAGGATTTATATATGGATATCGTAATCAAAGTGGCACAGGCCTTCACAGGTGTTGTAGGTGCTGGTGGACAGAACCTCGTTGGATTAATCACAGGTATCTTACCTAACGTTCTTATCTTATTAACAATGATCAATGCTTTAATCGCATTAATCGGTGAAGAAAACGTTAACGCAGCAGCTATGAAACTTACTCGTTTCCGTATCGGTAGATACGCTGTAGTTCCTTTCCTTGCATTATTCTTCTTTACAAACCCTATGTGTTACACAATGGGTCAGTTCGTAGAAGAAAAATACAAACCAGCTTGTATCGATGCTATCTTCACAATGGCTCACCCAATCACAGGTTTATTCGCACATGGTAACCCTGGTGAATTATTCGTATGGATGGGTATCGCTTCCGGTCTTATGACATTAGGAATTGACACAACTAACTTAGCAATTCGTTACCTCATCGTAGGTATCATCTGCTGCTTCATCCGTGGTTGTATCACAGAAGTAATCGCTAATATCATCAACAAGTAAGGAGGAACACATATGAAACCAGTAGTAAAAGTTAAACACGGACCTAACGGCTGGGGTGGACCTTTCACACTTACAGCAACAGAAACTCAGACAGTAGTAGCTTCCATCACAGGTGGCGGAATTCACCCAATCGCAGCAAGAATTGCTGAATTACTTGGTGTTCCAGCTGTTGACGGTTTCAAAAATAAAGTAGAACCTGAAAACATGATCGTAGCAGTAGTTGACTGTGGCGGTACAGCTCGTTGTGGCGTATATCCAAAATACGGCGTTAAAACAATCGACGTTATTCCTATCGGACCATCCGGCCCATTAGCAAAATTCATCCGCGAAGACAACTTCTGTTCTGGCGTATTAGTAGAAGAAATCGTATTAGCAGGTGGCGACGAAGCTGCAGCTGCAGTTGCAGAAGCATCCGTTGAATCCGCAGTACTTGCTTCCGAACAGTCCGCATCCTCTCCTGCTGCTGCAGCTGCTCCAGCTGAAGAAGAAAAAGGTCAGGGCGGTTTCGTTGGTATGATCGCTGGCATGGGTAAAAAGATCGGTGCTGTTGTAAATACATTCTATCAGGCAGCTCGTGATTCCTTAGATATCGTATTAAAGAACATCCTTCCATTCATGATGTTCATCTCCGTTATCGTAGGTTTCATCAACTACTCTGGTGTAGGTACATTACTTGCTAACTTAATCAAACCATTAGCTGGTTCTTTACCAGGATTAGTAGCTATGTCCATCTTCTGTTCTTTACCATTCTTATCTCCAGTATTAGGACCTGGTGCTGTAATCGCTCAGATCATCGGTGTTTTACTTGGTAACGAAATCGGTAAAGGAACAATTCCTGTACGTTACGCATTACCAGCTTTATTCGCTATCAACGGTCAGGTAGGTTGTGACTTCTTACCAGTAGCTTTAACATTAGCAGAAGCAGACGACGAAACAATCAACAATGGTGTACCAACTATCTTATTCTCTCGTCTTGTAACATCTCCAATCACTGTAGTTATCGCTTTCATCTTCAGTATTGGTATGTAATCCAAAAGCTTAATGTTAGCTCTTTAGTGGATAATATAATTTTTAAAAATATAAGAGATGTCAGTTTTACTGGCATCTCTTTTTTTGTTTCAAAACTTCCATGGTATGTTATAATTTTCTTATGAAAACAATCGATGTAAAACTATCCGGAAAAACAATTACAATTCCATATAACGAAGGACAGACGATTTCAGAGATTCTAAGAAGGGATGGACTTCTTCTTCCATCCCCTTGCGGTGGTAAAGGTACTTGTGGTAAATGCAAGGTTACAATCGTTGACGCTAACTGTAATAAAAAAGATGTACTTGCTTGTCAGCATATCCCCGCCCCTGGAGTCTGTATCGAATTAAATAGTCATCAATACCTTTCTGACAAAATTGTTGATCAAGATACATGTACCAGCACTACTTCTTCACAGCAAGGCAATTTCTCTTACGGCATTGCTGTCGATCTTGGTACAACAACGGTTGTTGTGACACTTGCTGATTTAGATACAAAAATCCCTGTAACAACAATTAAAGAATGGAATCAGCAGATTTCTTTTGGTTCTGATGTCATAAGCAGAGTCGATTATTGTATGAAAAATCCAGATCATCTATCTGAACTTTCTGCTATGATTCAAACGCAAATTCGAACAATGATCGATGAGATGTGCAATGAATTAGACATTCCGTTTTCTACTATTAAACACATGACAGTATCCGGTAATACAATCATGGAGCATCTCTTTACCGGGATAGATCCAACCCCGAT
>JAKSRP010000023.1 GCA_024403555.1 Lachnospiraceae bacterium | reverse complement strand
AACTTTTGATTTGTCGACTTGTTTACAGAACTCAATAAACACCTTCTGCATTTCAATTGGTGGCAAAATCTGTTTATACGCTTTCATGATTGCAGTATTCAAGTTAGGCTGTGTTCCTGCTGGGGCAATTGCTCTGAAGTGTTCTGTCATTTGATTTAATGCCTGCAACAAAAAGACTTTATCCAATCTCTCATCAATATCTTCCATTGCAAGCCAGCCATCGTGAATACAACCATCAAATGTAATAATTCTTGCAAATCCTAATGAAACTCCGCAGTTTGCAAAAATCAGACTGCCAGCCTTTACCAGGCGGCTCTTTTTTATCCCTTCTTGGATAATATGTTCTTTAGTAGAATTCAAATAAATACTTTCGCCCTCTGTTGCATCTCCGATTTTTATCCATGGAACATTTCCTCCCAGAAATCGTTCGATTGGTCTAGGAGATCCACCTCTCACAATAGTGCAAAGTTCACCAAGCGGTTGAAAATCCCAGCCTTTGTCATTGATGTTTATATCCCCAAACATCTCGACAAATCGGGCTTTGATGAGTTCATCCAGCTTTTGGAGTTCTTGCTGACGCATTTTGATAATACCATACATCCTATCAAGCTGATCACAGATTTGTATCTGTGTAGACATATCAGTTTCCACTACCTCATACCTAGAAACATAATCATCCGTTTTCAAATTATGAAGTCCAGTAGTTTTATTTTCAAATGGTCTTGTTCCACCTTTTCGATAGTTTGAAAAAAGCGAATAAAACACATAACGGGGATACCATGCTTTTTGATTTTTTACCCTAAGTAATCCAGTAAAATTATTAAATAAATAGGTATTGTCTGGTCCATCAAAATAGATCACACGGCCCACTGGCTGTTTGTCACTGCCACCAGATTTTTCAATAATGATATCACCTTTGCGAAGATACTTTTCTTCTATCTTCTTTTTTGTAATGTTCCTTGTTACCACATTGTTAAAATCAACAACTCCCTCATTAGTAAAATTGGTTGTTCTTAATACTGGTATTCCATTACCTGTTTCATCATTAGAACCCCATTCTCCCGAGAGAGCTTTACCTGTAATTTCTAATAGTTTTGCCATCTACTTCATCCCTACAAATCTCAATTTGTAGAGTCATTCCATAATGTATTATTATACCATATTCTTACATAGAATCGTATTATTACTGTCTTAGATAAAAAACTTATTATATGCAGAAAAGCAGACCAGACGGCCTGCCTTCCTTCCATTTACATATACAGTTAAGTATAATTTATAGTTTTACTCTTCTTCCAAAGCTTTTTCTACTTCTTCAAAGGATTTCATCAGATTTCCTGTGATTGCATTTGCAAGATCATCGTCTATATCTGCAATCTTCCAGCTTTCTTCGTCTTTTACCATGTTGATAGTAATATCTTCCTCGATATATTTGACTTCGCGTTCTTTTTCAGCAACCTTTTCAAGGATTTTTGCAAGCTGTGCGTCTTCTTCCTCTTCGGATACATCTTCTCCCCAGTTAGAGAATGCCTGAATCAAAACTTCTCCAAAGAATTCTTTGACAAAATCTTCGCTGTCTACAAATTTAACAGATGCAGTAACTGTGCCTTTGTTTTCATCTTTTTCATCAACAACTACATCCTTAATTTCATAGGTCAACTGATCGTTTATATCATTAAGAATCTTAATCATGGCTTTTCCTGATTCAGTATCTTCGTTATATCGCTCTTTGCCTAACTCATCATTGAATGAACTACTTTCTTTGACATTTTCAA
Organism: Lachnospiraceae bacterium; assembly: GCA_024403555.1. Lineage (GTDB taxonomy): Bacteria > Bacillota > Clostridia > Lachnospirales > Lachnospiraceae > Fimousia. Next base: position 20,762 of record JAKSRP010000023.1, on the reverse strand, counting down.
GCGCTTTCTGGAATTCACCAGTTTTCACATTTGTGAAAAATCCTAGTACGCTTTCTTTCATCAAGTCTTCTGCACTTGGTCCAGTACTACAAGCAGTCATAACGAAACACAAAGAAATTGCAAGTAAAATGCTTAAAATGTTTTTCTTTTTCATAACAATCTCCTATTCTGCTTTGATATCAAATGACATATCTTTGTATTCGATTTCATAATTATCCGAGTAAATATCTGGCACAATTAACTGATAATCTTTTGCTGGATCGATTGATTTTAATACAACCATACCTTCTACAGATGCATGGGCACTCACTTCGTAATCAATGCTATCCATTCCTAAATTGTATAAAGTATTAGAATTATCATTCCCTGAAATCTGCTTACCATTCTGAATTGCCTTGATATCATATACAGAATAGCTGATATTCTCTTTAGTATCATTTTTCACTTCAAGATATACTCTAGTTTCTTTTTCTGCATACTGAATCTTCTGGATGGTAATGGTAACACCCTTTTGTTCTTTGGATATTTCAGGTGTAACTTCCTTGATTGTTGGCACAACAATATCAAGATAAGAAGACTTTTCAATGGTTGCTTCTTCAATTAATGGACAAGTTATTTCTCCGCCAAAAAGATTCTCTCCTTTAAATGTCCCAGTTACCTTTCCATCAACCATGATATAATCTTCACCTTTTAATTTCTCCTCACAGGTTGTTGAATGAACAATGTAAGTATTCTCATAATTTTCTGTGTCATAATATGCCTGAAGAGCTGTGGTATCACCATCTTTCTCTACTTCATCAAGAATCTTACCTGGAATTTTCACATATTTCCCTTTGAAATCATCCGGATTCGTGAAAAATGCATCCATCTCATCTTCTGTTACATACTCTTTCTTAGCCTCTTCTTTTGTTCCACCTCCACAAGCGACGAGCCCTAATGCCATTAATAAAGTTAAAATCAGAACAGTTAATTTTTTCATTGCTATACTCCTTTCAAAATTCCTCATTAAATTGTTCTTGATTAATAGTTACACCATAAATTTACAAAAATTATAGTCCGTTTTTACGGACAATAAAAAATCTCTCTTACCACAATCAGTAAGAGAGATTCAATTATTTACTTTATCATTTCTATTATTTTTCCATCATATCTTTTGCAATCTTAACTACCTTTGCCATTAATGGCACATAGGTGATGGCGAACACACCTGCTGCAATTCCAGTAGTCTGAGTTTTATATTTCTTTGGAATATTTGCTCCAATGATAATGCCCATAGCGCAAAGGCAAAATTTCACTAATGCGAAATCCTTCCAGTCGCTGTCTTCTGCATAACGGTTTCCAAGTTCGAACAGTTTTTTGATTGTTTTCATCTTTTTCACGCTCCAATCTGGTAAAAATCTATTCAGACAATTTTAATGTTAATCCCTTAATTGTTTCGTCACTAACCTGATTAAAGGTTAATTGTTTATCCTTGATGGTAAGGCTTCCGGCTTTTTCGGTGCCAAGCTCTTTTTCATTGGATTCGCCTTTATCTTCATCGTAAGTTACCAGATAATATCTTCCTTTTTCGAATTTTAACTGGTCACCATCAAGCACTGCAGATGCTTCCCAAATGTGATTGCCTTCGTCAGTCTGATTGATCTCATAGATTTCCACGTGGTCCATATATTGCATGATCATTGCAACATATTCTGAATTCTCATCTGCATAAGTTCCTTCAAGAGCCTTGTATTCTTCAAATGACACATCAGAGGTCCAGTTAACTGGTTTCATCTCAATAAATGGCTTATAAACCTGTTCAAACTGATCCCATTCCCAATCACCTTTATCTTCTACATAAAAGATATACTGACCATCCACGGTAAACCAGCGGTATGCCTTACAGTTATCATTTTCAATGTAATGTCCATGGTCATTGTCGACATCATCTTCATAAAGAGTTTTGCCCTCCTGATCTTCCGGATACACACCACTGATATCTGTCTTCACGTCTGCATCGGCAAATCGAAGCATACATTCCTGTCCATCAACGGTAAATGTGTATTGTCCAATCTTTGGTTCCCCCTGAATCACGGAAAAGGTTTCGTCGCTGATTTCCACACCTTCTGGCTTGATCATGGCGCAATTCATAGTTTTTGCAAGTTCTTCTAAAGAAGCTACTTCCTGCACTGGATTTGGCATTCCATCGGTGGAAGACTCCTTCTTGCCACAGGCACAAAGTCCTAACATTATCAACCCAACAATAAGTAATACTTGTAATTTCTTCATAAGTACCCCCCTTAATTCACCCTATTTCTTCTTATACACAATCTTTGCAATCTTCCATGTCATTGCAACTAATCCAATGTCACAAAGTGCATCGAGCATGCATACAATAATCCCTTTCGTTGTAATCTTATTATTCTGTACTAATACATGTTCTTTTGTTGTTCCGGATTTTAAAGATATAATTACTTTTAACATCGCCATCCCTCCAGTCTGTCATAATTCTCTTCTCATGTTTATATACTTATTATAACATACATTTTTGTAAAGGTAGTTACTTTCTTTTGCGCCGCACGGTAAAGGCAGGCATTGTCTAATAACTCACTAGTGTTACTTGCTCTTTTAACATTGTAAAGTTACTCAGTCGTGTTACTTGCTCTTTTAACATTGTAAAAATTCAAAAGAGGTATAGTTTAAATGGCTAATACCTCTTATTTATCAAATATATTCAATATGAGTATGTGCTTTTTTATCCAATACCTCTTTCATGAAATAGTTTTCGAGAATGAGGTACTAATTTGTCTCAAAACAGCCTGTATACAAGTAATCAAGGGCTAAAACTCTGCACTTAAGCAAGTTTCCAGAGTTTTCACACACTCATTTCTTTATATAAAAATTCAAAAGCGGTAGTCCACAAAAAAACACTACCTCTTTTTAGCATACGACTTAAATAAGAGGTAGTGACAACTTTTTCATATACTCTTTCCAAAAAAATAAGCCTAAAAGAGGATGTGAAACGACGGCACTACAATTATTCCCCCCAAAAAGCATGTAAAAAGCACGACACTACAATAAATCTCCCCCCAAAAAAGCATGTAAAATCACGAATCCACAAAGATTTCCACATACGCAAAAAAGAAGAGCAGAACAAAGTCTACTCTTCTTTTAAGGATAAAGATAAAGATTAGTAATTTAACCTAACATCATACGGTCATTAGCGAATTCTGCGCCGCTGGCCTCTTCGAATTTCTTGAGAAGGTCGGAAACCTGAAGTTTCTTCTTTTCTTCTCCACATACGTCGTAAATAACTCTACCTTCCCACATCATGATCAGACGGTTACCATGAGCGATTGCGTCTCTCATGTTATGTGTGATCATAAGTGTTGTAAGTTTATCTTTTGCAACGATTTTATCGGTTGTTTCTAATACTTTAGCAGCTGTTTTAGGGTCAAGAGCTGCTGTATGTTCGTCTAATAATAAAAGTTTTGGTTTCTGTAATGTAGCCATAAGAAGTGTTAAAGCCTGTCTCTGACCACCAGATAATAAACCTACTTTAGATGTAAGACGTTTTTCTAATCCTAAATCTAAGATTTTTAATAATTCTGTATATTCATCTCTTTCTGCTTTTGTAAGACCTTTCTTAAGGCCACGTGCTTTACCACGTCTTGCAGCGAGTGCTAAGTTTTCTTCGATTGTCATACCAGGTGCAGAACCTGTCATTGGATCCTGGAATACACGTCCTAAATATTTTGCACGTTTGAATTCAGGAAGGTTTGTGATGTCAATACCATCAATGAAGATTTTACCTTCATCTAAAGGCCATAAACCTGCAACCGCATTTAATGTTGTAGATTTACCAGCACCGTTACCACCGATTACTGTACAGAAATCGCCATCGCGAAGGTGAAGGTTAACACCCTGTAATGCTTTCTTTTCGTTAACTGTTCCAGGGTTAAATGTTTTGTAAATATTTTCAACTCGTAACATTATGCTTTACCTCCTTTTGCTTTTTTAGGCTTTGAGAAATGCTGCTGTTTTAAGTGTGGAACAGCTAAGAATGCTGCTACTACTAAAGCAGAAAGAAGTTTTAAGTCGTTGGAGTTTAATCCAAGCCATAATACTACCTGTAATACGATGTAGTAAATGATAGCACCTGCTGCTACTGTAGCTAAGCTGAATGCTAATTTTTCGCTGAACTTGCCAAATACTACCTGACCGATGATAACAGCTGCAAGACCGATTACGATCGCACCACGACCAGCGTTAACATCTGCGAATCCCTGATACTGAGCATATAATGCGGAAGCAAATGCTACGATACCATTGGAAACCATAAGGCCTAATACCTTATTCATATCTGTATTGATACCCTGTGCACGAGCCATCTTTTCATTAGAACCTGTAGCTCTGATGGATGCACCAACTTCTGTTGCGAAGAACCAGTAAAGGATCGCAATTAAGACAGCTGTAAGGATGACTACCTTAAGGATTGTATTCTGAATAAATGGTACGTTTTTAACAAAACGTAAAGATACTAATAAATCATATTTATCAACGGAGATAGCCATGTTCGCTTTACCGCCCATGATTCTTAAGTTGATAGAATATAAACCTAACTGAGTTAAGATACCAGCTAAGATTGCTGGAATACCGAGTTTTGTATGGAAGATACCAGTAACACCACCAGCGATTAAACCAGCGATTACTGCGATTAACATTGCAATCCATACGTTCATTCCTTTTGTCATACAAACGATACAAACTGCACCACCTGTACACATTGTTCCGTCAACGGTTAAGTCCGCTAAATCGAGAATTCTAAATGTGATATACACACCGATTGCCATGATACCCCAGATAAGACCCTGAGCTACTGCACCAGGCAATGCATTGAATAATACTAAAATATCCATGCCTAATCCTTTCTTTTCAAAAATTACTAATCTCTTATACTATTATCTTTTACTTATCTTTCGAAAAACAAATAATATAATATTAAATTATTTGCCCTTCATAAAATTGCCCCCGATCGCTCGAGGGCAATTATCTTATAAAACTAATCGTTATTACGATTCAAATATAACTTTGTGATTATTCAGCGATTTCTTCGTATCCTTCAGGAATTGTTACACCAAATTTTTCACAGTTAGCTTTGTTGAATTTCTTTGTTACGTTTGGAGCGAATTCTACTGGCATCTTAGTGATGTCTTCGCCTTCAACTAATACTTTGTAAGCCATTTCGCCAGTAGCCTGACCTAATTCATAGTAGTCGATGGATAATGTAGCTACACCACAACCTTTACAGATACCTTCTTCACCACATACGATAGGAGCTGCATCGTTAGCACCTGCGATAGCTTCTGTACAAGATGCTGCTGTGTTATCTGTAGGGATGTAAAGTACGTCAGAGTTTGCGCCTGCGGATTTAACTACAGATGCTACGTCGTTAGAGTCTGCGAAAGCATATTCTTTGGATTCGATTCCAAGGTCTTTTAAGTGACCAGCGATTGTTTTAACCTGGTATGCAGAGTTTGGTTCTGCGGAACAGAATACTAAACCAACTGTTTTAGCTTCTGGGAATAATTCTTTGATCATGTTAGCCTGTTCATCAAGTGGTGCTAAGTCAGATGTACCGGAAATGTTATTTCCAACTGTACCTGTCCAGTCTTCGATTTCAAGAGCTGTTGCATAGTCTGTAATAGATGTTCCTAAGATAGGAATGTCAGCTGTAGCTGCTGCAGATGCCTGTAAGGAAGCTGTTGCGTTAGCTAAGATTAAGTCATCGCCATCAGATACAAATCCGTTAACGATTGTTGCACAAGTTGCGGATTCACCAGCTGCGTTCTGAAGATCAAATGTTACTTTGTCTTCGCCAAGTTTTTCAATTAATGTGTCCTGGAAGCCCTGGGAAGCTGCATCTAAAGCTGGATGCTGAACTAACTGGCAGATACCAATTTTGTAAGTTTTGGAATCTTTACCACCACCACAAGCTACAAGTGATAATGCAAGTACGGCTGCTGTAATTACAGCAAGTAATTTCTTTTTCATTTTGTTTCCTCCTTTAAATTACCGTTCTTTATTTTCCTTATGTTTAGCATTATAACTTCAACGCGTTGAAGTGTCAATACGAAATAGTTAAATTTTTGACTTTTATTTTTACAAATTCTCCATTTATTCATTTTGCAGATGTCTGAATCATAATTCTTGCAAAATATTTTTATAGAATAGCAGCAAATCCCCTTATACTTCAAAAGGCTATCGGAATTTCCGACAGCCTTCAAAATTCACAAAATATATAATTTTATCTATCCATAACATCTTCCACAGAGATTTTCATAATCTGCTTCTACTTCACAAAATTCTTTAATGATATCTTCCTGTATGATTTCTACCGTCTTCGAATCTTTTTTACCTGCATAATACTTATCCAAGACTTTCTGAAATACATCTTCATCACTGGCATAAGTAAACAACGTCATACAGGATTGCAGTTTCAGATCATCCGGAAATCCCATCAGTCGATGCGGATCATCACCTGGAAGTTTCAGTATCACATTGCTAATTTCCAACAACCTCTCCTTTAACAATGGATGCTTCATATATTCCATCGCTTCTTTAAGGCCGCTGATTCCATAATGCTTTGCGGTACTGCTTCTGCCCAGTTGTTTTAGCTGTGGGAAGATATACCAGATCCAGTGGCTTACTTTCCTGCCATTTTTCATTTCCTTTAACGCTGTTTCGTAGCCTGCATAGGGACTATTCTGTGCATCCACGAATCTCTGGATATAATAATGATTCATCCTAGTTAGATCCTGTTACGATATAAGGTGCCATCTGTGCTGCAAGAGCGTTCTTTGGCATTGTCTGAAGAGTGATTCTTCCAGGGCCTGTTACAACTGTGTTGAATAAGCCTTCGCCGCCAAGAAGCATGTTCTTAGCTCCGCCCTGAACTTTCTGAATATCCATCTTACAAGTGCTGTCCATGAATGCAAGGTGACCTGTATCGATAATCATCTGTTCGCCTCTGCCTAATGTATATTCAATCGCTGTTCCGTCAATTTCAACAAATGCGATACCATTACCTGTTAATTTCTGCATGATGAAACCTTCACCACCAAAGAAACCCGCGCCGAGTTTTTTTTGGAATACAACTTCTAAATTAACACCAGTTGTGCTTCCTAAATATGCAGATTTCTGGCAGATCAGTTCTCTACCTGGTCCAATTTCTACTGCAACAATGCTACCTGGAAAACAGCTTCCAAGAGTGATCATTCCAGGACCTTTCTTAGCTGTATAGATGTTTTGGAACATGGATTCACCGGAAAATGCTCTGCCGAACATCTTGCCAAGTCCACCACCCTGTGTTTTCATTTCCATATTGTTGCTCATCCAAACCATTCCGCCGCCTTCACAACGGATTGCTTCTCCTGCTTCAAGATGAATTTCTACTACTGGCATTGCGCCACCCTTAATTTCATATTTCATGTAACAAACCTCCTGTGTTTTTTAATGTTATGCTTTCGTTCTTTTGATGTTCTTATTATAGCAAAGAAACATTGAAAAATTGTTAACGGAACCTTACATTAACCTTACATTTCTTCTGGGTATTTCATGCCCCATTCATTTCGACAATACGTCATAATATCCATTACGTCTTTAGAGTATTCTAACTGAAGTGGTCCTACATCGCCGCTTAAAACTGCTGCCTCCATGTCAAGCATTTCATAATAAAGAGCATCTTCTGTATCCCCTGCTGTGATTTCTCTTGTTTCGCCTGTTTCTGCGTCTACAATGATTGCTTTGTCAGCTCTAGGATATTCCATGATTTCGATATAACCTTTTTCACAGCTGATCATCGCGCGTTTTGGCTGTTTGGAATGCATGGAAAGAGCCACCGTTGCGAGCTGATCATCTTCATTCTTTAATAAGATTGTAGCGATTTCGTCAGAGCCAGTTGGAGATGGTTTCCACTGTGTCAGCACCTGGTCTGGTTTTTTACTCATAAAGCTTCTTACGATAGAAAGTGCATAAACACCGATATCAAGCATGGCACCACCTGCAAGATTCATATTAAAGAAACGGTTGCTCATATCGTATTCCTTAAAACTACCGAAGTTCATTACAATCACCTGTACTTTACCAAGCTCACCACTTTCCACGATACGCCATAATTCTTTATAAAGGGGCATATGCCAGATGGTCATTGCTTCCCCAATGATTAGATTCTTCTGATCTGCAAGTGCAATCATCTCATCCAATTCTTCACTGTTTAAGGTGATGGATTTTTCAACGAAAAGATGTTTTCCATGTTCTAATGCTTTCTTCATGAACTGATAGTGAGTGTTATGAGGGCTTGTAATGTAGATGATGTCAACATTCTCATCTTCAAACATATCATCGATTTTGTCGTATACGACACCTACGTCGTATTTTTCAGCAAATGCTACGGCTTTGGAGTGGGTTCTGTTGCCAACTGCGTAAAGTTTTTTGCCCATTTTTTCAAGTCCTTGTGCCATCTGATTGGCAATAACTCCTGTTCCAAGGACTGCCCAGTTTAATTCTTTTTTACTCATAATATTTTAATCCTTATATTTCTCTTTAATTTAGAAAACCACAGCAAGGAATTCCCTGCTGTGGTTTCATAAAATTCATTATCAATCATTTTTGCTTTCAGCCGGTTAATTCTGATTTAATCTTATGATTATTCTCTGATTAATAAGCTGATACCTGTCATTTCTTCAGGCTGTGGAATACCCATCATGTCTAATAATGTTGGAGCGATATCGCAAAGACGTCCATTTTCCTTTAAGTCTGTTACGCCTTCGCAGTTAACAGCGATAAATGGAACTGGGTTTGTTGTATGAGCTGTGAATGGTGCGCCTGTTTCGTAGTTGATCATCTGATCAGCATTACCGTGGTCAGCACAGATAAATACACAACCATCAACTTCTTTGATTGCATCGATTACATAACCAACGATCTGGTCGATTCTTTCAACAGCTTCGATTGCTGCTGGGATCACACCTGTATGACCTACCATATCAGGGTTTGCAAAGTTAACAACGATGTTGTCATATCCGCCGTTTTTGATTGCATCCTGTAATTTTTCGCCTACTTCTGGAGCGGACATTTCAGGTTTTAAGTCATATGTAGCAACTGCTGGAGACTTAACTAAGATACGATCTTCGTCTTTGTTAGGTTCTTCGATACCACCGTTGAAGAAGAATGTTACGTGAGCGTATTTTTCTGTTTCAGCGATACGAGCCTGTTTTAAACCAAGGTTAGCTAAGTATTCACCTAATGTGTTAGCTAATACTGGTTTTTCAAATGCGATGATCTTGTTAGCGATTGTTTCATCATAGTCTTTGAAGCATACGAATGTTAATGGTAATTTACCACCACGACGTTCGAATCCAGCAAATTCATCATCACAGAATGCTCTTGTGATTTCACGAGCACGGTCTGGACGGAAGTTGAAGAAGATTACGGAGTCATTCGCTTTCACTGTTCCAACTGGAGCGCCGTCTTCTTCGATTACTGTTGGGATTACGAATTCGTCTGTTACGCCTGCATCGTAGGAAGCCTGCATAGCTTCTACTGCGTCTGTAGCTTTAGCGCCTTCGCCATAAACCATAGCAGCGTAAGCTTTTTCTACACGGTCGTAGTTGTTATCACGGTCCATAGCATAGTAACGTCCGGATAAGGAAGCTACTTTACCAACACCGATTTCTGCACATTTATCAACTAATTCCTGTACATATTCTTTTGCAGATGCTGGAGGTGTGTCACGTCCATCTAAGAATGCATGTACATATACTTTTTCTAAACCATTTCTCTTAGCTAATTCTAAGATACCATATAAATGGGAGTTGTGGCTGTGTACACCACCGTCAGATAATAAGCCCCATGTATGAAGAGCGGAATCGTTCGCTTTGCAGTTAGCGATTGCTTCTAAAAGAGCTTTGTTTTCGAAGAATTCACCATCTTCGATGTATTTTGTGATTAATGTTAAGTCCTGGTAAATGATACGTCCAGCACCGATGTTCATATGACCAACTTCGGAGTTACCCATCTGACCATCTGGAAGACCTACTGCCATACCGGAAGCATAACCTGGTTTGAATGGACATTCAGCCATTAATTTGTCCATAACTGGAGTATTAGCCTGAGCGATTGCGTTACCTTCTACTTTGTCACTGAGTCCCCATCCATCTAAGATCATTAAAACAGTTGGTTTTGTTCCCATAATTGAAATCTCCTTTTTAAATAACTTGTCTGTATACACGCTTGCCGATTAACATATTTCGACAAATTCTCATATAGATTCATTATAAATGAAATACTACAAAAATTCAATAAATATAATCGAGATAAAGATGAGCAATATACCGATTCCATTAACAAATCCAAAGCTTTCCTGAAAGATCAGGATACCAAAAATAATAGCAAATACTGTCTCAGAAGATGCAAATACCGGAACCTTGCTCGTCTCTGTAATCTGATTGACGCCCTCATAATAAAGCACGTATCCTATTGCTGTCGGAATCAGCGCAAATAATACACCTAACCCTAGTACTTTCGGGTTGGTGATTGCATTTGCTGTCCATGGTTTTGTAGCAATCCCGAGAAAAAGTGCCGCAAATAGATAGCTGTAGGTGGACATAACAAATACATTTACCTGCTTACCAGCGATCTTGCTTAAAATCGGAGTCAGCGCATAACAACAGCCTGCCGCCACCCCAAAGAGAATGCCACTTAAGGTTGCCCCTTTTGTATTAAGCACAGCAAATGCTCCTGATGCCAGCAGACAACCTGCGATTTTAAGTACAATGGATGTCCATTTTTTTAATCCGATTTTTTCACGAAAAAGCATTAAAGAAAGGATTGCGGTAAATACGGGTGCTACATTAAGAAGGATCGCTCCTACCGAAACGCCTGCCTTCATAACTGCCAGGCTGTAGCATACATTATAAATCCCCTGACAAATAAGCCCTAAAAGTGCACATGCAAGCATTGCTCTTTTTTCAATTTTAAATGCGCCTACTCCATCTTTTACAATCGTAATGACCAGCATAATTAAGAATGCGAAAAACATACGCAAAAAGCTAGTCAGCTCTGAAGTAGAGCCACAGTTTCCCATCAGCTTTACGAATACACCAATCGTCCCCCAGAACGCACATCCAAGGAGCACGAACGCATATCCCCTCCACTGATTATTTGTTGTTACATTCATGTATTTTTATCCTATGTTTTTTATTGGTTATTCGGGCAGAATATTGGTGAACCTTCACTATTTTGGCAGTTCAAGTCCTAGTTTCGTCCATGCTTCCTGCCAGTTTTTTTCCGGAAGATAGAACGTCATATGCCAATCATTTCGTACCCACACATATACTCCATGACCATCAAAAAGCAATTCATACTCTTTTCCATTATCTTCTAATGCAAAGAATAAACTGTCATTTTCATAATCTGTATAATATGTTCCTTCAATTGCATATACCTTCGTCTGTTCCAAAAATGTTTTAAGATCTTCTGGATTGATATCTTTCTCTTTCCTGTTCAAATGACATTCTTCCATTGAAAATCCGGGATCTATATCAACAATCACCTGAGAGATCGGCTTTGGATCGACTGCCAATGTAATATTACCATAACTGAAGGTTAAAATGACTGCCATCAAAGTAACAATCCAAATATTTCTTGCTGGATACTTCTCAACCGGATTCATAATTTTTTGGAGACGATACCGCATGGACGAAGCATTTGCTGACAGGCAGGAAGTAAAACCGCGGCTTTCACCTGCTGTATTTAACACGAGATTGCCATAAAAACGCTTAATCTCTTCATCTGCACCACCAAGCACCTTCTCATCACAGGCCAGCTCGATATCTTCAAAAGCTCGATTCGTAAGCCATTGATACAATGGGAAGAACCAAAGCAGGTCACTTGTAACGGTCATGAAAAGCTTATTTGCCGGATCCCCATGAACGATGTGGATGAGCTCATGTCTGAAAATCCAGGAAAGCTCTTTCGTAGAATATTCTCGGTTTGGCAGGACAATCTTAGCTGATCCATAGCTAAATCCAATGGTCAAAGGTGTCTTTACTTTTCCTGAAACATACACTTTGATTGCGTCAAACTGCTTTTCTTTCAGATTATGATTCTGCTGTAATATAAGAGCAATTTCTTTTTTTAATACCCAAAGTCTCTGCTGCTCATCGGAAACAGTAACCTCTCTGGCATCGCTCATCACTTCGCCTACAAATTTTTTATGCACATAATAAGCTTGTCCAAACTTGATGATAAATCCTAAAATCCAGATGATTATACCGATCATCACAATTTTGCCTGAAATTGGAATAATGACTGATGGTTCTGCATCATTCGAGTTAATAAGTCGAAAATACAATAATCCCGGCAGCATCCACAAAAGAACAATGGTATCTGCGTACAGCTTTTCTCTAAAAAGCTTTGTCACGATATATAAAACTGCATAATATACGACCATTGTAAATATGATCATAAACAAGTAGCTGACGAGTTCTGTCAGAATATCTCCCGGCTGATACCCCATCTGTTTTCCGCAAAAATCAAGCAGAATCCTTACGGCTGGATAAATAAATACACACCATGGAGAATAAAACATATTATATCCACGAGAATGAATCATCGGTTTCCCAGGTTTATCTGCCAATCCATATCGATAAAAAGCAAATCCAAATGCCATAACAGCTACAATTGCTGTAGTAAGTAGTGTTAGTTCCATATACTTCACCTCGATTCGTAAGTAGTCTTTGTATTCTATAATTCGTTACGATCTAACAATTCCTTTAATTCCTGCAAATCTTCTTTGCTGATTCCACTGTCACACAAAGCACTGGCAAATGCTCCGATATTGCCTCCAAACATTCTCTCAAAGAACTGCTTGCTCTGTTTTGCCTGGTATTCTTCCTGTTTGATCAGTGGTGTATATTCGCTATTTCTTCCTCGTTTCTCAATGTTTAAATACCCTTTATCAGCAAGTCTGGTAATCAATATAAGCAATGTCGTCTGCGCAATTGGATGAATCTTTTTCATCTCTTCTTCTACTACTTTTCTTGCCACTGGTGGATTCTGGCTCCAGATTACCTGCATAACCTCAAGTTCACTATCTGGAAGGCGTTTTGTATCTTTTTTCATTTAAAATCACCTCGCATTTTACTCTACATTTGTAGTTACTTTTATTTTACAACTGTAGAGTGAAATTTTCAAGGCGATTTTAAACAATTTAATATACAAAAAAAGGTATGTGCAGAAATTGCACATACCCTTATATCTCAATTAAATTTAATTTTATTCTTGATACTCTTTCAGCATATTGATAATTCTTCCCGATGAATATCCTTTTCTAGCAAAATATCCATAGTGTTTCTGAAAGTTTTCTTTTGTCACTGGTCCTTTGCTTCTCATGCGCTTCTCCATAGCGATGCGAAGGCCTTCTTCCTCGAAATCTTCTGGTTGTTCTTCCCAGATACTCTGGAATAGTTCACGACTGATCCCCTTTCTGGCAAGCTCCTGTTGAAGCTGTAATCGACTTTTTCTACCACTTTTTAGTTCAATATAGCTTCTTGTATACGCTTCATCATCTAAGAAACCGTAATCAATCAAAAACTGCATCACGCGCGCCACAATGATTTCCGGATAACCATTCTGCGAAAGCTTATCCCGAAGCTCCTTGCAAGTCCGGTTACGATACTGAAGAAGCCCCAGAGCTTTATTCTTACATCTCGGATAAAGCAAAAGTTCATAAATATCATTCATCGCCTTGGCAGAAAGCTCTGCGCCTTCTTTGATCTTAAGCTTTCTAAGTTCTTTCTTATATAAAAAGAATGCATAGTCCCCATCGATATCGATGCGGACCTTATATTTCCCATCGAAAAAAAGTCTAGTTACTTTCATTATTCTCCATCAAAAAATTCTTCTGGATCTTCTGCTGGTGGAATTACTGCATCACCAATACCAAAAGCTGCTCTTACCTTATCTTCCACTTCTTTCATGATTTCAGGATGTTCTCTTAAGAACTGCTTGCTGTTTTCACGGCCCTGTCCGATCTTTTCACCTTCGTAGGAATACCATGCACCTGCTTTGTTGATAATACCTTCCTTTGCTGCAAGATCTAAGATGTCTCCTTCTACAGAGATACCTTTTCCATACATAATATCAAATTCAGCTTCTCTGAATGGAGGAGCCACTTTATTCTTAACTACTTTTACGCGGGTACGGTTACCAACCATCTCTCCGCTCTGTTTTAAAGTTTCAATACGACGTACATCCATACGGATGGAAGAGTAGAACTTTAATGCACGACCACCAGTTGTTACTTCCGGATTACCGAACATAATACCTACTTTTTCACGTAACTGGTTGATAAAGATAACAACACAGTTGGACTTGCTGATTGCTGCTGTTAACTTACGAAGTGCCTGAGACATCAGACGAGCATGTAAACCAACATGAGAATCACCCATCTCACCATCGATTTCAGCTTTAGGTACTAATGCTGCAACAGAGTCAACTACGATAATATCCATCGCACCGGAGCGTACCATAGTTTCTGTAATTTCAAGAGCCTGTTCACCATTATCTGGCTGAGAGATGTATAAGTTATCGATATCAACACCAATGTTTCTTGCGTAAACAGGATCTAATGCATGTTCTGCATCGATAAAACCAGCAATACCGTCTCTCTTCTGTGCTTCTGCAATCATATGAAGCGCTACTGTTGTTTTACCTGAAGATTCCGGACCATATACTTCGATGATTCGTCCACGTGGAACTCCACCAACACCAAGTGCAATATCCAAGCTTAAGGATCCTGTAGGAATCGCTTCAACGCCCATATTCTCGCTGGATTCACCTAATTTCATAACGGTTCCCTTACCGTAATCCTTTTCAATTTTGGTAATCGCTGCATCTAATGCTTTTAATTTCTGTTCTTTTGCATTCGCTTTTGCCATAACTAATCTCCTTTATTTTCGATCTAAACTATATTCTTCATGAATCTAAGATTCGTAATATTCTCTTTGACAATTGCTATTATAACACACTGCCAAAAACAAAACAAGTGTTCGTCCGAAAATTTGTTCGATTTTTCTTTTTCAATCCCTTTCTCAGAGTGTAACACACCACAAAGAAACTTTCAACCAATAATTACCATTTATAGTTTTATCATCCCACTCTACGCAAACTGTTCCAAAATGCAATGTCTCGTCTGCGCAATGGCACGTACCACTGCACCATTTCTTACCTTTTCACGATTTCCAGTTAACTGATAGCGCATAACTGTTGTGTGCCCTTTCACACAGCATCCGATAAACACAAGCCCCGGCTTCTTTGTCGCTGTACCACCACCAGGACCCGCAAGTCCGGCTGTTACAATTGCCACATCCGCGCCAGTTGCATTAATAAGCCCTTCTGCCATCTCCTTTGCACACTCTGCAGACACTGCACCATGCTCCTCAAGTGTCTCGGCTGACACTCCGAGATATTTCATCTTTGCTTCATTCGCATAAGTAATAAAACCTTCGTTATAGCAGTCAGAAACTCCTGCCACATTGATCAAACGACCTGCTAACAGTCCTCCTGTACAGGATTCCGCAGTTGAAAAAGTAAGACGATATTTATGAAGAAGATCCACAAATGCTTCTTCCATTGTTACTTCCTCTTCGGTTGTAAATACGCAATTGCCAAATCGACGCTTTAACTCTTCAACGACTGGCATAACAAGTGCTTCCCCTTCGGCAAATGTATCTGCCTGGGCGATCACTCGAAGATGTACTTCTCCTGGTTTTGCATAAGGCGCAATAGTTGGATTTGTCTGTGTTTCAATCAAATCTAGAATTGCTGTTTCTACACCACTTTCACCCATAGAATCAATTTTTACGGTTTTGGAATAGAATACTTTATTGTTTAAATTCGAAAGATATGGAACAACGGAAGTTTCCCACATTGGCACAAGTTCCCCCGGAGGTCCAGGAAGTAAGATGATTTTCGAACCATTTTCTGCTGGGATTACCATGCCCGGTGCGGTTCCATTGTAGTTATAAAAAACGGTGGAATCGTCTGGAACAATGACCTGTTTCCAGTTGTTGTCTGTGATTGTCTCCCATCCACGGCCAAGCTGATCAAAATAGTCGATGAGCATCTGCTTTGCTTTTGCATCCTCATGCATACCCTTGCCACACACCTTTGCGGCGGTTTCTTTTGTAAGATCATCCTGTGTTGGTCCAAGTCCACCGGTTACAATGACAAGATCTGCTCGATTTGTGGCACATTCTAAGGTCTCATAGAGTCTTTCCGGATTGTCCCCAACGGTTTCCTGATGATATACAGAGATACCCAGACGTACTAATTGTTCTGCAATATAGGCTGCATTTGTATTTACAATGTTTCCCATCAAAATTTCGGTTCCGACGGAAATTAATTCTGCTGTCATAATAAATTCCTCCTAAAAAAGAAAAGCCGCCCGGCAATCCAACGGACTGCGCAGACAGCTTAACGTCTTCTTATCCCATAATTACATTTTTATTTTTTACAAGATAGTCAACTAAAGAAATGATCGTAAGTGCAGTAGCGATGATGATTAATACATTCTCAATCATAACAGCAACTGGAGAACCAAGATCGATGATTAACATGATGATCATGAAAATCTGGAAGTTTGTTTTGAATTTACCCCAGTAACTAGCTGCAATTACAACACCATTGTCTGCTGCTAACTGTCTGATACCACTGATGATAAACTCACGGCTGATGATTACGATTACGATCCAGCCTGCAAGACGTCCTGCTTCTGTAAGACAGATCATCGCTGCACTTACTAACATTTTGTCTGCTAATGGGTCCATCAGTTTACCGAAATTAGATACTAAATTATATTTTCTTGCAAGATATCCATCTAAAAAGTCTGTGATACTAGCAACACAGAAAATTGCACATGCAATCCATTTAGAAGCTGGTCCGCCAATATTTGTGATCATAAAAATTACGAAAAATGGAATTAAAATTACTCGTGCAGTTGTAAGATAATTTGGAATATTCTTATTCATAAATCACATCTCCTATCAAGTCATATTCTTGTGCACCGGTGATTCTTACATTTACAAAATCGCCGGAAATTATTTCTTCTTCCGCATTGACAAATACATTGCCGTCAACATTAGGTGCGTCACGGTAAGTTCTGCCAATGTAAATGTCTTCATCATAGAGATAGCCTTCGATTAAGACTTTCATCTCTTTGCCAATCATAGCTTCGTCCTGTTCATAGGAAATCGCCTGCTGAAGTTCCATAAGCTCATCACGTCGAAATTCTTTTACTTCTTCCGGAACCTGATCTGGCATACCTGCCGCGATCGTATTCTCTTCCTGAGAGTAGGTAAATACGCCGACACGCTCAAGCTCCATCTCATTTAAGAAATGATACAGATTTTCGTGATGTTCCTGTGTTTCGCCCGGGAAACCACTAATTAAGGAAGTACGGATGACCATATCTGGAATTTCCTTACGGAATTTCCCGATCACTTCGCGAATCTGTGCCTGATTGGTACGTCTGCCCATGCGCTGTAAGATATAATCGTCGCAGTGCTGAATTGGCATATCGATGTAGTGACAGATCTTTGGTTCTTCTTTGATCGTCTGAATCAGTTCATCCGTGATTTCTTCCGGATAACAATACATAAGACGAATCCACTCAAAACCATCGATTTCGCACAGCTTATGAAGGAGCTCTGGCAAGCATTTCTTTCCGTAAATGTCACTGCCATAGACGGTAGTTTCCTGAGCAACTAATACGAGTTCTTTAATGCCGTCAGAAGCGAGTCTTCTTGCCTCCGCAAGAAGTTCTTCCATCGGAACACTTCGAAAACTTCCTCTAATAGAAGGAATGACACAATAAGTACAGCGTTTGTCACAGCCTTCTGCAATCTTTAAATAAGCCATGTAAGAGCCGGTTGTCACCACTCGTTTTACGTCGGTATTATCTGGCAGATAATCAATGGATTCATAGTGGCTGTAACCATTTCCTTCGGCAGCCTCTTCCACTGCTTCTACGATGGATTTGTAGCTTGTTGTACCAAGAACCGCATCGATTTCCGGAATTTCTGCAAGAATTTCGTCTTTATAACGCTCTGCAAGACATCCGGTTACCACGAGAGCTTTTAAATTTTCTTCTTTTAACTGTCCCATCTCAATGATGGTACTGATGCTTTCTTCCTTGGCATCATGGATAAAACAGCAGGTATTTACCACAATGGCATCTGCTTCGTATTCATCATTCGTGATCGTATGTCCTTTTTCTTTTAAAAGACCAAGCATCACTTCAGAGACTACTAAGTTTTTATCACATCCAAGGGAAATAAATAAAATCTTCATTCTATTCTCCAAACATTTCTGCACTTTCCACACAGTTGTTCATAAGCATAGCAATTGTCATAGGACCTACGCCGCCTGGAACTGGTGTAATTGCAGAGCAGTGTGGTGCAACATCATCATAATCCACGTCACCACATAATTTGTTATTTTCATTTCTATGGATACCAACATCGATGACAACTGCGCCTTCTTTTACATAAGAAGCGTCAAAGAATTTTGGTTTTCCGATTGCAGCAATTAAAATGTCTGCACGTTTTGTCACTTCACGTAAATCCTTTGTACGAGAGTGGCAAATGGTTACGGTACCATTTTCACGAAGAAGAAGTAATGCCATAGGTTTGCCTACGATGTTGCTTCGTCCAACAACAACGCATTCTTTTCCTTCAATAGAGATGCCAGATCTCTTAAGTAACTGAATGATACCTGCTGGTGTACAGGAAACAAATCCTGGTTCACCGATTGTAAGCGCACCAACGCTCATTGGGTGGAAACCATCCACGTCTTTTTTAGGGTCAATTGCACGGATAATGGTATCTTCGTCGATGTGCTTTGGCACTGGAAGCTGAACTAAAATTCCGTTACATTCAGGGTTTTTATTGCATTCATCAATGATTGCAAGTAATTCTTCCTGAGTTGTAGATTCAGGTACTTCATAAGATAAGGATTTGATTCCAATGTATTCACATGCACGTTTTTTATTGCGAACGTACACAGAAGATGCAGGATCTTCCCCAACCTGGATTACAGCAAGAGCAATTTCCTTGCCCTGTTCTTTAAGCGCTGCTACCTTATCTCTTAATTCATCTTTAATTTCCTGAGAAATTCTCTTTCCATCAATAATCTGTGGCATAATATTATGTCCTTTCTATATAGCTTATCATTCTTTCAATCAAGCAAATTAATACAAGCTATATTATACACCAAACTCCCCAAAAATCTATAAAAATTTATCTTGTACCCCAAAATAAACACCCCCGATTATTTCTAATTTGGTTCTTGTTCAATGACTACGAGGACTGCCCCGTGTCATCTTATATAGAAAACATCGAAAAAACTAAAATAATGGACATGGCTTACGATTGTCTTTCGTCCCGCTGAATTGAAGCAGGCCCTGTAGGCCAGAGACGGATACAATCCGTATTCTGGCTTACAGGGCCTGTGAAAATTTGGCGATAAGAAAGACAATTGCAATAAGAAGCCATGTCCTTATTTTATTGTTTTTTCATGCTTTCTAGATAGATGACACGAGACAGTCCTCGTAGTCATTCAACAACCAAATTAGAATAATCCAGTAATCATTCCATTCTCATCAACATCAATTCTTTCTGCAGCTGGAGATTTTGGTAAGCCAGGCATTGTCATAATATCACCTGTTAATGCTACAACAAATCCTGCACCTGCACTTACATACATATCAGAAATTGTTACTTCGAAATCTGTTGGGCGTCCAAGTTTTGTAGGATCGTCGGATAAAGAGTACTGATTCTTAGCCATACAAACTGGAAGATCTGTATATCCCTGAGCTTCAATTAATGCTAAGGATTTCTTAGCTGCTGGGGAAAGCTTGATACCATTTGCTCCATAAATTTCTGTTGCAATTGTGTTGATTTTTTCTGTAATAGAAAGATCTAAATCATAAAGTGGTTTGAAGTTGCTTTCTTTTTCTTCTAATGTTTTGATAACAGCTTTTGCAAGCTCGATACCGCCTTCTCCGCCTTTTTCCCAAACCTGAGAAAGTGCGAATTCGCATCCACGTTCTTCACAGAAGTTCTTGATGAAGTTAAGTTCTGCTTCTGTATCTGTTACGAACTGGTTTAATGTAACTACAATAGGTACACCGAATTTCTGTAAGTTTTCGATGTGTTTTTCAAGGTTTACGATACCTTTGCTTAAGGCTTCAATATTTTCAGCTGCAAGCTGATCTTTAGGAACACCACCATTATATTTTAATGCACGTACAGTAGCTACTAATACAACTGCATTTGGTGTTAAACCGGATTTACGACATTTGATATCGAAGAACTTTTCTGCACCAAGATCAGCGCCAAAGCCTGCTTCTGTAACTGTGATGTCGCAAAGCTTTAATGCCATCTTTGTAGCCTGTACAGAATTACAGCCATGAGCGATATTAGCAAATGGTCCGCCATGTACGAAAGCTGGTGTATGTTCTAAGGTCTGAATTAAGTTTGGTTTTAATGCATCCTTTAATAATGCTGCCATGGAGCCAACTGCTTTTAATTCTTTTGCAGTTACAGGTTCCCCTGCATAGTTGTAACCAACTACGATTTTGCCAAGACGTTCTTTTAAGTCTGCCATATCATGGCAGCGCCAAAAATGGCCTTGGCATTCAACCGTTGATGGATGCGGTG
>JAKSRP010000022.1 GCA_024403555.1 Lachnospiraceae bacterium | reverse complement strand
AGCGAATCAACCCTCCACGAAAGCCTAACTGCTTGCGATACATCAAAGCTTCTTTTGCAACTCTGATTTCCGCTGCCTTGCCTTCTTCATTCCCCGTACCAGAGAGATTATCAAGTTTCCAGTACATAAGCATGCCAAGGCATTCTAATACATTATCATCATTAATTGTTTCATAGGTCCAGCTATGATTTGCATTGAATCGGTTGATATGATTTCGCTTTCCATGAAGCTTTTTCCCAGCAAGAGAAATAAGTTTTTCGGAAAGATATACATAATCCGCTTCGCTTCTATAGTATTCTACTTCAAACGTATCTCCATACATTGCACGAAGTTCTTTTTCCATCTCATGCGTAATAGAATGCATAACAAATGGATCTCCAGCCTCCTCGCTCATCGCCCTTAATTTATCGATCATGGCTTTTTTGTCACCCGCGCCAATCGGATAACAGTAAGTCATCGGAATTTCATCGCTGATTCGACATCGAAAAATAAGGAGATCATCTTCATATGCAATTTCACCACCATATACCGGAGCCCAAAGGTAGATCATTGCTGCTGTATATGCAGAAGCTGTAAAATAGTCGTTCGCAAAGTATTCTTTCATGCGTTTTACGTCTTCTAATTCTGGATTTTTAAATATCATTTTGTCATCTCCTTTAAATATTTATTATAACAATGTTTTATTAAATATGTAAAGTTTGAATTCTTTTCAAAAATTTGTTGCAATTCTATTTAATTCGTTTTATACTAAAAAAAACGCAAAGGAGTGTTTGTCAATAGGCAAATACTCCTTTTTTTTCGTTAATTTACTTATTTTATTAATTTTTGAAAGAATGGAAAGGATATTTATGATCGATCGAATTGACAAAATTGACAAAAAGATTTTAGCATTACTTCAGGAAAATGCGAGAAATCCATTAAAACACTTAGCTGCGAAAGTATTCTTATCATCCCCTGCGGTATCGAGCAGAATTTTAAAATTAGAGAAAAGAGGAATCATTCGTGGTTATCATGCTGACATTGATCCAGCTTCTTTAGGCTATCATCTTCAGGCCTTTGTTAATCTTACCTTAGAAAGCGGAGACAAAGAAGATTTTATCAATTTTGCAAAGCACTGTGACCACATCATCGAATGTCATTGCACAACCGGACATAACTCTATCTTAATGAAAGTCCTCTTCTGTAACACGAAAGAATTAGATGACTTTGTAACAGAATTAGAGCATTATGGTTCCACAGATACTCATATCATTTTCTCAACGATCGAAAAGCCATACGGCATCCAATCTTTATATCCTGAATTAGATTAGATCTTATAAACAATATAAGGAGGTTCGTTAATTCCTTACGAACCTCCTTTTTTATTTGCAAAAATATCTTGCATGTATTATCATATATTATTGCAATGCACCTGTAACTCAGTGGATAGAGTGCCGGCCTCCGAAGCCGTTGGTCGCGGGTTCGACTCCCGCCAGGTGCATTTTTCATTTAAACAATACGTTCAATTTGTTCTAACAAGATCATCCTCATCATCTGATGTGGAAATGTCATATTCGAAAAGCTTAATTTCACATCTGCTCTTTTTACAATAAAGTCTGCAAGTCCTAACGATCCTCCGATGATAAATACCACATCACAAATCTGCTGCATCTGGAATTTCTTCATCATATCAGTAAGCTCAAGCGTTGTCATCGCTTTTCCCTCAATACAAAGAGCCACGACCTTTGCCTGATCCGGAATATACTTAAGCATTCGATTGCCTTCAGTCGCCTTAATCAAGTTCTCTTCCTTAACACTTGCATGATCTGGCGTCTTCTCATCTTCTAGCTCAACGATTTCAATCTGTGTTTTCTTTGAAATCGCCTTAATATAGTAGTCGATTCCTTTTCTAAGATAAGGCTCTTTAATCTTTCCAACACATAAAACACGAATCTTCATGATTAATCTCGATCTCTTCCGCTAAAAAGAATCAGCAGTCTTAAAAGCTGTAAAATAGAGGAAGCTGCTGCTGCAACATAAGTAAGGGCTGCTGCACTAAGAACCTGTCGTGCCTGCTTAGTTTCTTCATGATCTAAGAGACGATTGTCTTCTAAAATACGAAGAGCACGAGAGGATGCATTAAATTCAACTGGTAAAGTTACAAGCTGAAACAGCACAGATAAACTAAAGCATAAAATACCAAGTGTTAAAAGAGGCTGGAAATATCCAAAAATAACACCTGCAATAATCATCGGCCAGCAAATCTTTGCACCAATATTTGCTGCAGGAACAATTGCTGTACGAACATTGAGCGGGGTGTAATCCTGCTGATGCTGAATCGCATGACCACATTCGTGTGCTGCAACCCCAATCGCTGCAACGGATGTAGAATTATAGGTTGCATCAGAGAGGCGAAGCACCTTCTGTGAAGGATCATAATGATCAGTCAAATTGCCGCCAATATGTTCAACACTCACATCATAAATACCACTGATGTGAAGTATTTTTTCTGCTGCTTCTCTTCCGGTCATTCCACTCATGCTTCGAATCTGTGCATAACGTTTGTAAGTAGAATTCACCTTTGCAGATGCGAGCATACAGATTACTGCACGAATAATAACTAAAATATAGGTAGGATCAAAGTACATCCCATATCCATAACCATACATAATAAACTTCTCCTTTCAAAATCAAAAATTACTCTTTCGGTTTACTCTTTGATTTTTTCTTTCTTACAGATTTCAGGTAGGTCGCCTGATTATCTGAATAAATCTTGTCAATATTAATATACTCATCGGTTTCTGCTGGCAGATCCTGTTTATAAAGTGCTGCTTCCACCAAACGTTTTGCTACATAATAAAGAGTAGCAAATGCCGGAACTCCAATAATCATGCCAACCACACCAAACAGTTTGCCAAATAATAAGATAGATACCAGAATCCAGAATGGAGAAAGTCCGGTAGAACTTCCAAGAATTCTAGGTCCGATGATATTGCCATCAAGCTGCTGTAATACGATAACGAAAGCGATAAACCAGAGACACTTGACTGGACTTACAAGAAAAATCAGCATAGCACTAGGTACCGCACCAACATAAGGTCCAAAAAATGGAATGATATTCGTACATCCAATGATAAATGCAATCAGGGAAGCATATGGCATCTTAAGAACTACAAGTCCCACGAAAGCAAGTACACCAATAATGATCGAATCGATTACCTTTCCTGTAATAAATCCACCAAACATCTTATCGCACTGTCTTACCGTATCTAAGATAAATCCGTTCACCACACGATTTTTTGATACTGCATAAAGGATTTTTTTAGACTGACCGCGGAAATGGTCTTTTTCATATAAAACATATACCATTACCACAATTCCAATGATGATATTTACAACAAAGCCAAATACATCCAGAAGACGATCCACTAACTGCTGCATAGTATCTACCATTCCATTGTTCATCCATGCGTTAAACCATTCGAGGAAACGCTTGGTTCCTTCATTTACAAATACTAAAAGCTGACTGTCTTTTTGTGCATAATTATTGATTTTATAAACGTAAGCTCTGACCATGGAAGGCAAAGATACGGATAAATCTAAAATGGTTGTAATAAGCTGCGGAATGATAAGCTTTAACGCAATCACGATCATAACTATCATAACGATCAAAATCGTAAAAATCGAAATCGTTTTTGCCAGATTCTTCTTAATCTTTTTGCCTTCGTAAAATCTTTGCAGTCTCTCTTCAACCGGAGATACAAGATATCCGAGCACCAGGCCAATAATAATCGGCTGAAGTGTATCAATGAGCATCTTAATATTACTTCCGATTACTGATAGATGGGTAAGCCCAAGAAACACGATAATAACCACAATGAGAGAAACTGCTAAAGTTACGCCCCACTGCGAATCTTTTCTTATTCTATTCAATTAAAAATCACATCCTTTATATCATAATTCTCATATTACTAATCAACTCTATTATAATATGATAAAAATGATATTGTATAAATATTATGTTATTAAAATAATAAATTTGTATAAACATAAAACCGGCATGAAGTATGCCGGTTTTATGAAAATTTTATTGTTCTCTTATTCGTCCCAGTTATGGAAAACTTCCTGAACGTCATCATCTTCATCTAAAAGATCTAATGTCTTCTGTAAAGATTTGATATCATCTGGATTTGTTAATTCAACCATTGTCTGAGGAATCATACTTACGCTTGCATCAGCCATAGGAACACCTTCTGCTTCTAATGCTTCACGTACTGTACTAAACTCATCTGGATCTGTTAAGATTTCGTAGGAATCTTCCTGTTCTTCAAAATCTTCTGCACCGGCATCTAAAGCGATCATCATAAGGTCGTCAGCATCCATTTCACATTCTTCTTTATCGATAATAATCTGACCTTTTTTATCGAACATATAAGATACACAGCCCTGTGTTCCGATAGAACCATTACCTTTTGTAAATGCACTTCTTACATTACCAGCTGTACGGTTTTTGTTATCTGTTAATGCTTCTACGATAATAGCAACACCACTTGGACCATATCCTTCGTATGTGATCTGTACGTAGTTAACGGAGCCTGCATCACCTGCAGCCTTTTTGATACCACGTTCGATTGTATCGTTAGGCATGTTGTTCGCTTTTGCTTTTGCAATAACGTCTCGTAAACGGCTGTTATTTGCTGGATCTGCGCCACCTTCTTTAACAGCTACTGCAATTTCTCTACCGATTACAGTAAAGATTTTACCTTTCTTTGCGTCATTCTTTTCTTTTTTGTGTTTGATATTCGCAAACTTACTATGTCCTGACATTTCTATTCTCCTTTTTCTTTTTGATCTATTTTACTTACTTTAATCTGTCGAATCATCTTCGCGTGAATGTCGACGGCTTTAAAGGAATAACCTTCATATGATATATCGATCTGGTCATCGTCCTTTGGTAAATGGTGAAGTCGCGCGAGAATAAATCCATTGATGGTATCGACATCTTCATCCGGAAATTCGATTCCAAGAAGATCTTCTAACACATCAAGTCTTGTGATTCCCTGAACAAGATAGGCCTCTTCAGATCCTAACTTTACAACTTCTTTCTCTACCACATCATATTCATCGTAAATATTACCCATAAGAACCTCTGTCATATCTTCCATGGCAACGATTCCTGCGGTCTGACCATATTCATCAACAACGACGGCCATATGAGTTTTCTTTCTCTGCATCTTTTTATACAGATCTGAAATATCCATTGTTTCATGAACAAACACTGCCGGTCGGGCAAGCTTATCGAGCGTAACATCCCTTTTTTCATAAAATGCTCTCGTCACATCCTTTAAGTAAATGATGCCGATAATATCATCAATATCACCGGAATATAAAGGATAACGGGAATAAGGCTGCTCAAGCATAAAGCGAAGACCTTCTTCTACAGAGACAGAAGAATCAATGCCAACGATCTTCTTTCGAAAACGCATAACATCGCGTACTTCCTTATCACCGAACTCAAAAACATTATTGATCAATTCCTGTTCGTCCTCTTCAATAACACCTTCTAAGAGTCCTTTCTCCACCATATTCTTGATTTCTTCTTCATATTCATTCGATTCTTCCTCTTCCTCATCATCTTCACTTCGATGTCCATGATTACTTCCATGTCCATGATTTGAGGAAAAGTCCAGGGACCTGTCCTTTTCTTTTTTCAGACGAAGAATATAAAGAAACTCGCTCATACCAAGCAAGGCAAGCACTGCAATCACAATACATAGCCTCATGCTTATGTCGTCCATCAGGTATTCTCCTTTTCTAACAATTTTGTTTATCCGCAAAAGAGCGCAATAAAACATCATAGCTTTTACTATATCAAATATTTATATTTTCGTCAAATTTAAGTTGCATGCAAAAATGGTTCTGTTATCTAATTGCTGCAGGCAGATATTCTAAAAGATCTCCCGCCATCAGACTTCGTACCCCTTTTTCTTCTGCCGCAAAATCACCACATCTTCCATGAATAAATACCCCAAGACTTGCTGCTTCTTTGACATCTTCTGCTCCGGCAGCAATCCCTGCGATGATTCCACTTAGAACATCACCAGAACCGCCGGTTGACATTCCATTATTTCCCGTACTGTTAATATAGAAGAAACCATCTCCATCGGTCACGACCGTTCTCGCATCCTTTAATACGAGCACACAGTCATTTCCCTTAGCAAATGCTTCTGCCACGTCGAAACGTTCACGAATGATATCGGAAACGGACACGCCGGTCATACGAGAAGCTTCTTTTAAATGTGGTGTAAAAATTATCTCAGGTTTTGCTTCCCTTAAAGAAATTCCCGATCTTTTCACAACATCATTTACCACATTACAAGCATCTGCATCTATAATCAATGTGCCTTCATAATTCTTTAATAATATTTCAAGCAGCATCTTTGTGCGTTCACTTACCCCCATTCCAGGACCGATGACCACTGATTTACACTGCCCCATAACCGCTTCTAATCGTTCTTTTGCTTCTAGATCACTTTCATAGGTTGTCATTACTGCTTCAGGAATCAAGGTCTGAAGAATCGTTCGATTCGCCTCATCCGTAAGAATCTGAACAAGCCCTGCTCCCATCATATAAGCTGCTTTCGCACTTAAGTAACAGGCACCAGCCATATTTTTCGCACCTGCCACGATGAGTACCTTTCCATACGTTCCTTTGTTTGAGTGATTTACTCTGGCCGGAAGGTTGCCTAGATCTTTTGCCGTAAATGTATAGGCAGTTGGTTTTAATGCATTGATTACGAGTTTCGGGAAACCAATATTTGATACGATCACTTCTCCCGCATAATCATGTCCCGGATACAATAAAAGACCACGCTTCATAAGTCCAAAGGTAATTGTAAGATCACATTTCAATGCAACTCCGAGGACATTCCCCGTAGTGCAGCAGATACCAGAAGGAGCATCAACCGCAATCTTATAAGCATTTGCCGCATTCATCGCTTCAATTACTTCTTTATAATGACCCTCGATTGGACGAGATAGTCCCACACCAAATATCGCATCAACTAAAATGTCAAAATTATTATAATCTGCTTCTTTTTCTACTTTAATACCAAGACTCATCAAAATCT
This sequence comes from Lachnospiraceae bacterium, assembly GCA_024403555.1. Lineage (GTDB taxonomy): Bacteria > Bacillota > Clostridia > Lachnospirales > Lachnospiraceae > Fimousia. Next base: position 16,207 of record JAKSRP010000022.1, on the reverse strand, counting down.
GCATCTGGTCCATGAACTGATCCGATGCGCGAAGCACATTACCGACTACCTGAATCGTCACGTCATAGCCTTCTTCGATCAGCATTCGTCCAAGTGCAAGCCCGTCTCCACCATTGTTTCCGCATCCTGCCACAATACAGATACGGTTCGTTTGATCGAATCGTTCCACCATGATCTGAAACATCTTTAGTGATGCCTTTTCCATAAGCACCATCCCCGGAATTCCAATTTCTTTAATGGTTGTTGCATCTATTTTTTGCATTTCACTGCTTGTTACAATATATTCCATACAGTTCCTCCTTTATATATGAAGCTAACATAAAAACCCGCTATCTGCCGATAGCGGGTACAAATAATCATTATTCTTCTTCTAAGCTATGAATTCGATATGAAAGAGTCATAAGGCTTTCTGCCAAATGAACATTCTCAACCGTTACAGAGCTTGGTAAATTCAAATCAACCGGTGCAAAATTCCAGAATGCCTTGATACCCCATTTTACCATGTCTTTTGCAATATCAGGAGCCATTGATTTTGGTAAAGTAAGTGCGGCAATTTTGATATCGTGTGTCTTAATAAAATCTTCTAATGTATCAATATCAAAAATTTCAATTCCGTGTACAGTCATACCGATCAATCTTGGATTCACATCAAATAAGCCAAGGATATGAAATCCATTCGATGAAAACTGCTGATGGTTTGCGAGTGCCTGTCCGATGTTACCTGCACCGACAATAATTAAATTGTTTTCTTTATCCAATCCTAAAATCTTGCCAATTTCGTTACGAAGATATTCTACATTATATCCGTAACCCTGCTGACCAAATCCACCAAAATTATTGAGATCCTGTCGAATCTGAGATGCTGTGACCTGCATTCTCTGGCTAAGTTCTTTGGATGAAATTCGATAAATGTCGTTCTCCATTAATTCACCAAGATAACGATAATATCTAGGTAATCTCTTAATTACAGCTGGTGAAATATCTTTTGCAGATGAGCTTTTTCCACTAGACGCCATATCGATTCCTCCTTAATCCGTAATTTTTTCCTATCTTATTCTTTTTTCTCGAACCAATTATAGATTTATTATATAGGATTGTCGAAAAAATGTCAAACTTTTTCATATTCTTTACGTTTTTCAAAAAATATGCTAAAATATTTAACTGATATTTTAAAAAAGGAATTACATAAATAGAAAAGGAAGATTAATTATGATCTTATCATGTCAGAATATAACAAAAGCATTTGTTGAAAAAAACGTTCTTGACCATATCTCCTTTCATATTGAAGATAATCAGAAAGCTGCCATCGTTGGTATCAATGGTGCGGGAAAATCCACATTACTTAAAATCATCATGAATGAGATGGAACCCGACGAAGGTCTTGTTACCATTACAAGAGGGAAAACCATTGGTTATCTTGCTCAGCATCAGGATACCGTTTATCACAATACCATTTATGATGAAATGCTCTCTGTAAAACAGGATATCATTGATTTAGACAAGAAAATCCGCCGTTTAGAACATGAGATGAACGGGCTTGCTGGTGAAGAATTAGAACGTGTTTTGAATGAATATACCAATGCTACCCATCGATTTGAGCAGCAAAATGGGTATCAATATAAAAGTGAAATCAACGGAGTTTTAAAAGGACTTGGTTTTAGTGAAGAAGATTTTGGCAAACAGATTTCCACTTTATCCGGTGGGCAAAAAACCCGAATTGCTCTTGGTAAGCTTCTTCTGTCCAAACCGGATATCATTCTTCTTGACGAACCGACCAATCACCTGGATATGAACTCTATTGCGTGGCTTGAAACCTTCTTGATGAATTATCCTGGAGCAGTCTTGATCGTCTCTCATGACCGATATTTCCTTGATAAAGTTGTCACAAAAATTATAGAGATATCGAATAACAAAGGGCGTTCTTATAAAGGAAACTATAGCGATTATGTGGAAAAGCGTGATCAGATTCGTAAAATCGAATTAAAAGAATACGAAAAACAACAGGAAGAAATCAAACATCAGGAAGCAGTAATCACGAAATTAAAACAGTTTAACCGTGAAAAATCGATCAAACGTGCAGAAAGCCGAGAAAAGATGCTTGATAAGATGGAACGAATCGATAAACCGGTGGAAGAAAATGTCAGCATGAAACTTCGTTTAGAACCTTCTGTTGTCAGCGGCGAAGATGTTCTTGAAGTAGAAGGCTTAGAAAAAGCTTATGGGCCTAAGTTATTATTCAAGGATATTGACTTTTTTATCAAACGTGGTGAAAAAGTTGCTTTGATCGGGGAGAATGGCACTGGCAAAACAACCATTTTAAAAATCATTAACCGCCATGTGGCAAAAGATTCTGGAGTAATCAAAATCGGTTCCCGTGTAAAAATCGGTTATTATGATCAGGAACAGCAGGTTCTTCACGATGAGAAAAGCATTTTCGACGAAATCAGCGATGCATATCCTGCACTTACGAATACAAAAATCCGTAACGTATTAGCCGCTTTCTTATTCCGTGGAGATGATGTATACAAAAAGGTTGGAGATTTATCTGGTGGTGAGCGCGGACGCGTATCGTTAGCAAAACTTATGCTCTCCTCCGCGAACTTTTTAATTCTCGACGAACCTACGAACCACTTAGACATCTACTCTAAGGAAATCTTAGAGAATGCGTTAAGAAATTATACCGGTACCGTATTTTATGTCTCCCATGACCGTTATTTTATCAACCGCACTGCTACTAGAATTTTAGAGCTGAACCAAAAGCATGTGGATGAATATAAAGGCAATTACGATTATTATATTCAGAAAAAACAGGAAGCAGCCGCAAGAGCCTTAGAGCTTGCCGCTAAATTCAATGAGGTTCCCGAAGAGGCGAATGTAAGCCAGAATAAACTAGACTGGAAAGCACAAAAAGAAGAGCAGGCGAAAAAACGTAAGGCAGAGAATGCCATCAAGCGCTTAGAAAAAGAAATCGAAGAGATGGAAGAACAATCTGCTGAACTTGACGAATTGATCGCACTTCCAGAGAATGCTTCAAATAGTGGAAAACTGATGGAATTATCCACCAAAAAGGCCAAGATTGATGACCGACTTATGGAATTATATGATGAGTGGGAAGAAGCTTCTGCAATTCTCGAAGACTAAATAAAATTAAGGAGATGTTTCGATTTGGAAACATCTCCTTTTTTATTTCACATAGAATCCATTCGTATGATAGGGGAAATCACTTATCTTAATTTTAAATCTAAAGCTCTATGGTAGAGACCACACTGGAAGTATTTGCTGATACACTTGGTATAATCAAACTCAGGAATAAATTCTTCTGGAATCACTTCTTTGATGTTCTCAATAATTTCTTTTTCTTCTTCTGCATCAACTAAATCAGTAAACATGAGAATCTTTCGTGGATTCATCAGTGCAATACAGCAAATCAGAGAATACTTGATGATATTCATTCTCTTTTCTTTGTCTGTAATAATCTCTGCAATATCATTAATGGAATAACCAAATGGCATAAATCCACTTGCACCTGCAATTGCATTCGCACCCTTGATGATTATACCTTCATAAATTGTTACCATAGATGGTTTGTAGCCTTCAATAAAGGATACTAAGGTGATCACATCATCCGGATCATCGTTAGAACGGAAATATCCATATGCAGTCAGATGCATATCACTTTCAATATGAACACAGCACTGATATTTTTTCTCTAATTCTTCTTTTAAAGCTATGTCTTCTAAACATGCCACTTCACACTGAGTGACTACCCCTTCATTGATAATAGCTGGAAGTCCAATGATGATATAGCTCACATTCTGATAACGATTTACTACTTCCTCTAAGAATGAGTCAAATATTTCCTTCGTTAATTCCTTATATTCATCGGTTCTTTCATCTTTGATTCTTCCAGTTACGGATAATACAGAGAAGGAACAGCGATAAAGCTCCTGAACCTTAGCAACATGAACACATACAATGCTCTCATGACCTTCATTTACAGAATAAACCATAGTACTTCTTCCAATGCCATTGAGCTGTTTTTTTACACCGTAGATTTCTCCATCGGCTTCCATCTCATTAAGCATTGTATTACAGGTTGCAACACTAAGACCGGTAACTTCTGCAATTCCCTGTTTTGTATTCTTTTCTCCTGTCCATAAATGTCTGCGGATCAGGTCTTTGTTTCTTTTGCGAATGTCTGCTGAATTTTTCATAACAGTACGTCTCCTTTATATCTTCAAAATTACAAGCATTAAAATATTTATTATTATAATTATATATTAACTCATAATTCAACATTTGAAAAGGAAAACTTATAAAACATCTCTACACATGATAAATAAATCAAAAAAGGCCAGATAGAATGGTATCGACTTTCGATAATCTCTTCTTGCACTTTGAGCTGCTTCTAACACGACTTCTACATCATACTGATCCAGTTCATGATTACTATAACGAGCCACTTCAATCAAATGATCCACCTCAAAGAATGGAATGGTATAATCCCGGTAATGCTCCCAGACGGTGGCATACCACTGAATAATCTCATTATTCGTCATCTTTCGCTTTTTGTAATCAATATATTCATAGATAATCAAAACACGGACACATAAGATGGCCATTACGATAAATGCTAACTTCACAGACCAGATTAAGAGCTCAGGCAACGTCATTGTAATCTTTGGAATGCCAGGAATCACGATTTCTCTCGCATCACTAGCTGCAACTAAGGACACTGCACTAGGAATCACTTCAAGTGGAACCCATCCTAATCTGTTGATATAAATTTCTGCCCATACTTCCTCATCCTTTGAAGAAATGCTTGCTTTTACAAGTCCTCCGGACATGGTCGCCTGTGCATACGTATCTTCCGTCAAATGATACCCTTCCACATATCTTGCTGCGATTCCATAATGGCGAAGCAAAAAGACTGCAGCGGATACATAGTCTGATTTCCCACCACGTTTGGAATTATTGAGGAAATAATAAACAGAATCTTCTCCTTCTGGTGTGTCAGTGCCTTCTTCTACCAGTGTATAATTATTTTTCATAAAATCCAGTACGAAATTTACGATTTCTCGCTGGGAACTGTCTTTTGAAATATCACCATTATGTGTAAGTCTTGAGAGTCGGTTTTCGATTTTTTTCGGCACCTTCACATATTTCTCATTCATTTTATAATCTCTTTTTATTTCCGGAATTAAATTTTTATAATTATCCACGGACATATAATAGATTTTTCCACTCTCCTTATCACGATACAACGTATGATAAGGAATGAGCGAATCTTCTTTTTCTTCATCCGAATATTCAAATTTCATATATTGCTTTGTAATTTTTGTCTGATCCCCTATCAGAATTTTTAGGAAACCTAGCTTTCCATCGCCTGACGCTTCAGAGAAAGTACTAATCATCTCCGCATTTTTCTCTTCTACCCATTCACCCTTCTTATAGTCAGAACCAGTCCAGGCACGAAGATAAATCTCATCATCCACCGATTTTAAGTATAAATAATTGTTGGTGGATTTGCCTTTTTCAATCGCTTTTTCATGAAAATGCTGAAGGTTTAAGTCAACATTTTCCTGTTTGCCACAGATAATATTATTAGCATATTCTGCCACAATAATGATTGCCTGACGAGTACTCGTCATACGCTCGCCAAATACTTCTGTTGATGGATACAGGGTATAGAGAAGGCCGCAAAGAAACAGCATGACAAATACAACCCCTGCAAATTTTGGCTTATAGCGTTCCAGATAATAGTAGGCAATAATACTGCCTGTGTATAAAAGGATAAATCCATGAATAGGTTTTGGTGCAAATACCATAAGAAATGCCATCATCGGCATGCTGACAAAAACGATTCTCTTATAATGTAAACGGTTTAGAATCAAAAGACCACTATAGAAGAAAAGACCAAGCGTCAGCAGAATGATCATGTAAGAAACGGCATTCTTTTCGCTGACATCCCAGAAATAAGAAAAATTACGATGGAACGTAACATTAAACACATCAAAAGTACGGTTTAAAGCAATCTTCATACCAATCAGAAGATCCCCAAGAACCGACAAAACGTTGACCGCCATGACAAAATAAATGACATAGCCGACCCATTTTAAGATATTGGAATTGCGAAACAGAGAGGAGGATAACAAAAACCAGAATCCAAAGAAAAATACAGACACAATAATACCGTAACCTGTATAGATTCCCAGATCAAAGCCCTGGAAAATAGCCATAATAATGGAATAATAGATAAAAACCAATAATCCAAATCGTCTCATAATCATCCTCGTATACTATCATTTATAAGGTCAGATGGAAGATATCATCTTCAATATTCGTCACGCGAACATATTCCGTGAAAGAAAAATCCTCTTCGATATCATTTTCATCATAAATCAATGCAATGGTTTTTCCATAATAGAATGGAATTGGAAGCCCAAGCTTTGTTGTAATTGCATGGGTAACTCTATGAATATGCGGGCAGTCCACCATCGGAAGCTCGCCTCGAATCAGTTCAAATAATCGCTTAAAAATCAAAAAATAATCATTCCAGTTTTCAACAATATAGAGTTCTTCTCCAAATGTGATCTTATGCTTGTATCCATTTTGAAGCATACTGTTTGAAACCGAAAATACCAATGGAAGATACAGACTTCGAACCATCATCTCCTCTTCATAGAGTAGATTTTCGATATCCAGATAGAGAATTGGTTCTACATCATCGCCATCTTCTTTTGATCCTATATATTTAAAGTTTCCATAATCCTCTAACGTTTTGGAGATATATCCATTGTAAATAGGAAGATCCATCGGAAGTACGTAAATGGTCTCGAAGAAATCAATCGGCTTTTTAAAATGGAACACGCCACAAAGGCCATCTAACTGGATTTCTTTAATCTGAATATTGATTGCATCACAGAAATTAAGAGGATAGGTTACCACTTCTTTTCCATTCATCCGCCTTCTCATATGAAGGGTATGCGTATGCGTTTCTAAAGTTTTTCGTATGACAGAGTAATACTCAACCGTTACGGAAAGTTCTCGCATCTCAAACAGATTCTGCCTTGGAACTTCCATAATAAGCTCGAACTGGTCTCCCTGAAGATATATTTTTTTGTGCTCATTAAAGCTTACATTTACCGTATGAATGATACGTCTGCCTTTAAAATAGGAATAAACAAGCACAAGAACTAAGGATGCCACAAGACATCCTCCAATTACATTCTGGTATATTAAAAAATAAAAAATACTAAATGCAATAAACAAAAGGTACATGCTTAACGTTTCCTTTCAAGTCCTTTTGGTTCCGGAACCCTGTCAACGATGGATAATAAAATTTCATCGCTCTTTCTGTTTTCTAATTTTGCATAACGGCTTAAATGCACACGGTGATTTGTAGTATCGACAAATACTTCTTTTACATCATTTGGCACCACATAATCTCTTCCCTCAATAAATGCATTTGCCTTAGCCATCTTTAAGATATCTTTTGTTCCTCGTGGACTGATACCGATATCAAGAAGCTGACTTTTACGGCTTTCATTTACAATATCAACAATGTATTCAAGAATCTGTTCACTTGCGTAGACATGTTCTACCTGTGAACGCATTGCTACAATATCTTCCGGATAAAGAGCAACATTAAGATTCTCGATGCGTTCACGAACATCTACAGACTTTAACATCAATATCTCACTGGCTTTATCTGGATATCCCACAGACATACCAATCATAAAATGGTCTATAGTAGAATCCGGGAGCACATCTAAACGGTCATCGTACGGATTCTGAGTTGCGATTACCACATACGGTTCTGGTAAGAGAGCCACCTCTCCATCTACTTTTAATTTCTTATCTTCCATCATCTTAACCATCATAGACTGAATTTCCGGAGAAGATGCATTAATACGATCTGCAAGTAACATATTATTCTGCGTCCGAACTGTTCTGTCCGTTTCAAATCTCTGTGTATGAATGCTGTACTGTACTAGGTTTGAAGGCATAATATCTGGTGTAAATAAAATTCTCTGGTAATTCAGCCCCATAACTCTCGCAAAGGTTAAGGACATGGTTGTCTTACCAACACCAGGCATATCCTGTAAAATGATATGTCCCCCGGCAAGGATACAGGTTGTAATACGCTTTACAAGTGCGTCCTTTCCAGTTACAACTTTTGATATTTCATTCATCGCATTTTTCGCTTTATTTAACATGGGAATCGCCTCTACTTTTATCTGTTTTTCGAACGTTATCTACACTATATTTTACATGAAAAAAGGCTCAGAGAAAATAGAAATATTTTCTCTGAGCCTGGTTTTTGCTATGTCAAACGATGGGCAATTAACCTCTATAGTAGTTAATTAAGCATCCTTTTAAGATAATCGTTCTTTCATCATCTGTGAGTTCACCCATCTTAAGTGTGAATTCTTTCATTTCGCCGTCTTTTACAACGTAAGCTGTGATGTCAGTTAATTTATCTTCGATTGCTTTCTTAATCTGTGGGATGAATAAATAATCACCATTTGTGAATGGTAAGTCTTCTCCATCAATTAAGAATGGAAGCATACCCCAGTTGATTAAGTTAGAACGGTAACGTTTTGTAGCATATTCATTTGCGATATTAGCCCATCCACCTAATACTTTCTGGCAGGATGCAGCCTGTTCACGTGCAGATCCATCACCTGGTTTTACAGCAAAGATTGTGGAACCAAAGCCTAATACTTTACGGTTTACATCAAAGTTCGCTTTGATTGTATCCATAACTGGTTTTAATTCAGGAAGAACGGAAACTGGACACTGATCAGCTTCTACTGCTCTTTGTGCTTTCTGTACTTCTTTTGCACGACCAACGTATGCTGGGTCTTTTCTGGATAATGCAAATTCAGCAAGACCGAGTGGGTTAGAACGGTAAGAAGATGTTTCACCAGATGGAATTAATTCGTCTGTTGTTGTAACAGGATCGTGGATTTCAGATACCACTTTTAATACCATATTTTCTGGAAGTGCGGACATTTCTGGCCAGTCTTTGATGTTTGGACCAAATTTGATTTCTACGGATTCATCTGCAACACCTTTAGAGTCAAATACGCGGTTGTCGTAGATTGTCTTGTCGAAATAGTATTTTGGTTTTGTATAATCAACATCTACCATATCTGTAGCAGGTGTTAAGTAACCTTTGTTTGCTGCTGTAGCTGCGATGGAACGAGCATCCATTAATGCTACAGAAGAAATCTGTCCGCTCTGTAACTTAGAGCCTTCACGGTTAGGGAAGTTACGTGTTGTATGACGGATGGATAATGCATTGTTTGCAGGTGTGTCACCAGCGCCGAAACATGGACCACAGAATGCAGTCTTAACAACAGCACCAGTTCCTAATAAGTCTGCGATTACACCATTCTTTGCAAGTTCCATAAAGATTGGTGTGGAAGCTGGATATACAGAAAGTGTAAATTCGTCTGCACCGATATTTGCACCCTTTAAGATATCTCTAGCATCACAGATATTTTCAAATCCACCACCGGCACAGCCAGCGATGATACCCTGTTCTACGTATAAACGTCCGTTGCGAACTTTATCCATAAGAGAGTAATCAACTGCACCGTCTAAGGATACTAATGCTCTCTTTTCTACATCAGATAAGATGTCGCCAAGGTTCGCATTGACTTCTTCGATTGTATATGTGTTGCTTGGGTGGAATGGCATAGCGATCATTGGTTTGATTTCACTAAGGTCAACTTCTACAACGCCATCATAGTAAGCAACTGCGCCAGGATTTAATTCTTTGTATTCTTCCGGACGTCTGTGAATATCATAGAATTCTTTGATTGTGTCATCTGTCTTCCAGATAGAAGATAAACATGTTGTTTCTGTTGTCATAACGTCAACACCAATTCTAAAATCAGCGCTTAAGTTCGCAACACCAGGACCTACGAATTCCATTACTTTATTATTTACATAGCCATTGCCAAATACTTTGCCGATGATTGCAAGAGCAACGTCCTGAGGGCCAACGCCTTTTTCTGGTTTGCCTTTTAAGTAAATAGCAACAACGCCTGGCATGTTGATATCATAGGTTCTTGATAATAACTGTTTTACAAGTTCAGGACCACCTTCACCCATAGCCATAGTACCTAAAGCACCGTAACGAGTGTGAGAGTCAGATCCTAAGATCATCTTGCCGCCGCCAGCAAGCATTTCACGAGCGAACTGATGAATAACTGCCTGATGAGGTGGTACGTACATTCCGCCATAACGCTTTGCAGCTGTTAAACCATATACGTGGTCATCTTCGTTGATTGTTCCACCTACTGCACATAAAGAGTTGTGGCAGTTTGTAAGAACGTAAGGAATTGGGAATTTTTCGATTCCGGATGCACGGCATGTCTGGATGATACCAACAAATGTAATGTCGTGGGATGTTAATTTGTCAAATTTGATTTTTAATTTGCTCATGTTATCAGAAGTGTTGTGTGCTTCTAAAATACCATAAGCGATTGTATTTTTTGCTGCAGCTTCTTTGGATACTACTTCTCCAGCTGCCTGTTTTAATAAAGCTTCCTGATCGGCACCATCTGGGATTAACTGTGTGCCATTAACAAGATAAGCTCCACCTGGATATAATGTAATCATATCGCGGTTCCTCCTCTATAAATTTCATTTTTTCTATAATATAGCGCAAATTATGAAGGAATTATATCACAATCCTTCAAATATGTAAACATTTATTCCCCTAATACGAAAAAAAAGGATGTAATACAATCTTCGTCTTACATCCTCTTTAAGTCTTCAAATTATAACCATCGTCCATTTTTTCTTGATAATAATGATAACGCTTCTTCATCACCGCAAATCACGACATTGGCATGATTTCTAAGAATTGTAACCGGATTCTCAGAAAGGACATCCACCTCCAATGCATCATACAAAATCCCTGCATTCTCCTTGCCGGTTGCTATCGCTAAAACCGTTTTCGCATTCTGAATCGCCTGATAGATTTCATAGCCTCTTGGTCTCTTGTATCCCTTGCCAATACCATAAATGAGCAAATCAACCTTCGTATTACATAATGCTTTGCTTCGATACTCAACCAATGATGCCCAGTCAAATGGTACAATCCCTTTGTTCGCCCAGTTCTCAATTGTATCTGTAATTGTCTCATCTTGATCAAACACACCTGCCTGCCCCAATATGCTGTCTGGTTTGTTGATAATCTGAGATGCAATCAAATTCGAAGCAATATAATACAAATCTTTCGCGTCAGATCTGCAATAAAATGTCATTCTTCCTCCTTTCATTATATAGTTAATACCTTCTACTAATATATTAGCATTTTACCAAAATTCGGTCAATGATTTTGAAGATTTTTATTCATTTATAATATTTCTTCACATTTTCTTTATAATTCTACAATAAAAAAGAAGAATATTCTGCATTTATGCAACATATTCCTCTTTTTTGTATAATTATTCAACTATTTACTAACAATATCTCTTTTCCAGCATCCGCTTCTTGCATACAGCCATCCAACCGGACAGGAGACAAATGTTGCGATCATACATGCCACATAAATACCGGTAAGTCCCCATAACTTTTCGAAGATGATACACAATACTACTCGAACAAGGATACAGTTTAAGAAAGAGTTAAACATAGCAAACTCAGACTGTCCTGCTCCGATGGATAAGGAATTGTAGATTAAGAAGACTGCATAGAAAAGCTGTCCAAAGATCTCAATCTTTAAGTTTAATGTACCGGCCGCGATTGCAGCAGGATTATTGCTGAAGAATGCAACCATGGAACCACCGAAAATCTGACATAAGATAATCGTGCAGGTTGCAAGAATGAGATTGATCTTGATCGCCGTATTGACAATTTCCATAACACGGTCATACTTCTTCGCACCTAGATTCTGTGCAACCATACTTGATGTTGCAAGATTTAATGCCATCAAAAGAAGCTGACACATATCCTTGATCTTAATACTGATTCCATTACCTGCAGACGCATCCATGCCGTACTTATTGATCATGAATGTGACAAACAGCCAGGAGAAGCCTGCAATCGTCATCTGAATCGCAGACGGAATTCCAAGACGGAAGATCTTCTTCGTTTCTGATCCCTTCACACGCATCTTTGGAAGTTCAAAATCGAAGGACGATTTATTTGCCAGCAGGAATGAAAATGCTACCATACAGGAAATAACCTGTGAAATCATAGTCGCCCATGCTGCACCAGCAGTTCCCATGCCTAAAACAGCTACAAAAATGTAATCTAATATAATATTGATTACTGAGGAAACCATTACGCAACGCATTGGGAGTTTGGAGTTACCCATAGCACGTAAAATTCCGGAAAATGCATTGTACATCCAGACGAATAAGAGTCCAATGGCACAAATCTGTAAATAAGTTTTTGCTTCTTCCAGAGCCGGAGCTCCAAGCTTGATTAAAATTGGTTCAGCACCAAAATAAAAGACAACCGTACTTAAGATTCCTAAAAAGAAGGAAAGAATGGTAAGAGTACCAATGGCGTTTTTCTTCTTCGCTTCTTCTTTCGCTCCAAAGTACTGTCCGATAATGATATTACCCCCCTGTGTAATACCAACTGCAATCTTTGTAATAATCAAGATAACCTGAGACGAATTATTGATCGCAGAGATACCATTACTTCCAATGAATTTCCCTGCAATCAGGATGTCCACTAAGCTGTACAAAGACTGGAACATATTTGAAATCAATAACGGAAAGGCAAAAATGATGAGCATTTTGGCGACATTGCCTTCTGTCAGATTTCTCTGTTTTGATTTACTCATTTAAAACATTTCTCCATATATTTTTTCGTTTATAAAAGGTGCAGATAGTAATTACCTGCACCTTTTTTATTATTGTTTATATTATTTTGCAACGATATTAACGATCTTGCCTGGAACATAGATTTCCTTGCGGATTGTAGCTGTAATCTTAGAAGCAACTGCTTCTTTTGCAACAGCTAAGATTTCATCTTTAGATGCATCTGCTGCTACTGTGATTGTTGCACGTGTTTTACCGTTGATCTGTACAGGAATTGTGATTTCATCATCTTTCATCTTGGATTCATCATATGTTGGCCAAGCCTGATGGAATACAGTTCCTTCTCCACCTAACTGTTCCCACATTTCTTCACCGATGTGTGGTGCAAATGGAGCAAGTAATAATGTAAGAGCTTTTAATGTTTCTTTATCTACGCCGCCCTTCTTAGTAAGATCCATAAGCTTATTGTTGTATTCCATGAAACCGGATACTACAGTATTTAAGCTGAAGGATTCTAAACGAGTTGTGATGTCGTAGATCATCTTGTTACGGATCTTAACAAGTTCTTTTGTTTCTTTTACGTCTTTGTCCTTGTTATCGCAGAACATATTCCATACACGGTTTAAGAAACGGTAGATACCTTCCATACCACGGTCATCCCAGATAGAATCAAGTTCTGGTGGTCCGATGAATAATTCGTACATACGTAAGGAGTCACAACCATAATCGTTAACCATATCATCAGGGGATACGATGTTACCAAGAGATTTACTCATCTTAGTAGCTGCACCAGTTTCGCGGTCACGACCACAAACCATACCCTGGTTGAATAATTTCTTAAATGGTTCTTCGAAATCAACTACTCCGATATCATATAAGAATTTTGTATAGAAACGAGAATATAATAAGTGAAGAACGGCATGTTCTACACCACCGATATACATATCTACTGGTAAGTATTTTTCTGCTTTTTCTTTGGAAACTAAAGCTTCAGAGTTCTTAGGATCTACATATCTTAAGAAATACCAGGAAGAACCTGCCCACTGAGGCATTGTATTAGTTTCACGCTTACCAGGACCTCCACAGCATGGACATGTTGTGTTAACCCAGGAATCGATTGCTGCAAGTGGAGATTCACCAGTTCCAGTTGGTTCGTATTTTTCTACGTCTGGTAATAATACTGGTAATTCTTCTTCTGGAACAGGAACCGCACCACATTTTTCACAATGAATGATAGGGATTGGTTCACCCCAGTAACGCTGACGGGAGAATACCCAGTCACGTAATTTGTAATTTACTGTCTTCTTACCAAAGCCCATTTCTTCAATCATTAATGGAGCTTCTGCTTTTAATACAGAAGATTCCATACCATTCCAGTCGCCGGAGTTGATCATTGTACCAGATGCTTCTGTGTAAGCTTCTGTCATGTTTTCAATTTCAACACCGTCTTTTGCGATAACCTGGATAATAGGAATGTTGAATTTTGTAGCAAATTCAAAGTCACGGTCATCATGTGCAGGTACACACATGATTGCGCCAGTACCATAATCTGCTAATACATAGTCAGATAACCAGATTGGTACTTTTGCACCATTAAGTGGGTTGATTGCATAGCTTCCTGTGAATACACCAGTTTTTTCTTTGTCAGCCATACGGTCAACGGAAGATCTCATGGAAGAACGGAAGATGTAATCTTCTACTGCTTCTTTTGTTTCTTCTGTTGCAAGTTCTGCCGCAAGTGCATGTTCTGGAGCTAATACCATGAATGTAGCACCGTGTAATGTATCTGGTCTTGTTGTGTAAACAGTGATTGCTTCGTCTCTTCCATCAATCTTGAAATCAACTTCAGCACCGTAAGATTTACCAATCCAGTCTGTCTGCATCTTTTTAACTTTTTCAGGCCAGTCTAATTTGTCAAGGTCTGCTAATAATCTTTCAGCGTAAGCTGTGATCTTTAACATCCACTGACGAAGGTTTTTCTTTGTAACTTCGGAGTGACATCTTTCACACTTGCCATCTACAACTTCTTCGTTCGCTAAACCTGTTTTACAGGATGGACACCAGTTGATTGGCATCTGTTTTTCATAAGCTAAACCTTCTTTGAACATCTTAACGAAGATCCACTGAGTCCATTTATAGAATTCAGGATCTGTTGTGTTAACTTCACGATCCCAGTCATAAATTGCTGCGATTTCGTTGATCTGACGTTTGATATTCTTTACGTTAGCTGCTGTAGAGATTGCTGGATGAACTCCGTTCTTGATTGCGTAGTTTTCTGCTGGGAGACCAAATGCATCCCATCCCATTGGGTGAATTAAGTAATAACCATGCATCATTTTGTAACGGCTCCATACATCAGAGATTACATAACCTCTCCAATGTCCTACATGAAGACCATTACCAGATGGATATGGGAACATATCCAGGCAGTAATACTTTTCTTTTGTTCCATCATCGACGTTGATTGGGTTTGCTGCCCAGTTATCACGCCATTTCTTTTCGATGGCCTTATGATTATAAGGTGTTGCCATTAATCTATTCCTCCTAAGAATTTATTTCGTATAATATTGAACTATCCATATGTTCTACATATAGAATTTAACTTATATATTGTACTACTTATCGTTTTTTTCGTCAATGAAAAAAGGATTTCCCTCCATATAAAAAGGAGAGTTCCGTTGAATTGGAACCCTCCTTGATTCATCTGATCAATTCTATATTATTGCGCTTCCTGAATCATTGTTTCAGATTCAGAGCTGGTACCTGCTTCTGCTTCTGTAGTAGGTTCTTCTGGATTTTCAGGATCCACTGGATCTACTGGATCTACTGGATCAACCGGGTCAGGAGTTACATCAGATCCTTTTACAGTAACTTTTACGATACTGGATTTTGTTGTTACAGATGTCTTATTCTTGTTGCTTGCAACATAGTAGATCTGATATTCGCCCTTCTTGTCAAATACATATTTCTTAGCATCTTCATAGCTCATCTTCTTGAAGGAATCTGCGCCTGGTGCTTTTACATATACTTTAGAAGAAGATACACGGTCTGTTCCATCTACCATCTTAGCAGATTCAAGCCATCTAGTAGCATTCTTCGTTTCTTTTTCGATCGTATCTTTTGTCTTTGTTACTTTAACGATTGGTTTCTTTGTATCTTTTGTTACCTTAAATTCAAATGTCTTTGTTAAGGAAACGCCTGTAGAACCTGTTAATTTATAAGTAATCTTATATGTTCCCGTAGATTTGTTACTGTATTTTGCAGCAACAAATTTTTTCTTGGAATTTTTCTTCTTTACTGTAACAGAAAGGCTCTTATAAGCTTTTACATTGTGCAGTTTTGCTATTACTAAGGATTTGGCAGTAGCATATTTGCTGTCCCCAAAGATTACAGAAGCTGTCTTCTTTGTTAAA
>JAKSRP010000021.1 GCA_024403555.1 Lachnospiraceae bacterium | reverse complement strand
ACCAGAATAATAATCAGAGATAAAACGGAAAAAATCAAAAACTGCATGCTTCGTAACAAGGACAGCTTTTCTTTAACCCTGGAAATAATAACCTACACCCCATTTTGTATGAATGTATTCTGGCTCTGCAGAATTACGTTCAATCTTTTCTCTTAATCTTCTAATATGAACATCTACGGTACGAACATCACCTGGATAATCATAACCCCAGACTGTTTTTAACAGATTTTCTCTTCCGTATACTTTGTTTGGATTAGAAATAAGTAATTTTAACAGATCAAATTCTTTCGCTGTTAAATTCACTTCTTTGTTATCTGTAAATACACGTCTGCTTTCAAAATCAACCTTTAAGCCGCCTCTTTCCACGATATGTGGTGCTTCTTCTTTCACAGTCTTATGGCTGTTACGACGAATAATCGCTTTAATACGTGCTTTCACTTCAAGAATATTAAATGGTTTTGTCACGTAATCATCTGCGCCATATTCAAGGCCTAAGATTTTATCCATGTCATCGCCTTTAGCTGTAAGCATAATGATTGGCATATCAGAAAACTCTCTGATTGCCTGACATACTTCATAACCATTTAGTTCTGGAAGCATCAAATCAAGAAGTACCACGTCAAACTCTGTCTGTTTGGCATAATCAAGCCCTTCCTGACCATCATAAGCACAGGTAACTTCATAATCGTCCTGTTCTAAGGAGAACTTAATACCCTTAACGATGGACTTTTCGTCATCAACTACTAAAATTTTCTTTCCCATAAATGCGTCTCCTCTATCTAATATTACTAAAGTGTAATATACTCTTTCATCTTGGCAAATACTCCGTCTTTTATGCCGGATATATTCATTAAATCTTCAATTTTTGAGAAACTACCGTGTTCCTCGCGATAAGCTATGATACTTGAAGCCTTCGCTTCCCCTATTCCAGGGATGCTCATCAGTTCTTCTTTGCTGGCGTGATTAATAGAAATGAGATTCCCATTACCAAAATCCTCTTTACTTCCTGCATCTCTACTTTGATCTTGCTCAGCGCCTTTTTGCAAATACTCCCTTGCCGGAATATAGATCTGCTGTCCATCTTCCATGGTAGCAGCCTGATTGACACTAGTTTCATCAGCCTTCTTCGTAAGGCCTCCGGCTAGCTCAATTGCTTTTACTATACGATCTGTCTGATCAAGCTCATAAACACCAGGATTTTTTACCTGCCCGCAAATGTAAACAAAGATTTTACCAGCAGTTTGTGATTTTTCGACGTTTTCTTCCTTCTTAGAAGTTTTATCATCTTCCCCCTGCTGATCCTTCTTATTATGCTCTTGATCTGTGCCTGTGGAAGACGATTCATTCTTTAACAAAAGCGAATCATCCTTACGATCACAACCAGCTGCAAACAAGATTGCCATAAAGATATAGCAAATCAACACTAACATTCTCATCTTCTTCATAATAACACTCCTTCTTCGTCGCCCACGAAAAAGTTGTATGACAAACAGACAAAATGCTAGTCATCTACTCTTTATTGTAACGAAAATCAAGATTGTTTGCAAGTTTTTGTAAATTGATTACATTAGAATTTCACATTATATTTATCTCTACATAAAAAAGGCTGCAGAATCAATCTGCAGCCTTAAAATTCCTATTTGAATCAATCTATAATTACATTTCAGCTAAAACACCATCTAAAATAGCAATCATTTCATCCACATGTTCTTTTTCAATTACAAGTGGTGGAACAAAACGTAAGATATTTGCTCCTGCATTGATGATGATCACACCTTTATCCATACATTTCTTGATAATTTCACCAACTGGCTGGTCAAGTTCTAAACCATGCATAAGACCTACACCACGATGTGCTTTAACAGAATCGTATTTTTCTACTAAAGCATCAAGAGCTTTTCCCATGTAAGCGCCAACTTCGTTTACATGATCTACGATGCCAAGTTCTTCGTAAAGATCAAATACAGTAGAAACTGCCTTTGTTGCAAATGGATTTCCGCCGTAAGTTGTACCGTGGTCACCAGGAACTAAAGCACCATCTGCTTTATCATTTACAACAAATGCTCCAACAGGAACACCACAGCCAAGCGCTTTTGCAAGTGCCATAACATCAGGTTTTACACCATAACGGTCATGAGCGAATAAAGAACCAGTACGTCCCATACCACACTGAACTTCATCAAAGATTAATAAGATGTCTTTTTCATCACAGATTTTACGAAGCTCTTTTAAGAATTCTGGATCTGCTGGATAGATACCACCTTCACCCTGAACAGGTTCGCAAATGATACCACATGTTTTATCTGTAATCTTGGATTTAACATCTTCAATGTCGTTAAAATCAGCAAATACAGCTACACATTCTTTTGGGACAAATCCTGCCTGATATTTGGAGTTACCAGTAACTGCAAGCGCACCCTGGCTTCTTCCGTGGAAGGAATGATTCATAGCGATGATTTCATATTCTTTTGTATTATCTTTGTTGTAAGCATACTTACGAGCAACTTTTAAAGCACCTTCGATTGCTTCTGTACCAGAGTTTGTGAAGAATACTTTCTTCATTCCAGAAGCTTTCACAATCTTTTCAGCCGCTTCAATGGCTGGTTTGTTATAGAAAAGATTGGATGTATGAAGAATCGCATCAATCTGTTCTTTTAATGCATCATTGTACTTTTTGTTGCCATAACCTAAGGAAAATACAGCAATTCCTGCTGCCATATCAAGATATTTCTTGCCATTCATGTCATAAAGGTAAACGCCTTCACCCTTTTCTAACACAATCTGGTAACGATTATAGGTCTTTAAGATATATTCTTCTGCATTATTTATATATTTTTGCATAAATGTCATCCTTTCCGAAGATCGGTTCTTTTAAAATTGCAGTACCGATACCCTTTTCTGTAAAGAATTCAAGTAATAAACAATGTTCTACACGTCCATCTAAGATATGAACTCTGGATACACCATTTTCAATTGCCTCAATACAGTTATTTAATTTTGGAAGCATACCGCCACCAACAACACCTTTTTCGATGAAGTCATGAGCCATCTCAAGATCCATCTCAGGAATTAAGGTTCTCTTATCTTTTGGATCGATGAATACGCCTTCGATGTCTGTTAAGAATACTAATTTTTCAGCACCAACTGCTGTAGCAATAGCACATGCAGCATCGTCTGCATTGATGTTATAACCTTCATTGTCTTCACCAAGACCGATTGGGGAAATTACAGGTACAAAATCATCATCCATTAAAGCATCTACAAGTTCTGTGTTTACTTCTTTTACCTGGCCAACATAACCAATATCCTTGCCGCCAGCTAATTTCTTTTCTACACGGATCATCTCAGCATCTTTACCAGATAAACCAACTGCCTTGATACCAAGTTTACCCATCATAGCAACTAATCTCTGGTTTACCTTGAATAATACCATCTCAGCGATTTCCATGGTTTCTTCATCAGTTACACGTAAACCGTTAACGAATTCAGGTTCTTTACCGGAAAGACGAACCCATTTGCTGATTTCTTTTCCACCACCGTGTACGATGATTGGTTTTAAACCGATTAATTTTAATAAAGCAACGTCTTTTAATACACTGTACTTTAAGTTTTCGTCTAACATAGCGCTTCCGCCATATTTTACAACAATCTTTTTGCCATTAAATTTCTGAATAAATGGTAATGCTTCGATCAGTGTCTGAGCCTGAAGCATCTCTTTTTCTAAATGGTCCATAATACATTCCTCGTTTCTTTTATTTCTATAATATATTAATTTTTATTTTTATTTTTCATCAATCAACTATCTTCTGTAATCTTCGTTAATGTATTTATAATCTTATGTTAAATCACATCCCCATGCTGTTGCACTAGAAGCACCAGCTTTTGCATCAACAATCGCAATCACTGGGTTCTGGGATAAGATCTCTGTTGCAAATTCTTCGCTGTAATCTGTTGCTACACCATCTTTTACGATTGCAAGCTCGCCAGCTTCACTCTTTAATGTAATATCTACTACTTCAGGATCAAATTCTGCTCCTGAGTAACCCATTGCACATAAGATACGTCCCCAGTTAGCATCACGGCCAAATACTGCTGCCTTAGTCAAGGAAGAACATACAACTGCTTTGCTAAGTAATTTTGCATCTTCTTTTGTTGCAGCGCCATAAGCCTGAACTTCGAATAATTTTGTTGCACCTTCCCCATCACCTGCAATGGATTTTGCAAGGTATTCATTGATTACATAAAGTGCCTGGTTAAACTTTTCAAAGCTTTCATCTTCTTTGTCGATGAGTTTATTGCCTGCCATACCATTTGCCATGATCACAACGGTATCATTCGTAGAAGTATCGCCATCAACAGATACCATGTTAAATGTATCGTCGATGTTGCCTTTTAATGCTTTTACAAGTAATTCTTTGTTGATTGCAACGTCAGTCGTGATAAAACCAAGCATAGTTCCCATGTTTGGATGAATCATACCAGCACCTTTACACATACCACCGATTGTAACAGTTGTTCCATCGATTTCAATCTGTACTGCAATTTCTTTTTTACGTGTATCGGTTGTGAGAATCGCATTTGCCGCGTCATCTGCTGCCTGAACACTATCATCTAATGCATCTACTAACATGTCTGCACCCTTGCAGATGACATCCATAGGAAGCTGTGCACCAATAACACCGGTAGATAATACAAGAACATCTTCAGCAACCATGCCATCGTAGTGCTTAGCAACTGCTTCTGCCATGATACGACAGTTTTCCATGCCCTTAACCCCTGTACAAGCATTGGCAACGCCACTGTTAGCAACCATTGCTCTTACGGTTTCTCTTGTATCAACAATTGCCTGATCCCATTTTACAGGAGCGGCCTTCACTTTATTTAAGGTAAATGTTCCTGCACAGACTGCATCACATTCACTGACGATCAATGCCATATCTTTTTTTGTTGCAGTTGGTTTCACGCCTGCGCGAAGACCTGCAGCTTTAAAACCTTTTGGAGCTGTAACTCCGCCTTCGATTTTAATCATCTTTATCAATCTCCTCTATATTAATGTGTTTAATACTAAACTTCTTCTAACGTTTCATAATTATACAACTCTTTTTTTCATTATGCAATACTTTAGTTCATATTTCAACTTTTTATGTATATTTATGCATTATACTCAATTATTTATGCATAAAAAGTGAAAAAAAACCGAAAAAATGCTTGCATCTTCCGTATAATTGCCGTATATTATAAATCAGCGGTGTTCATTTGCGCCCATTAATAAAGAAAATAATTATTATATATTCATATTCAGGAGGAATAGATCAAATGGCAAAAGAAAAAGTTGTATTAGCATACTCAGGCGGATTAGATACTACAGCAGTTATCCCTTGGTTAAAAGAAGTTTACGGTTATGACGTAGTTTGCTGCTGCGTAGACTGTGGACAGGGTGAAGAATTAGATGGTTTAGATGAAAGAGCTCAGATTTCCGGAGCTACTAAATTATATATTGAAGACGTAGTTGACGATTTCGCTGAAAACTTCATCATGCCTTGTGTGCAGGCTGGTGCAGTATACGAAAACAAATACTTATTAGGAACAGCTATGGCTCGTCCAGTTATCACAAAAGCTTTAGTTGACGTAGCTCGTAAAGAAGGCGCTGTTGCAATCTGTCATGGTGCTACAGGTAAAGGTAATGACCAGATTCGTTTCGAATTAGGTATCAAAGCTTTAGCTCCAGACATCAAAGTAATCGCTCCATGGCGTGATGACCGTTGGAACATGGATTCCCGTCAGGCAGAAATCGATTACTGTAAAGCACATGGAATCGACCTTCCATTCTCCACAGACCAGAGCTACTCCCGTGACCGTAACTTATGGCACATCTCCCACGAAGGTCTTGAACTTGAAGATCCTTCCCAGGAACCAAACTATGATCACTTATTAGTTTTAGGTGTATCCCCTGAAAATGCTCCAGATGAAGGAGAATACGTTACAATGACATTTGAAGCTGGTGTACCTAAGACAATCAATGGCGAAGCTATGAAAGTAGCTGACATCATCACAAAATTAAATGAACTTGGTGGTAAACATGGTATTGGTATCTGTGATATCGTAGAAAACCGTGTAGTAGGTATGAAATCCCGTGGTGTATATGAAACACCAGGTGGAACAATCCTTATGGAAGCACACAAACAGTTAGAAGAATTAGTTCTTGACCGTGCTACTATGGATCTTAAGAAAGATATCGGAAACCGTATGGCTCAGACAGTATACGAAGGTAAATGGTTCACACCAGTTAATGAAGCTATGATCGCATTTACAGAATCTACACAGAAATATGTAACAGGTGAAGTTAAATTCAAGCTTTACAAAGGTAACATCACAAAAGCTGGTACTACTTCTCCATACAGCTTATATTCTGAATCTCTTGCATCCTTCACAACAGGTGATTTATATGACCACCACGATGCAGAAGGCTTCATCACATTATGGGGACTTCCATTAAAAGTTCGTGCTATGAAGATGAAAGAATTAGAAAACGAAAAAAATAACTAATTTGCACAAAATTTTAGAGGTTGCTGTTTTTACAGCAACCTCTTTTTTTATTTAAATGTTGTGCTATCTATGTCGTCGTCGCATAAGCAGTAGCCTGTATTATCGATATAGGTTACTTTCATGGCTGTTACCATCTGATCAGTTGCAAACTGGGTTTTGATGTTTAGTTTATCTCCTTCGATTCCGATCTGTAATAGACCGCCTTGATCGGTGTTATACTGCATTGGAATTAGATAATCATCGCCGTAGAGAACAACATTCTTTGCGCTGTACTGGGCTTCGCTATAGCAGTCTTTGTATACCTTTGTATCAAGTACTTTTGGATGTTTTTTATCGGAGGTATCAAAAAGAACAAGCTTTACGCCTTCCTGTACTTCCAAATCAGTATAATCTTCATTTTGCGTATAATAGCCGATTCCTAGAACCTGATCTTCACCAATAGGCATTAATACAGAAGAGAATCCGCTGATTTTCACACTTCCTAAAATTTTTGGATTCTTTGGATTTTTTAAATCGATACAGAATAATGGATCAGTTTCTTCATATGTAATCACGTAAGCTACATTGCCTAAATAACGAACAGCCTTGATACTCTCATCTACTGCGATTTTCTTTAATTCACCAACGGTTTTTAAATTTTCATCCAAAACATAAAGATTGCAGATATCTTTACCCTGATCGGAAGTTTCTGTGATTGCAACACGGAGATATCCATCCTTTTCATCTAAGGAATACTGATTATGAATTTCTCCTTTTAATTTTGCAGAAGCAACAAATTCAACTTCTTTTCCGAGTTTAATCTTTAAAATCGTACTAGTTATCAAATCCTTTTTGTAATCATAATGGCTAGCGGTCAGATACATATTGTCCTGATTACAATAAACCTCACTTCCAGCCCCAACAATAGCTTTTGTGCATTTCTTACTGCTCATATCCGTTAAATTAATAGCAGATACGACAACAGTAGATTTATTATCCGGATTTGGCACACAGCAAATATCTTCTACCGGCATCTCTTTTCCATTTGCTTTCGGATAAATCTCCCCAGGGAAAATATTCATATTTGATACCACATAAAGCATATCTCCAATTCGTCTGGAATTAGTATAAATACCGCTTTGAACAAATGTATCCACCGATTTCGGCTCTTTTATATGATTGAGATCATAGACAACCACTTTCGTCTTCTGCCCATCATTATTGTCGCTGCCAATGACAATGAGCTGTTCTTTATAACGGAACAAATCCGCAATCCAGCCGTCAAAATCATCCTTTGAAATCGTTCCTACCAGCTTTTTGTTCTTATCATAAATACGAACGCCACTGCTACCCAGGTAGTAAATGTATTTGCCATCGTTTTTTAAGGTATCGGCTTCGTCGACTCCTTCGACTTGAAGATAGGTTTGTCCAAAATTTTCATTCGATGATGGATTTAACGCGGTATCTTCCGCTGCATAATCGACAGCTGCCTCTTCTACTGCATATGCAAAATTACCTTTCGCCCTTAAGCCAGAAAATATGGAAAAATCCCCTTCCTCTTCCACAAAATTGTCCTTTACATACTTTTCGTATTCTTTTTTGGAAGCAAATCGAATGAAATCATCTTCACTGATTTCATCGCTAATGGTTCTTTCATTTTCCTTTCCTCTTGGGACAGGTAAACCGCTAATATAAGCTGGAACTGCTAATAATACCACTAGTACCATGCAAATACTTAAAATCGTATTTCTCGTCTTTCTACTTTTTTTCTGATGTGTATGTACTCCTTCAAGCATTCTTTGTTCAAGATTACTTTCCGGCTCAATTTCATCAATCAATTGTCTAAATTCTTCTTTATTCATATTCATAACCCTCCAGATGAATCTTAAGCATATCCCTGGCTCTCTTTAATCGCATTTTCACAGCAGATGGACTGATTTTCATAATATTTGCGATTTCAGCCACGGAATAATCGTTATAGTAATACAGGATAATCGGTGTTTTATATTCAAATGGTAACTTCCCTATTTCACTTACCAGATCAAGATGCTGTTCAGTACCTGCATCTTCTACTTTTAATTCGGACTCTGAAAGTTTTTGTTCCTTCTTTGAGGATTTCTTGAGTAAGTTTTTACTTTGATTGATCATTACTCGTAAAAGCCATGCTTTTTCATGCTCGTCATCTCGAAAAGGAAGAATTCTTGTCATATATTTAATCAGCACTTCCTGCAAAAGATCTTCACTGTCATAGGAATTACCGGTATAGAGATAGGCAACACGATACAGCATCTCGCCATAGGTATCATAGATTCTTTTAAATTGTTCTTTTCCCTGCACCTGCTTTCACCCCTTTCACTATAAACACAACCAAGGAAGGCATTTGGTCACATGTTTTTAAGATTTTTTGCTAATTATATTATAGCAAGAATGTATGAGAAAATTGCATAGCAATTTCCTGTATATTAAAAAAGGCTTCGCATATTTAAGCGAAGCCCCATTTCTTATTCTCGTAATTCAATTCTTAATCTAATAATTCAGCAACCATCTGTGCATCAAATACCACATTCTCTACTTTTTCAACTTCAATGCGATATAAAGCATTTGCTGCCATATGTTCTGCTACCTGTTCTAAATCACGGATACCGCTTGTGCCACGGTGACGACGGATGATTTCATCTAAGCCATCTTCTGTCACTACACATTCTCCATCATTTAATCCCATGCGTCGGATAACCTTTGGAAGCGCGAATTTAGAGAAAATAATCTTCTTTTCGTCTTCTGTATAGTCTGGAAGCTCAATCACTGCAAAACGAGATAATAATGGTGCAGAGATGTCTTCTTTCACATTGGCAGTTGCTATTGGATATACACCAGATGTTGGAATCATACATTCCATATAGTTGTCGGTAAATCCTAAGTTGTCAAGTAACGTTAAAAGTACGTCTGCCGGGTTACCATTGCCCTTACCGTTATTGGCTTTATCAAGCTCGTTGATAATAAATACGAGATTAGATTCGCCTGCCATGTTAAATGCTTCCATAATGATTCCAGGCTTTGCATTGGAGTAGATTCTTGAAGAACCGGTAAGCTGTTCTGGGTCGTTGATGGAACTCATATCAAGTGTTGTCCATGGTAATTTTAAGATTTTTGCTACTGCATAAGCAATCTGAGATTTACCAGTACCAGCTGGGCCGATTAATAAAATACCATATGCTGGTAAAGTATGGGTACGGTTAATCTGAATGATTGTTTCGATGATACGCTGTTTTACGCGTTCCATACCGTATAATTCTTCATCTAAGATTTTTCTTGCTTCTACAGGATCAATGGACTCAAAATAGTTATTTTTCCACTGAATATTCATCATGATGGAAAGTGCACGCTGTGCGTGACGACGTTCTGCAGCAGTTACTTCATTCGATCTTGCCACAACTAAGTTTCTTCTAGCCCATTGCTGAATATTTGCCGGAAGGGTTCTTCCTGCACAGTTGATAAAGTCCGTGATAGAGGATAAACTAGTAAGCTTCATATCATCCCCTTCAAGATCGTGCTCATCTAACTCTTCTTCGGACGGAGCATTTGACGCGAGAAGACGCTCAATCATGTACTGTAAGAATCCATCTTCCGCAGACATCTTGGTTCCACCACCTAAGGATACTTCCATAATGCGGTATACATGGAATCCGTCTTCTTTGTTAATCCCTGTAATCTTAACCGGAATATGATTTTCACCCATCCAGGTAAGCAATGCAACGAATCTTGCATCAATCTTTAAAATATCAGCGCTTACCACGCCGTCTTCTAATTCAAATTCAAAGGATGTTCTCTTGATAGGATTCGTGAATTTACCTGTTGAATTCTTCTCCCACTTCTGGTCTTTGTTATCAATGACCATGACTGGCTTATCTTCGTTCATCTCATGTTCATTGGAATAAAAAATAGTATATGTACAAATCGGATCACGGTTTTCGTCCGGTTTTTTACTAAAATCAAATACTGGCATAATATTTCTCCTCTTTTTTCTTTGCCGTATTATTATAACAATGTTAGTTATAGTAAGCAATATAATTTTTCTCTTTCATTATGAAGCATTTTCATGTAAAATAATTTTGTATGCGAATCATTATGTTCGCTTCAATAAATATTATAGATAGAAAAGAGGAATGATTATGGCACAGTTATGGGGTGGACGTTTCACAAAAGAAACTGACCAGCTGGTATATAATTTTAACGCTTCCATTACATTTGACCAGAAGTTTTATCGTCAGGACATCAAGGGAAGCATGGCACACGTTAAGATGCTTGCAGCAACAGGTATTTTAACCGAAGATGAACGCGATACTATTTTAGGTGGCTTAGAATCTATTTTGGCTGATGTAGAATCCGGAGCACTTGAAATTACAAATGAATACGAAGACATTCACAGCTTTGTAGAAGCTGTTTTAACAGACAGAGTTGGCGAAGCCGGCAAAAAGCTTCACACAGGAAGAAGCCGTAACGATCAGGTTGCATTAGACATGAAGCTTTATGTTCGTGACGAAATCGACGAAATTCAGGATCTTGTATTTGCATTATTAAAAGCACTTCATAAAATCATGAAGGAGAATATCGATACTTATATGCCTGGATTCACACATTTACAGAAAGCACAGCCTGTTACAGTGGCTCATCATGTTGGCGCTTATATGGAGATGTTTAAGCGTGATTACGACCGTTTGAATGACATTTTCGACAGAATGAACTTCTGTCCACTTGGTTCTGGTGCTCTTGCTGGTACTACTTATCCATTAGACCGTGAGATGACTGCTGAACTTCTTGAATTCTACGGACCAACATTAAACAGCATGGATTCTGTTGCAGACCGTGACTACATCATCGAGTTATTATCTGCATTATCTACCATCATGATGCACTTAAGCCGTTTCTCCGAAGAAATCATCATCTGGAACTCCAACGAATACCAGTTTGTTGAAATCGATGATGCTTATTCTACTGGCTCTTCTATCATGCCACAGAAGAAAAATCCTGATATTGCTGAATTAGTTCGTGGTAAGACAGGTCGTGTTTATGCAGCTCTTACAAACATCTTAGTTGCTATGAAGGGTATCCCTCTTGCATACAATAAAGACATGCAGGAAGATAAGGAATTCACATTTGATGCAATTGATACTGTAAAAGGTTGTCTTGCATTATTTACTGGTATGGTTTCTACTATGTCCTTTAAAAAAGACCGTATGGAAGCTTCTGCTAAGGGCGGCTTTACAAATGCTACTGATGCCGCAGACTACCTTGTAAATCATGGTGTACCATTTAGAGATGCTCATGGTATCGTTGGTCAGTTAGTATTATTCTGTATTGAAAAAGGTATCGCTCTTGATGATATGCGCTTAGAAGAATTCAAGGCAATCAGCCCTGTATTTGAAGAAGATATTTACGAAGCAATCAGCTTAGAAACATGCGTAAGCAAGCGTAATACCATTGGTGCTCCAGGACGTGTTGCTATGGAGAAAGTTATTGCAATCAATGAAAACTTCATCAACACCGTAGAAAATGTAGAATTTGTTCTTGAATAAGAATCGATTTACTTTGTAAATTATAATTTTAAGCAATTAAAAAATCCCGGAATCTTAGATTCCGGGATTCTTTATTTTATTCTTTTATACTTTTTAGTTGTTGATCATATGTACATCTAACTGATTGTATGGAATATTGATTCCTTCTTTGTCAAGTGCCAACTTAATTCGTTCATTCGTATCCCATCTTGCAGGATGATACTGTCCGGATGGAACCCAGAAACGAACTCCTAAATTGATACTGCTTTCGCCTAATTCATCAACAAAGATCGTAACTTCATCTACTCTTGTATTAAAATCACTGGTAGCAGCAACTTCTTTTAAAATTTCTTTCGCCTTTAAAAGATCATCATCATATCCAATGCCAACTCGGATATCAAGAAGAAGCTCTTCCTGACGGGTAACATTTGTCAAAGAATTACTGGAAATAACACCATTTGGTACAACGATAATCTTGTTCTGGGTTGTCTTAATTCTGGTATAGAATAAGTCAATTGCCATAACGGTTCCTTCGTTGCCATGACCATCTTCAACAATATAATCGCCAACGATAAATGGTCTTGTAAGTAAGATTAAGCATCCCCCTGCGATATTAGAAAGAGAGCCCTGAAGTGCAAGACCAATTGCTACACCTGCGGAAGCAAGTACTGTGACAAATGCGGCTGGCTGAACACCCAACGGCAAGCACAATGACTAATGCTTTAGAACCAATTCTTACAATCGATGTTAAGAAGGATCCTACCGAATCTTCGATCATAGATGCTTTCATCATCTTCTTAAAATGCTTCACTGCAAACTTAGAAAGCTTAAATCCAATAGCAATAATAAGCACTGCTTTCACAAGATCAAGACCGAATTTTGAAACGGTATTAAATAACAGCGTTAATAGTTCTTCAATAAAATTCATAATCGCCACCTAACGGATTATTTCGCCTGAATATAACCTTTAGCTGTTAATAATTCTGCACAGAGAACAGCTCCACCAGCAGCACCACGTACTGTGTTGTGAGCTAAACCGATAAATTTGTAATCGTATACAGTATCTTCACGAAGACGGCCAATGGATACACCCATTCCGTTTTCGTAATCAACATCAGCTTTAACCTGTGGACGGTTATCTTCTTCTAAGTACTGGATGAACTGTTTTGGAGCACTTGGAAGTTCTAATGCCTGTGGTTCACCAGAGAAGTTTACTAATGCTTCGATTAACTGTTCTTTTGTAGGTTTTTTTGCAAATTTTACGAAAACTGCAGCAGTATGACCATTTAATACTGGTACACGTACACACTGGCAAGTGATGATTGGGCTTTCAGCTTTAACGATCACGCCATCTTCTACTTTACCCCATAAACGAAGTGGTTCCTGTTCAGATTTTTCTTCTTCACCACCGATGTAAGGGATGATGTTTTCGATCATTTCTGGCCATTCTTTGAATGTCTTACCAGCACCGGAGATTGCCTGGTATGTTGTAGCTACTACTTCAACTGGTTCAAATTCTTTCCATGCTGTTAATGCTGGAGCATAAGCCTGAATAGAACAGTTTGGTTTTACAGCTACGAAACCACGAGTTGTACCAAGACGTTTTTTCTGTGCTTCAATTACTTCTGCGTGTTCTGGGTTGATTTCAGGTACCATCATAGGTACATCTGGTGTCCATCTGTGTGCACTGTTGTTAGAAACAACTGGTGTTTCTGTCTTAGCATATGCATCTTCAATGTTTCTGATTTCTTCTTTGGACATGTCAACAGCAGAGAAAACAAAGTCTACTTCTGCAGCAACTTTTTCTACTTCGTTAACATTCATAACAACAAGGTTTTTCACAGCTTCTGGCATTGGAGTATCCATCTTCCAACGTCCGCCAACAGCTTCTTCATATGTTTTTCCAGCAGATCTTGGAGATGCTGCTAATGTTGTTACTTCATACCAAGGATGATTTTCTAATAATGCGATAAATCTCTGACCAACCATACCAGTTGCGCCAAGAATACCAACTTTTAATTTCTGTTCCATAATTTTAAATTCTCCAAATATAATAATTACTTAATTACTCTGATTTTCATTACGTCACGTACATGCTGAAGGACGTCAATTACTTCTTTTGAAGGTGCTGGATTTGTATCAAGGATTGTATAAGCATAGTCACCACGAGATTTATTTGTCATGTTTTCGATGTTCATACCGCCTGCACCAACTAATGTTGTAAAGTGAGATAAGATATTTGCACGGTTTTTGTGGATGATACAAAGTCTTCCTTCAGACTGGCAAACACCCATATCACAGTTTGGTAAATTTACAGAATTGATGATGTTACCATGTTCCATATATTCAACAATCTGATCAACCGCCATGATTGCACAGTTATCTTCAGATTCTTCTGTAGAAGCACCTAAATGAGGAATTGCAACAACTTTAGGATTTGCTGCTACGATTGGATCTGGGAAGTCAGTTACATAACGACCAACTTTACCTGCATCTAATGCTTCGCAGATATCGTTGCTGTCTACAAGACCACCACGTGCGAAGTTTAAGATCTTGACACCATCTTTCATCATTGCGATTGTTTCTTTATTGATCATACCTTTTGTGGAATCTAATAATGGTAAATGCATTGTGATATAATCACATTCTCTGTAGATATCTTCTACATTCTGAATTCTAGTAACGTGAGAAGATAACTGCCATGCAGATTTTACAGAAAGATATGGGTCATATCCATATACTTTCATGCCTAAATCAAGTGCCATGTTTGCTACTAATACACCGATTGCACCAAGACCAACTACACCTAATTTTTTACCTTTGATTTCATTACCAGCAAATAACTTTTTCTGTTTTTCAACAGATTTTGCAAGGTTCGGATCATCCACATTCTCCTTAGCCCAGTTAGCACCACCAATGATATCACGGGATGCAAGTAAAAGACCTGCATTAACAAGTTCTTTTACACCGTTGGCATTCGCACCAGGAGTGTTAAATACAACGATACCTTTTTTTGCATAGTCGTCTGTTGGAATGTTGTTGAAACCTGCACCAGCTCTAGCAACTGCTGCAAGGTTTTCAGGAATTTCCATGTCATGCATAGAAGCGGAGCGAACTAAGATCGCATCTGCTTCTGCTACATTGTCTGTAAGCTGGAAATTGTCTGTTAAGTTATCAAGACCAATCTGAGCGATTGGGTTTAAACAATTTACTTTATACATTTAATTTATATCCTCTATAATTTTTATTAAGCGTTTGCTTTTTCGAATTCTGTCATGAATTCTACTAATTTTTCAACGCCTTCAATTGGCATAGCGTTGTAGATACTTGCACGCATACCACCTACAGATCTGTGTCCCTTAAGATTTAAGAAACCTGCTTCTGTAGCTTCTTTTACAAATTTTGTATCTAAATCTTTGTCACCTGTAACAAATGGTACGTTCATTAAAGAACGGGACGCAGGTTCAACAGTACCTTTGAATAATGTGCTGTTGTCTAAGAAATCATAAAGAATTTTTGCTTTCTTTTCATTGATTTCTTTCATTGTATCTAAACCACCCATCTTCTTGAGCCATTTGAACACTTTACCACAGATGTAGATTGTGTAACATGGTGGTGTGTTGTACATAGATCCAGCGTCTGCCTGTGTTTTCCACTGTAACATAGTAGGTACGGATTCTGGAAGATCATCTCTGATTAAGTCTTCACGAATGATTGCAACTACTACACCAGCTGGTCCAACGTTCTTCTGAACACCAAAGTAGATTACACCGAAATCTTCTACGTTAACTGGTTCAGAAAGGATGCAGGAAGACATATCTGCAACTAATACTTTGCCTTTTGTATTTGGTACTTCTGGGAATTTTGTACCATAAATTGTGTTGTTGTAACATACGTATACATAGTCTGCATCTTCAGAAATTGGAAGATCAGAGCAGTCTGGGATGTAAGAGAATGTTTTGTCTTCGGAAGAAGCAATTTTGTTCGCTTTACCGAATTTCTGAGCTTCTTTCCAAGCTTTCTTAGCCCAAACACCTGTTACGATGTAATCACCAACACCGTTTTTCATTAAGTTTAATGGCACTGCAGCAAACTGCTGATGTGCTCCACCCTGTAAGAATAATACTTTGTAGTTATCAGGGATATTCATAAGATTACGAAGATCTGCTTCAGCTTCATCGATAATGTTCTGGAACATAGCAGAGCGGTGAGACATCTCCATTACAGACATACCACATCCTCTGTAGTCTAACATTTCGTCAGCTGCTTCCTGTAATACTTCCACTGGTAATACAGCTGGTCCTGCGGAAAAATTATATACTCTTCCCATGATTATTAAGTTTCCTCCATTATTTTTTTATTTATTTCTAATATTTTATCTATTTGTCTAAGTCCTCTTCAGAAAATGCGTCTGCAATCGCACCACCTGGAGAAACCATAGGCCATACTTTATCATCGCTGTCGATATGACAGTCAATTACATAAGGTTTACCGGAAGCTAATGCTTCGGCAAATGCTTCTTCAAATTCTTCAATTGTGTATACATGCTTAGCATCTACGCCAAATCCATTGGCAATTTTTACAAAATCGATGCCATCCTTAAGTGTTGTATAAGAATAGCGTTCTGCATAGAACAGATTCTGCCACTGACGAACCATTCCAAGTACCTGGTTATCAATGACTACCTGAATAACAGGAATCTGATAACGATGAGCGGTAGCAAGTTCATTGATGTTCATACGGAAACATCCGTCACCGGCAATGTTGATTACAGTTTTATCCGGACAACCCATCTTCGCACCCATAGATGCACCTAATCCATAACCCATGGTACCAAGACCACCGGAGGATAAGAATTTACGAGGTTTGTCATATTTATAAAACTGTGCTGCCCACATCTGGTGCTGTCCAACTTCAGTTGTAATTACAGCATCGCCCTTTGTCATTTCATAAATTTTTTCAACAACCTGTGGGCCGGTTAACATATCAGTTTTGTATGTTAATGGATATGTATTCTTTAAATCCTGAATATGAGAAATCCATTCAGAGTGATTCTGCTGTTCCATTCTTCTGTTTAAAATAGTAAGAACCGCTTTTACATCACCAATGATACTTGCATCAATCATGATGTTCTTATTGATTTCAGCAGGGTCGATATCGATCTGTAAAATCTTCGCATTCTTAGCGAATTTATCCGGATTACCAAATACACGGTCAGAGAAACGTGCGCCAATTGTAATTAAAAGGTCACATTCTGTTACTCCTAAGTTAGAAGTTTTTGTTCCGTGCATACCAATCATACCAGTATAGTTTGGTTTTGTTCCGTCAAATGCACCTTTACCCATTAAAGTATCGCAAACTGGTGCATCCACTAATGCTGCAAATTCAGCTAATTCTTCATTCGCATCAGATAAAGTAGCACCACCACCAACTAAAATATATGGTTTCTTTGCTTCTTTGATCATATCGATTGCTGTGAAAATGTCTTTCTCACGAATATTAACGGTTTCACGTTTCGCTGGTGCAATTGTTACTGGTGTATATAAAGTTTCCGCAGCTGTTACATCTTTAGGAATATCAATTAATACAGGACCTGGGCGACCTGATCTTGCGATATCAAATGCTTTACGAATGGTATCTGCAAGGTTATTAATATCCTTAACAATGTAGCTGTACTTTGTGATCGGAATCGTTACACCAACAATATCGATTTCCTGGAAGGAATCCTTACCAAGTAAACTAACCCCTACATTACAGGTAATTGCAACAATTGGAATAGAATCCATATAAGCAGTTGCAATACCAGTTACTAAGTTTGTTGCACCTGGGCCGGATGTTGCAAAGCAAACTCCGACTTTTCCAGTTGCTCTAGCATACCCATCAGCTGCGTGAGACGCACCCTGTTCATGAGATGTCAAGATATGAGTAATGCTGTCTTTTTGTTTATATAATTCATCATAAATGTTTAAGATTGCTCCACCAGGGTAACCGAAAACAGTATCTACACCCTGTTCTTTTAAGCATTCCATAACAATCTGTGAACCATTCAGTCTCTTTGTCATGATATTACCTTCTTTATTAATTAATTATTTTACGCTTAATACAGCACCTTTAGAGCTGTCTGTAACCATAGATGCATAACGAGCAAGGTAACCAGTTTTGATCTTAGGTTCTCTTGGTACCCATTTTGCTCTACGTGCTTCTAATTCTTCATCAGATAATTTTACATTTAAGCTGTAGTTTGGAATATCAATCTGGATGATGTCGCCTTCTTCGATTAAAGCAATTGGACCACCCTGAGCTGCTTCTGGACATACATGACCGATAGAAGCTCCACGGGAAGCACCAGAGAAACGTCCATCTGTAATTAACGCTACAGAAGATCCAAGACCCATACCTGCGATTGCAGATGTAGGATTTAACATCTCTCTCATACCTGGGCCACCTTTTGGTCCTTCGTAACGGATAACTACTACGTCACCAGCAACAATCTTACCACCTAAGATTGCTTCAATTGCTTCTTCTTCGCTGTCAAATACTCTTGCTGGACCTTCATGTTTTAACATCTCAGGTACTACTGCAGAACGTTTTACAACGGATGCTGCTGGAGCTAAGTTACCACGAAGAACTGCTAAACCACCTACTGGTGTATATGGATTGTCTAATGTACGGATAACTTCTGTATTTAAGATTGGGTGACCTTCAATATTTTCACCTAATGTCTTACCAGTACATGTCATTACATCTGTATTGAGTAAGTTCTTCTTATTTAATTCGTTCATAACAGCCCAAACACCGCCTGCTTCATAGAGTTCATCCATGTATGTAGGACCTGCTGGAGCAAGGTGACAAAGGTTTGGTGTTCTTTCAGAAATTTCATTAGCAACATCAAGATTTAAGTCTACGCCACATTCATGAGCGATTGCTGGTAAATGAAGCATAGAGTTTGTAGAACATCCAAGTGCCATATCTACTGTTAATGCATTCATGATTGCATCTTCTGTCATGATATCAAGTGGTCTGATGTTCTTTCTATATAATTCCATAACCTGCATACCTGCACGTTTTGCTAATTTGATACGTTCAGAGTATACTGCAGGGATAGTTCCATTACCGTGTAAGCCCATACCTAAAGCTTCTGTTAAACAGTTATGGGAGTTTGCTGTGTACATACCAGAACAAGAACCACATGTTGGACATGTCTTACATTCAAATTCGTATAAATCGTCATCGTTAAATGTTCCAGCTGCATAAGCACCTACTGCTTCGAACATGGAAGATAAACTTGTTCTCTTGCCTTTTACATGACCTGGTAACATAGGACCACCAGATACAAAAATTGTAGGAATATTAAGTCTTGCTGCTGCCATAAGTAAACCAGGAACGTTCTTATCACAGTTAGGGATCATAACTAAAGCATCAAACTGATGTGCGATCGCCATACATTCTGTAGAGTCAGCGATTAAGTCTCTTGTTACTAAAGAGTACTTCATACCTTCATGTCCCATAGCGATACCATCACATACTGCGATTGCTGGGAATACAACTGGTGTACCACCTGCCATAGCAACACCTAATCTTACAGCTTCTGTAATTTTGTCAAGATTCATATGACCCGGAACGATTTCGTTATAAGAGTTTACGATACCAACTAAAGGTCTCTTCATCTCTTCTTCTGTATGTCCTAAAGCATTAAATAAGGATCTTGCAGGAGCTGCCTGTAAGCCTTTTCTTGCTGCATCACTTTTCATGATTTTTTCCTCCTTCAATCAATCTTTCTTCTTTATATAATATAGTAATAAAATTTTTTATTATATTCGTAATTAAATTCTTGCTGCGATTAAATCGCCCATTTCGCTAGTTCCAACCTTTGTGCATCCTTCGCTCATGATATCAACTGTACGATAGCCTTCTGCTAATACCTGTTTTACAGCAGCTTCAATTGCATCTGCTTCTTCATCTAAGTCAAATGAGTAGCGAAGCATCATAGCTGCGGAAAGGATTGTTGCGATTGGGTTTGCGATGTTCTGACCAGCGATGTCTGGAGCAGATCCGTGGCTTGGTTCATATAAACCAAATTTTCCATCAGACATACTTGCTGAGGAAAGCATACCAAGAGAACCCGTTACCATACTTGCTTCATCAGATAAAATATCACCAAACATATTTTCAGTTAAAAGAACGTCAAACTGTGCTGGGTTATATACAATCTGCATAGCGCAGTTGTCAACTAACATATGTTCAAATGTTACTTCAGGGTAATCCTTTGCAACATCTTCCACTACTTTTCTCCATAATCTGGAGGAATCAAGTACATTCGCTTTATCTACAGAAGTAACTTTCTTACCACGTTTCATCGCTGCATCAAAGCCTTTGATTGCGATTCTTCTGATTTCATTTTCATCATATGTAAGGAAGTCACGTGCAACGCGGATACCATCTTCTACATCTGTTCTATGTTCACCAAAGTAGATACCACCTGTTAATTCTCTCATGATTAACATATCGAAACCATTCTCGATAATGGATGGTTTTAATGGACACGCACTCTTTAATTCTTCATATAAATAAGCTGGTCTTAAGTTTGCATATAAGTTAAGACCTTTACGAAGTGCTAAAAGTCCAGCTTCTGGTCTTAAGTTTGCTGGAAGCTGATACCATGGAGAAGTTGTTGTATTACCACCAATGGAACCCATTAAGACTGCATCGCTGTTCTTACAAATTTCAAGTGTTTCATCTGTTAATGGTACACCATGTTCATCAATGGAAGCTCCACCCATAAGAACCTGTGTGTAATTCATTGTAATGCCTTTTTTAGCAACTGCTTTATCAATAACCTTCATCGCTTCTACTACGATTTCTGGGCCGATACCGTCGCCTTTAATGACTGCTACATTAAAACTCATATTTCACATCCCTTTCTGTTTTTAATGTATGATTATTTCTAAATATTTATCCAAATATGAATGCTAGTTATGGCATCCTATAATATCCGTAATACTCTGAGTACTACCATACCACAAAACATTCATAAATGCCAACTTTTTTAGTGAAATATTGTGTTTTTGTGCAACTTATTTATCAATTCAATTCATAATGGTTTAATTTTGAACATATTGGCTAGAGCCATTTCTTAAACTGAAAATGCAAAAAACCGGCTTGTTCTATCGAGGGGAGATGGGGAACGAACAATGCCGGTTTCATAGTTTCAGAGTCTCTCAATCATAACTCTGAGATATATTAGATTAATGAGGATTGAGATAGCTATTTCATTAATGAAAATCCTGATTATAAACAGGTACACATAAGTAATTGCCTGCCATAATCTGATCATCTTTCATGCTGTTTGTTTCTTTAATAAGTTTTACATAATCTCTGAAATCTCCACAGGATTCATTATAATTGTCCTGAGCAATGCTCCAGAGAGTATCACCTGCTTCTATTTCAATAGATACATATTCAATTGCTGCATCATCGGATGCGCTTACATCAGAGCGATTCATAAGTGTGAAACAAAAAACACTTGCTGCGATAAATGCTGCCATAATCATACCAACTACTAACTTTTTCATATCAAATACCTCCTGGATGAAATAATATATTATATATGCTTTGTTTGATTTCTTGACTAAAGTATATCGAAATAGATGTCCTAAAATGCGTCCAATGAAAATAAATAATACGAACAAATATTCCGAACATCTGTTTTGCTGTTATGTTTGTATTATAGCGAACAGTTGTTTGC
The DNA here is from genome assembly GCA_024403555.1 of Lachnospiraceae bacterium. Lineage (GTDB taxonomy): Bacteria > Bacillota > Clostridia > Lachnospirales > Lachnospiraceae > Fimousia. Next base: position 2,186 of record JAKSRP010000021.1, on the reverse strand, counting down.
ATGTCAATACTTTTTCGAATATTTGTTCGGGAATATTTGTTCGATTTTTTACTTGTTCGAATTTATGTTCTGTGTTATAATAAAACCATTAATAAAGAAAGATAGAAAGCCAAATCGGAGGTGACCATAATGGCTTATGGAAAGATCAGTAAAAAACAGTCTGAAATTTTAGAATATATCAAAGAACAGATTTTAGAAAAAGGATATCCACCTACCGTACGTGATATCTGCAGTGCCGTGAATCTAAAGTCTACTTCTTCCGTACATTCTCATTTAGAAACATTAGAAAAGAACGGCTACATCAGAAAGGACCCAACAAAGCCTAGAGCAATCGAAATCATCGATGACCAGTTTAATCTGATGCGCCGCGAAGTAACTCAGGTACCAATCGTTGGAAGTGTTGCAGCAGGACAGCCACTTCTTGCACAGGAATATATTGAAGATTACTTCCCTATTCCTATGGAATATATGCCGAACAATCAGACCTTTATGCTTCGAGTAAAGGGCGAAAGTATGATCAATGTCGGTATTTTTGATGGCGATTATGTTCTTGTTGAAGAAGCAAGCACTGCACGCAATGGAGAACTCGTTGTTGCACTTGTAGAAGACGGTGCTACAGTTAAGACCTTCTATAAAGAAGACGGTTATTACAGACTCCAGCCGGAGAATGATTCTATGGAACCAATCATCGTTGCAGATGCAAGTATCTTAGGTAAAGTAATCGGAGTGTTTCGTTTCCTTAACAGATAATCCGCATTAACGAAGCAACTTCTGGTTCATAATTTATAGCTAAAAAATTAAGGATACACACCATGTTCGGCGTGTATCCTTTTATTTTTTAATCAATAATAGAAACCTTTATCGTTACCATCATTTATACTATTTCATACAGTATTTATTTCATTTCCCGTCCCTTCATAAAATGATAGTACTTTTTTGCAAACTGGAAAAATACGAATAAGTATATGATCAATACCACAACAATCAAAACAATTACAATATTCCCAAAAACATATTCTCTTGAACTCATGATCTGTGTCGCGAGATTTACGCAGGTAAGAGCAAATAATAAAATCAGCGGAATCGCCCTGCCACGGAATACTCTCTTAAAAAGATCCATTCTTGATTCTTCATCACAAAAAATTCCATCTTCTCCTTCACTCATCTCATCTGCCTCTTTTCGGAAATAACTGTATCCAAAGTAATCATTTAAGTATTCCCAGCCGCAGTCTTCAAACATCTGCACATATTCATCCTTTTCTTTCATACCTTCCTGATTGTAATCAAGCTGATAGATTACATCTTCCGGTTCACACTCTTCAAAAGTATAAGAGCCAAGCCCGGAAACCTTCACGAATTTCCATCCTTTTTTATGCATTTTTCTAAGATAAGCTGCTTCTTCATCATACTGAAAAACATTGAAAAACTTTATTTCTTTCTTGATATTACTCATAATGTCATCTCCTTTGCATTCTGATACAGACGATTGATACGCTTTAATTCCAGATTAAGTACTCTCTCTCCAAGTTCTGTAATTTCGTAAATCTTACGCTTTTCCTCTTTTGTAACAAATCGGATTACTCCATCCTTTTCCATCTTCGATAAGCTTCCATACATGGTACCAGGACTTAAGTTAATCTCTCCATCCGTTAGCTCCTTTACAATCTGAACAATTCCATATCCATGATTCGGTTTTCTCAAACAAAGCAGGATATAAAATGCTGTTTCCGTCATCGGAACATATACTTTTCTAATATGATCATTCATATTGCTCACCTCTTTTTATATGAACTGCGATATATCGTAGTGCGATACTTTTTATATATTTATACTATCGCAGTGCGATGTATTTGTCAACAGAAAAACTTAAATATATACAATATAAATATACTTTACAGCCGTTAAAATGCAAAAAATACCACCGGCTCGTCAGCCAGTGGTACTTTTTTATTCGTTTTCTGAAGATATAAATAAACGTTCGATATTTCCTTTTAACTTATGTCCCAGATTATAAACCGTGTTCGTGATACAATATTTGCCATCATCGATATATACTTCGATGACATTTGGCTCAACTACAATGGTAAGACGATAATAATCACTGTAGGATGGTGCATAGAAACGATTCTTTAATCCGGTATTCTTTACGAATACTCTTCCTCGGTCCGTCATAATCGTATTATTCT
>JAKSRP010000020.1 GCA_024403555.1 Lachnospiraceae bacterium | reverse complement strand
ATTTTTATAATTATATTTTCCCTTTTGATTGAAGGACAGTTATATCCATATGGGAAAGTCATATGAAAAGAAATTGGGATTCGCTCACAATATCCATGAAGATATAATGCGGTTTCATGAGAGTATATTCCACGACTATATTTTTCTTGAAGTAATCTATATTCATCTTCCCACTCATAAGCAGGCATATAGATTCCCCTGGAACATCGAATGATATCCCCACTTTCTACGAGTTCACGCAACGCACTGCGATGAATTCCCATTTTAGAAATTTGTTTTGCTGTAATCACACCATTTTCAATCGAATCTAAAATTACATTTCTTAATTCTTCCGTCATAACACTCACCACTTTTAGCCAAAATATTACTATTACACATTATTTTATATATTATCAATGTGTATTTGTCAATATTTCGAGTAAAAAGAAACCAGACTAAAAATCTGGTTTCTTCATAGTTTTTTCTTATTATCTATCTACATAGACTTTCTTTCTGCAATTTCTGCCATCTTGGCATCGTTTAATCTTGTATCACCTTTTACACGGGAATAAGAAAGATAACCATTCATTCGATCAATCTTAGTTAAGTTCTTGCTTCCGCACTTTGGACATACATCCATATTCAGCTCTTCATGGCCACAGTCGTCGCAATATGCAAGGGATAAGTTGACACCTTCATAAAATCCTTTGTCCATAGCTCGACGAACCAGGGATCTGATTGCTTCTTTGTTGTAATCAATTGGATATTTTACATACTGAATCTTGCCACCATTGCTAAGATCCCAGAAGCGGCCTTCTAAATCCTGCTTCTGAATCGGAGAAATATCTTCTGTTACGTGACAATGGAAGCTGTTACTTACATATTCACGGTCAGATACATTCTCAATTACACCATATTTCTTACGGAACTGCTTCACCTGTAAACCGCAGAGATTTTCTGCCGGTGTACCGTAAATTGCATATAAATGTCCGTCTTCTTCTTTAAATCTGGTAATTTCTTTATTGATATATTCTAATACTTCAATCGCAAACTGTCCGTCTTCCACAAGAGACTTCTTATTGTGAAGCTGCTGAAGTTCATTCAGTGCTGTAATACCAAAGGATGCTGTTGCGGATTTTAATAAAGGCTTAATCTTATCATGGATACCTAAATTACCACCTAAGAAACCACCTTCACAGTATGCAAGTGGGTTTGTGGATGCTTTCATCTCGCCTAAATAATCATAAGTACGGATGTGAAGCTGACGTCCAAGATTCAAATAATAATCAAGTACTTTATAGAAATCCTTACTTTCCTGTTTTGCTTTTGCATAAATCATTGGAAGATGAAGGCTTACTACACCGATGTTAAATCGTCCAACAAATACCGGTTTATCCTGATCATCTGCAGGATGAATTCCTCCTCTTTCATACCAAGGGGATAAGAATGCACGACATCCCATCGGACTTACCACTTCACCAAACTGCTTATACATAGAAGCCACATATCCTTCTCCGGTTAAACTTAACCAGTCTGGATACATTGTCTTGCTGGAGCACTCAACTCCTGCTTCAAATACATCTTCTAATTCTTTTCCTGGTCCATGAAGGTTTTCATCATATAAAAATACTAATTTCGGGAATAATACTGGTTTTTTATGACCTGCTCTTCCCTGTCCGTTCTTACGAACTTCGAGCATAATCTTTGTTGCCATTCGTTCAAATGGTTTTGTACCATTACCTGCAGTCATAGTGATGAATGGATAATCACCACGGCTTGAAGATACAGAATTAAATTTATATTCAAGTCCCTGGAATCCCTGTCTGAATTCACGTTCCACGTCATTCATTGCTTCCTGCTGCGCACGTTCTTCACTTAATCCAAGTTCAAGATAGCGTTTAATCATCTTGCGGTAAGACTTCTGAGCATATGGTTCTAAAATCTTTTCTACGTTAGGTACCGTAAACCCACCATATTGCTGGCTGGCTGCGCTAAGAACGATATCTCCGATGACGTCAAATGCTACGTCTAAGGTTTTAGGTTCATTATACCAGAGGTTACCCATCTCAAATCCGCCATTCAATACATTGCCAACGTCAAACAGACAGCAGTTCATAGTATCACGTCTTGCTGACATATCATGCACATAGATATATCCATCACGGCAGGCCTGTAATTCTTCCGTTGTCATAAAGAATTTCTGGTACAGGGATTTATTCAATTCGTTAAATACCAGGCTTCGTTTTGTGGAAACTAACGCACTGTCAGTATTACTGTTTTCTTTATCCCCGATGTACATGATAGACTGACTTTTCTTATATACTTCGTCTAACATGGCAACGAAATCCTGTTTATAGTTACGATAGTCTCGGTAGCTCTTTGCAACTTCTGGTCTGGTATTCTCTAAAGCTCCCTCAACAATATTATGCATTTCTAAAATGTGAATTTCTTCCTTATCAAGCTCCATCGCTTTCTTCTGAACAAAATCACAGATAAAATCAATATCTTCCGGTGTAAATGCTACCATCGCACGGTAAGCAGATTTGTTAATGGCTACAACAACCTTCTGCACGTTAAATGCTTCTTTTGTTCCGTCCTTTTTGACTACTTTAATTCTCTCTAATTCCATTAATTCCCACCCCTTCTTTGTATAACCATATCTTTCTATCAATTCACAATATATTGTGACAATTTTATCCTCAAACTACATTATGTAGTGTTTGCCCGTAGGTAAATACTATAATAGCACTTATTATTTTGTACTTCAAGGATTGACTTTATTTTTCTATAATTTATACTTATTATTATCAAATATAAAGGGGCGTTATCATGAATTATCACAACATTACCAAAGATGATATGTTAAACGGCGACGGCCTTCGAGTTGTTCTCTGGACCGCAGGCTGTACTCATAAATGTAAAAACTGTCAAAATCCAATCACCTGGGATATCAAAGGCGGCATTCCATTCGATGATGCTGCCCGTGAAGAAATCTTTGCAGAACTTGAAAAGAGCTATATCTCTGGTTTAACCTTATCCGGTGGGGATCCTCTTCATCCTGCAAACTGTTATGTAGTAACTGACCTTGCTGCCAAGGCAAAAGAACGTTATCCTGACAAAACAATCTGGCTCTACACTGGCTTTGACTGGGATGAAATCAATACTCTCCCAATCCTTGAATATGTCGATGTAGTAGTAGATGGCAACTATATGGATGATCTTCGTGATACAAAACTTCACTGGCGTGGAAGCTCTAATCAGCGAGTGATCGATGTAAAAAAATCTTTAGCATCCGACAGTATCGTTCTTCATTGTGAATAAGTCGATTCTTCAGCATCCTCGATCGAGGATGCTGTTTTTTCTTTTATGATTTCCTCTACAATCGATGCGCTCTTCTTCACAGATATCTGCTGACTTTTTCCATCTGGAGTCTCATATTGCTGAGTCACTTTCACTGAAAGCATACCCAGCGACTGACTAAGCACTACATAATCAATATTCAGCTTTCCCTTCGAGCTCATCTCTTCTTCGAGAATCCATTCAAAAAATGCACGCATCTGCTTATTGGTATGAAGTCCATGTTCCAAATCCATCCACAAGGTCTGCCGCACACAATGTGATACAACTTGTGTAAGTTCTATCTCCCGATTCATCCTTGCGGATACATTCATATTGATATATGTCGCATAAATGATCATAACCAGAAAACAAAAGCCAAGAATCATCTGTTTCATAGATGATTTAACCAGCCACGCCTGATTTAGACAGAAAGACGGACATAATATTCGTTAATGCGTTCTGCAGCTGTGGTGCAAAAGAAGTCGATGCGAAACCACAGATGGCAAGCACAATAATAACGGTCACTACTACGGATCCATATTCCGCTACAAATTCTCTCATTTTATATTCCCCCTCGTAATACAGAGTATCCTACAACCTTATACTCCTTACTTTCTTTTAGAAATGGCAGAGATATCTGATAAACCAATGTCGTTTTTTCCATGGCAACTCCATCCTTCACCATTTCTTTAATATCTAGCCTGTATTGATCTTCTTTCGCCTGCTTCATAAATTTGCGGCAATTTTCTTCTGCATAATTTGAATTTTCAAGCAGTGAAACTACTCTGTGATGATACTGCTTTGCTTCTCCGACTGTCACAGCCGTAGCATATACAGAAAACACTATGCTCACTCCCGCTGCTATAAGAATGATACTTACTGCTATTTCAATCCCAATTCTCATATTGTTCTTCTTTTATTAGTGTGCATATCCCGTAATTCGCTGTTTTACGTCAATCGACAAAACCGGGATTTTCGCATGATATTCCAAAACTACAAGGCTCATATCACCTTTCTTTGTAATGGAAATCTCATAGCCTTTCTTCTTGCCGTTCTCAATCACCTGGTTCATCCTTTTTTTCGTCTGTCCATATTCTTCTAATGCATCAACGCTTTGCGTATAGCAATGCCACGCACTATATGTTTCAAAACATAAATTATTGCATTCGACCATAAGAAAAAACATCAACAGAAGCGAAAAAACACCCGTCAGAACGGAGAGTGGTATTCTCATCTAGCCTCCACACAGTCCATCGACAAATGTCTCCATCACTATTCCAACAACGTGTATGATGCTCCACATCCCTGCGATGAGTCCTGTCCCGGTTAAAACAGCAAGAATATATGCACCATATTCCTCCATTAACATCTTCATAAATAATCTCCATTCACATAAATTTTCACGATATACACTCGATCTTCACCATTCCTATTCATACTAAACAGGAGGAAATAACGACAAGCCTGTCAAAGCTCGATATCCTTCCACGATTACCACTGCAAGGATAAAGAAAAATAACGTTTCTCCATACTGTTCGAAAAACTGCTTCATAATCTACAAATTCCCCCATAGCTGAAACATCACTACAAACAACACTGACATATCCATCATGATTTTAGCTGTTCCTAGAAACATCGGCGCATAGAAAAGAAATTGATAGGCCGCAAGCTCATCCTCATTCTCCATGCGTTCTGCCTTGTCAGAAAGAACCATATTCCTTTGCATAATCGCATTCAACTGAAACTGTGCATCTTTTGTTCCACTATTGGTATACGCATAAATCATCTTCATAGTTGACTGAATCTCTGGCACAGAAAGTTCCTTCAAAAACCGATTGTAGGGTTTCATCGATACCGGATCTTCATTGATGTCTTCAAGCAAATGTCTCATATCCTGTTTCATGATCTCTGGTGCATCTTTCTCTGATTCCATCAAAGCGCGATACACATTATCGGAAGACAGCCTTAATGTCATCATACGAAGCCATCCTGGGAATTTCTTATTCGCTTCCCTCTCAAGCCTTGCTTTTGCTCTCGGGAACTGCAACGGATCTTCTCTTACATGTGCCCAGTCTTTTGCCATCTTTTCAAACTTCATCTCTTTTGCCTTGCCAAACCAGGAGCCTCGAAGCTTCACCTGTGCAAATACATAGAGTAAAAAAAAGCAGAGAAATAATAGTGTAGAAGCCATCTGATATCCCGTTCCATCTAACGGAGTTCTCATAGCATCGTTTTGCGTCAGCACGCGAAACAGTACCGTGCATAGCAAAAGCACTGAAAACATACTTAAATTAATCTTCTTTCGCATGCTACGACGTTCTTTCTGAAACAGATATACTCGTTCTTTATAAAGCTTCAAATCCTCAATCAGGACAAATAGCGGAGCATGATATTCTCCCCCAACCTGTTCCACACGGATAAGGAAATCATGCATCACCCGCATACGTTCGCAGGGATACTTTGCTTCAAAGCTTCGAAATACCTTCTCATAAGATAATTCTTCTTCCGAAAACAATGCATCAATCATGCTGCCAACTTCTTCTTGTAATACGCCTTCCGATGCTTCATATACCTCTTCTAAGGACGAAATAATCTTCGGATGCTTACTAAATGCATACAGCATCTGTTCCATGTACTCTGTAATCAAATGAAAAAGGGACTGTTCGAACAAATATCGAAATTGTTCAATGATAATTGTGGGAGTAATGATTACAACGGTACACAGGAGAACGATCAGTCCTCTCATGGTAAGATAATTGAGTTTTCCAAGAAGAATCACCAATAGCATCTCGATCACAAGAACAAACAGATATTGCTTCAGCGAATAACTATATCCATATTCCTCAATTCTGGTTTTTACATTCTTAAACCGGATAAAACGGAATATAGACTTCATTTCTCTCAAATTTTTCACGTGTATTCTCCGGCAATCGGTTAAAATGGTTTTCTCCAAATTCCGAGAGCAGAATAACTTTTTTATTTTTTGCATCAAAAGCTGCAATCTGATCAATGTACCTTACACAATCCGCTCCTCTTCGCACCAGAATCGCAATGTCCAAAAAGGTATAAACTTCCCTGCGAATACGTTCAGCTACAATGCTGTCTTCTACCATGTTGCCAATACGTTCCGGAATCTTTCTTACATCGTCCGTATGCATGGTCGTAATGCAGTAATGCCCGGTTGTCAAGGACTCCATCAAATGTCTCACTTCATTCCCTCTGGCTTCCGATAACAAAATCCAGTCTGGCATCTGTCTAAGACATGCTTTAATTGCCTGTGTATAGGTAAAATGATTCTCATCAACCTTTAGTTCCACACTGTCGCGGTCTGGATGAAGACTGCTGTAATGAATTTCTAAATTATCTTCAATCGTGATGACACGATCTTCTTCCGGGATATAACGAGTCAAAAACTTCAATAACTCCGTCTTCCCACTGCCCGTCTGTCCACAGATTAATATATTCATGCGAGCAGAAGCGCATAGTTTCAGAAAATCAAGCTGCTCCTTCGTGCAATATCCTTCTTTTATTAAATTTTCTTCCTTTAGTCGTTGAATGGGTGGTGATTTTCGAATAGATATAGATCTACCACTCTTTGCGTATGCTTCGTGAATAATGGAAATTCGCAAGCCGTTCGCCTCCGCCTCTAAGAGTGGCATATGCTTGTTGAAATTAAGACTGACAACATTGCTCACATGAGAAGTGAATTGATGAACAAATGCTGTCGGTAGAAAAATGTCAGGAGAATATCTCCCTTTCGTCAGATGTTCAATCCAGAGCCTCCGCCCATTCCAGTTGATATCGGTAATCTCATCATCCTGAATGAACGGATAGAGCGGACCGAACTGTTCTTCCGACAAATAATAAGTTGTTATATAACCAACCTCCTTTCGTTTGATGGTTATACTATAACTTAGTTGGTATATTTTGTCAATACATATTTGTTATTATTTTACAGTATTATTTTTATATTCCAAATCTCTCTAATGCTTTTCTGATTCTTCCAAGACCTTCCTGTAAGTTTTCCATAGATTCCGGATAAGCAATACGAACCGTATCAGGTGCCCAGAACGCTTTGCCAGGCATGATTGCTACCTTCGCTTCATTTAACAGATAATTACAGAAATCCACAGAATCTTTAATCACATTTCCATCAATCTCTTTACCAAAATAGCTGCTAACATCTGCCATAACATAGAACGCTCCACCTGGTTTTACACAAGTGATCCCTGGAAGTGCATTTACCGTTTCATATACATAATTACGGCGACGTTCAAATTCTTCATGCATCTGTGCAATAAATTCTGCACCATTTTTTAACGCTTCTACAGCCGCCCACTGAACAAAAGTAGTAGAGTTCGAAGTCATGTGACTCTGAAGGGCTGCGATACCCTTTGCAACTGGTTTTGGAGCTGCAGTATAACCCACACGCCAGCCAGTCATCGCATGAGACTTAGACAGACCATTTACAACGATGCTGCGTTCGTAAATGTCTTCGCCAAGGGATGCCACACATACATGAACATTGCCATCGTAAATCAAAGTTTCATACACTTCGTCTGCAATGATATAAAAATCATGTTCAACCGCAAGATTGCCTAATTCCAGAAGAGACTCTCTGTTATAGCAGGCACCGGTAGGATTGTTTGGTGTATCAATGATAATCCCTTTTGTTTTATCCGTAAGAGATTCTTTGATTTTCTTCATATCTAACTGGAACACTTCATCTGTTTCCACGAGTACCGGGATACCTCCCGCTAACTTGATCATCTCTACATAACTAACCCAGCATGGAGTTGGCACGATAATTTCATCACCAGGGTCACAGATTGCCATGAGAGAGTTAAATACTGCCTGCTTCGCGCCTGTGGAAATACAAATCTGATCCGGATCATAATGAACCTGATTGTCTCTCCATAATTTCTCGCAAATCGCTTCCTTTAAAGGACCAACACCGGTTACTGGTGCGTATTTTGTCTTTCCCGCATCCAATGCTTCTTTGCAGGCATCACGAACGATATCCGGTGTGATAAAGTCTGGTTCCCCTACGTTAAAGGAAATGATATCTTCCCCTGCTTCACGAAGCTTTGCTACACGGTCAAATAATGCATTGGTTGCGGATGGTTCCATATTTAAAATTCTTTGTGATAACATGTTTGTTTACTCCTCGAACAATATATAGTAATATTTAATAATTATACCACAGTAGTTTATAATTATACCATTAATTTTCAAAAGAGTTTAGCACCGAGCAGACATGCGATGCAATCGAACACCTCGCATGTCTGCTCGGTGCTCTTACGCTCACGAAATATCTGCTCGTGCAAGCACGGCATCTGCTTCGTGAGCTTTTGCATCAAAAAAAGGAACCATCCGAAGATAGTTCCTTCATGTAAGTCCGTTCAAAAAAATACGAATCAATGACCACTGCAAAACTATTGCTGATATTTGTACAGATAGCATCCAGTGAGATTGCGAAGCTTAGTTGTTCCGCTGATGATTGCTGCTTTACCTACTGCAGGTGCATCAACCTTTTTAAGATACTGTGCAGTAACCTTGCATTTTTCAAGGTCTGCTCTGATCTCACAGATTTCAAAGACATGATCACCAGAATTGTAGTTCTTGCCGTCAACTGTAAGTAATTCGCCACATGCAAGTTCTTCATTAGTATAGAATTCAATGAATACGCCGTCTTTGTTCTCATGCGCTTTTTTAACTGTCATAATTCCATCCTCCAGTCTTATTTATTTCTTCTTACGATACTTAACTTGTATTTTTATTCTACCATAATTTTCTACAATAAACTACATTTATTTATTACTTTTTTTAGGTATTTTTTATAAAAACTATACAAAAAAAGTATAAAAAAAGCTATTGTAAAACGAAAATCCTCATCTTACAATAGCTTAAATTTTAATTAAAAAGTCGTTCAAATAAAGAACGGTTATCTTCTTTTAAGGTTCTTCTTTCAAATTTACGATCCTGAAGAATCTTCTTTCTCTTCTTGGAAAGATTATTAAGCCCTTCCACATAAGTAGAATAACAGTCCGCTACCGTTTCAATCGGACCGTACATCTGAAGCTCGCCGCCTTCTAACCAGATTGCAGTATCACAGAAGTTTCTTACCTGATTTAAAGAGTGGGAAATAAATACGATTGTCTTGCCCTGTTCCTTTAAGTCTGTCATTCGCTTCATACATTTTTTTGCAAATGCTCTGTCACCAACGGATAATGCTTCATCGACAATTAAAATATCTGGGTCTAAGCATAAGTTGATGGAGAAACCAAGACGAGATTTCATACCGGAAGAATACTTCTTAACCGGCTGATATAAGAAATCACCGATTTCTGCAAATTCAATAACACCTTCTGTAATCTTATCAATTTCATGTTTACGAAGTCCTAAGAGCGCACCCTTAAGCTCAATATTCTCAAGTCCGGTAAGCTGCATATCAAGACCAGTATTGATCGCGATTAATGCCTGTTCCCCATTAACATACATCTTGCCTTCATTCGCTTCAGAAATACCTGCAAGAACGGTGGACATGGTAGATTTACCAGATCCATTTGTTCCAAGAATACCAACTACTTCACCCTTTGGAATCTCAAAGCTGACATCATGAAGAGCATAAAAGCGTTTCTTGGTCTTTTTCTTACCTTTTTTGGATTTTAATGTATAGATTTTGGATACATGGTCAAACTTGATTGCGTAATCTTCTGCCATAGCCATACCTCCTAAATCAGATCAATAATCATCTTCTTGAATCGGTTCATCAGGCAGCTTCCTGCAACGAACAATACAAGTGTGATTACGATATATGCAATAAACTGGTGTCTGTAAGGCCATAATCCGCGGTGATAAAGAAAAGCATCACGGTAGCCACATACAATATAATAAATCGGATTCGCTTTCATAATGATTGTAACAACCGGCCATTCTGCAACTCGATTGATGGACCACAGAATTGGAGTCATGTATAAAAGCAGTCTCATGCAGGCAAGAATCATCTTACGAACATCTCGCGCCAACATATTCAGTACCGATGTCAGCATACTAAGAGAAGTTGCAAAAATAAATGCAAGTGGCATATACCATAAAAGCTCTAACCAATAGATACAAGGTCTTGCACCCTTTGCGATTTCAACAATGAATACAATCGATAAAATACATACATGGTTAAATAATTCCTGCAAACAAACTGTTGCCGGAAGGATACTCACCGGGAATTTCATCTTCGTGACAACATTCTTTCTCGTGTAAATTGCATTACATCCCTTTGTAATACAAGGATTGATATAAAACCACACACACATACCGGCAATCATCCATTCAATATATCCAAATCCGTCTACCCCTTTACGGTTAAAGAGAAGACCAAATACAAACCAGTACGTTAAAATCTGAATCAACGGATGAGCAAAATTCCAAAATGCACCGAGATTGGATTCTCTCATCTCACTGAGCAAATCATATTTTGCGATGGAATAAATTCGGTATAAGTTGTTGAAATTCTCATCCAAAACATATCGAACGCTCTTAATCATAACTTTGTCCTCCAATAAGAATCATAAATACATTCATTTGCGCAAAAGCGCACTATAATAGAATAATTATAATAAATATGCTCTCATTTGTCAAAAAAACTAGTCTGTAGTATACTAATAGGAAGAAAAAATGTATCTGACACATTTTATACTTAAGCGGACCGTTGGGGGCACCACTTCGTGATTCGCTATACAAAAGTAATGCTCATAAGACAAGAGAGAAAGGAATGATATTATGAACACAGCATTAACAATCGCTGGAAGTGATTCTAGTGGAGGCGCTGGTATCCAGGCAGATATGAAAACAATGATCACCAATGGCGTGTATGCCATGAGTGCAATCACTGCCTTAACCGCACAGAATACAACAGGCGTAACAGGAATTATGGAGGTAACTCCAGAATTTTTAGAACAGCAGATTGATGCCATTTTCACTGATATTTACCCAGATGCAGTAAAAATCGGTATGGTTTCTTCTAGTGATCTCATCAAGATGATCGCAGCAAAATTAAAAGAATATGACGCAAAGAATATCGTCGTTGACCCGGTAATGGTCGCAACAAGTGGTTCTAAGTTAATCAGTGATGATGCTATTTCCACATTAAAAGAATATCTTCTTCCAATGGCAACCGTACTTACACCAAACATTCCCGAAGCAGAAGTTTTAGCTGATATGGAAGTAACTTCCGCAGACGACATGATCGCAGCAGCAAAGAAGATTTCTGACACATATCATTGTGCCGTACTTTGTAAGGGCGGCCATCAGTTAAATGATGCAAATGACCTTCTCTACCGTGACGGCGACTACAAATGGTTCAACGGAAAGAGAATTGATAATCCGAACACTCACGGAACTGGCTGTACATTATCCTCTGCAATCGCTTCTAACTTAGCAAAAGGCTTTGATCTTGATACATCCGTAGAACGTGCAAAGAATTACATCTCCTCTGCACTTGCTGCCATGTTAGATCTCGGCAAAGGAAGCGGCCCTATGAACCATGGTTTCGATGTAAGCGGCGAATTCGCAAAAAGACCATAAAACGATAAAAAGAGTGCGCTCTGCGCACTCTTTATTTATTCATATTTATAAATCACAGCCTCATATGGCATAAGCGGTGATTGAATGGAAAGCTTTCTTCCATCGGCTTCCACTTCTTCTACAATCGATACGGTCTCACCATCCACAATCTTCTGGCTGTTAAAAACCATTGTATACTTCTTTCCCTCACGCACACCAACACGGTAATCTTTGTGCTCTTCATTTGCAAAGTTAAATACACATAAGAAATTCTCGTCGCCATCTAACGAATGACGTTCAAAGGAAAAGACCGCATGCTCAAAATCATCCGCATTTACCCAGTCAAAACCAGTCCAGTCAAGATCGTTATCAAACAATGCTCGATGTTCTAAGTAAAAATGAATCAGCTCTTTCATATAAGCCTTCATATATTTATGAATATTTTTTCGAAGACATGGCCAGTCTAGCGGACGACTCACGGACCAGTTCTGGTCCTGCCCAAAATCCTGTCCCATAAATAAAAGCTTCTTGCCTGGATGACACATCATATACATGTAGATACCTCGAAGCTGACTCATGCGTTCTTCCGGCGTTCCCTTCATTCGACCATACAAGCTTGGATTAGCATGGCCAAAGTTATCATGGGAAAATACAAGCATATGCACCTCATCAAAGGCATATACCATGCTATAATTGACTTTATTATGAAATCTTTTATCTTTTCGATATTCCGGACTCTTAGACAAATACTCGAGGAAATCATGTTCCCAGCCCATATTCCATTTGAATGTAAAGCCCATGCCGTCAGAATCTGTCATTCCAGCGTGCGCCGTCGATTCTTCTGCCACGGTAAATGCACCTGCATTTAAATCACGGACTGCCTGATTCATCCTCTTTAACATATTGATGGCGTCATAATTATGATTATCCTGATTTTTCATCGGCTGTCGCCCAAAATCAAGATGAATCATCGAATCCACCGCATCCACACGAATTCCATCCATATGAAATTCCTTCATCCAATAGAGTGCATTCGAAATCAGATAACTCTGCACTTCTCCTTTACTAAAATCATAAACCTTAGTACCCCAGATTGGATGATCCTCACGGTCTGCCGGCTCAAAAAGGCAGCTGCCATCAAAATGCTTTAATCCATGTCGATCCTTGGAATAGTGCGCAGGTACCCAGTCCATGATGACACCGACATTTCTCTTATGGAGATAATTCACCAGATACATCAAATCTCTCGGTTTTCCGTAACGGGAGTTTACTGCATAAGGATTCGTCACCTGATAGCCCCAGGAAAAATCATTCTGATATTCTGCAATTCCGATTAATTCCACGTGGGTATAACCCATCTCAAGAACATAATCCGCTAATTTCTTAACTAAATCACGATAATTAAAAAAGCCTTCCGGATTACGCTCGCGATTACCCTTATGGCGAATCCAGGATCCTAAATGAACTTCATAGACGAACATCGGCTTTCTTTTAATATCACCCTCGCATCGGTTCTTAAGCCATTCATCATCGCTCCAGCGATATGGTCTGATATAATCAATGACAGATGCTGTTCCCGGTCTTCGCTCCATACTAAAACTGAAAGGATCCGCCTTGTATTCATGACGCCCATCCTTCGTCGTAATCTCGTACTTAAACATCTGTCCTTCTTTGGCGTGCGGAATACGAAGTTCCCAGAAACCAGTTCCTTCCACCTTCTCCATTACATTTGCTTCCGGATTCCAGCCATTAAATTCCCCAATTACGCTGACTGACGTTGCTTCCGGTGCCCACACATCAAACTGCGTGCCAACATGCCCTTTTCTTGTATACGGATGAGTCCCCAATTTTGTATATATTTGAAAATGTTCCCCTCTCTGAAACATCTCCCAGTCATTTCGATCAATTCTCATCTGCTATCACCCGTTCGTTTCAATACTTTTCTACATTGTTACATACATATAATAATATTATAAATTATTTAGCACTCCACTTCAATAAAATCAGACAACTCAGACAATTGTTCCATAATATTAAAACAGTGTGCTTCGCACACTGCGCGCCCGAGCGGAATGCAAAGCATTAACTACTTTTCCGCGAGGTGTGCATCCTCCCGGAGGGTTTTGAATTTCCTGGAAATTCAAAAAAATCCCGAACAGCCAGTTAGCCATCCGGGATTGCGTCATCTCATATTAATATCATCCATTTATATATGGTATTACTTCTGATATCTTTCGATATGTCTCTGGATTAATTCTTTGTCTTCAAAGTAGTTAATCTGCATCTGAGCCTTAACATCAGCTAAAGTAGCCTGAGCAACCTCTCTTGCTCTCTTGCTGCCTTCTTCTAATACCTGATATACATAAGCGATATCCTGTTCGTATTTTGCTCTTCTTTCTCTGATTGGAGCAAGCTCTTTATTAAGAACCTTGATTAAGAACTTCTTACATTTTACATCGCCTAAACCACCACGTTTGTAATGGTCTTTTACTTCCTGTAAGTTGTTATATTCAGGCCAGAATTCTTCAAAATATTCATCCTTGCAGAATGCATCTAAATAGGTAAATACACAGTTACCTTCTACCTTACCTGGATCTTCGATACGAATATGATCTGGGTCTGTGTACATGCTCATTACTTTTTTCTTTAATGTTTTTGCATCATCAGATAAGTAGATACAGTTTCCAAGGGATTTACTCATCTTAGCCTTACCATCAGTACCAGGAAGTCTTAAGCATGCTGCGTTATCTGGAAGTAAGATTTCTGGTTCTACTAATGCTTCCCCGTAGATACGGTTGAAAGAACGAACGATTTCTTTTGTCTGTTCAAGCATCGGTAACTGGTCTTCCCCTACAGGAACGGTTGTTGCCTTAAATGCAGTGATATCTGCTGCCTGAGAAATTGGATATGTAAAGAAACCTACTGGAATAGAAGCTTCAAAGTTTCTCATCTGGATTTCAGATTTTACCGTTGGGTTTCTCTGAAGTCTTGCAACTGTAACTAAGTTAGAATAATAGAAAGTTAATTCTGTTAATTCCTGAACGTAGGACTGTACAAATAATGTGGATTTTGCTGGATCTAAGCCTACGGATAAATAGTCTAATGCTACTTCGATGATGTTTTCACGAACCTTTTCAGGGTTGTCCGCATTGTCTGTTAATGCCTGCGCATCTGCAATCATAATAAAAATATCATCAAATTCACCGGAATTCTGTAATTCTACACGACGTTTTAAGGATCCCACATAATGTCCTAAATGGAGTTTTCCAGTTGGACGGTCACCTGTTAAAATAATTTTTTTGCTCATTTCATCCTCCAAAAGTGTCTATATAAATCTAAATTGTTCTTCTAAAATATAATCGGTAAATATTATAGCACACGTTTAGCCTATTGAAAAGTTAAATGTTCTTCGCACAGATATCTTCTAAGCAACAGCGGTCGCAGTGTGGCTTTGTTCTCGCCGTGCAAATGTCTCTGCCATGGTATACCAGTCTGTGGCAGAAATCGGAGCCTTTTTCCGGTGGTACAATCTTCCATAAAGCCATCTCTACCTTCTTCGGATCTTTGATACCATCTACCAGACCAATTCGGTTGGTGAGTCTGATGCAATGAGTATCAGTTACAATCGCCGGTTCGCCAAATACATCTCCCATAATGAGATTAGCACTCTTTCTTCCAACTCCGGGAAGCTTCATAAGGTCATCGAATTTGTCCGGCACTTTGCTACCAAAATCATCTCTTAGCATTCGCATACATTTGCTGATGTCACGTGCCTTGCTTTTTCCAAGTCCACATGGGCGAACGATTGATTCAATATCTTCCACTTCTGCTTCGGCAAGTGCATCGATCGTTGGATATTTTTCATACAAACCAGGTACGATTTTATTCACTCTCTCGTCCGTACACTGGGCAGCTAATCGCACGCTGATTAGTAATTTCCATGCGTCATCATAGTCGAGTGTACAATCTGCAAGTGGGTATTCTTTTTCTAATCGGTCAATGACTTCAACCGTTAATTCCTTTAATTTTTTCTGTGTCATGGATATTCTCCTTTTCCTTTGACTTTATTCGTATTATAACACAATATTTATACATTTGTTTTCTCTAATCTTATTGCAATAAAAGGTTTAAAATTATATAATATTACTGTTATTCAAAACACTTTAGTCTGCTAATTCATTAGCAGACCGCATTATTTTAATATGTGTTAGAAAGAGAGGATAAAGTAATGAAGAAACACATGAAAAAATTATTTCTTCTTCTCGCTATGATTTCTCTTGTTGCAGGCATGTTAATGGGCTGTGGCGGCAAGAAGGAATCTACTGAAAGTTCTTCCTCAAATGTAGTAAAAGAAGAGGGCGAAACATTTATCGTTGGTTTCGACGCAGAATTCCCTCCTTATGGCTACAAGGATGACAACGGCGAGTACGTAGGATTTGACCTTGACTTAGCAGAAGAAGTATGTAAGAGAAATGGCTGGACATTAAAGAAACAGCCAATTGACTGGGATTCTAAGGATATGGAATTAAAGACAGGTGCCATCGACTGTATCTGGAATGGTTTTACCATCAATGGTCGTGAAAGTGGTTATACCTGGTCTAAAGCATATATCGATAACTCTCAGGTAGTTATTATTAAGAATGGTTCCGGTATTGAAAAATTAGAAGATTTAGCAGGCAAGGTAGTCGTTGTACAGGCTGACTCCTCCGCTCTTGCAGCATTTACCGGCGGTGACGCAACCGAAGAAAATATCAAATTAGCAGAAAGCTTTGCTGATCTTCAGCAGGTTTCCGATTACAACAGTGCATTCCTTAACTTAGAAGCAGGCTCTGTTGATGCAATCTGTATGGACTACGGCGTAGCTGCTTATCAGATTGAAGCTCGTGGCGATGTATTTGCCATGTTAGACGAACGTGTTTCCTCCGAACAGTATGGTATCGGTTTTAAATTAGGTAACACAAAACTTCGTGACCAGGTTCAGACAGCGCTTGATGAAATGAACGAAGATGGCACATTAATGAAGATCGCCAAAGCATGGGGGCTTGATGAATCTGTTTGTCTTGGTGATAAAGGTACTGATTCTGCATATTTACAGGATGCAGAAGAATCTGATGATTCTAATTTAGTTGCAACATTAATCCACGTTGTGGAACAGTTATCTTCTGGTATGATTGCTACTTTAATCATCTTCCTTTGCACATTAGCATGCTCTATGCCACTTGGTCTTTTAATCTGCACAATCCGTAAATCCAAATTTGCAGTATTACAGGCAATCGCAAAACTTTATATTTCCATCATGCGTGGTACTCCACTCATGCTTCAGTTATTAGTAGTATTCTTCGGACCTTACTACATTTTCGGTATTTCCGTACCTGCATCTTTCCGTTTCTATGCAGTAATCATCGGTTTCTCCATGAACTACGCTGCATACTTTGCCGAAATCTTCCGTGCAGGTATCGAAGGTATTCCTCGTGGACAGTACGAAGCTGCTGATGTTCTTGGTTACTCTAAGGGTCAGACATTCTGGAAGATCATCTTCCCTCAGATGGTAAAACGTGTACTTCCACCTGTAACAAATGAAATCATCACATTAGTAAAAGATACATCCTTAGCATTTGCTCTTGCTTATACAGAAATGTTTACACTTGCGAAACAGGTTGCAGCTGCTCAGGCAAGCATCATGCCATTATTCGTTGCTGGTATCTTCTACTACTTATTCAACTTCTTAGTAGCATTCTTAATGGGCCGCTTAGAAGCGAAATTATCTTACTATGAATAATCAAGGAGGCGAAATAGAATGAAATTATTAGAAATCAGTCATTTAAAGAAAAGCTTCGGAGATTTAAACGTATTAAGAGACATTTCCATGAGCGTATCCGAAGGTGAAGTTGTTGCAATCTTAGGACCTTCTGGTTCTGGTAAATCTACATTTCTTCGTTGTGCAACAATGTTAGAAACCATGGACTCTGGTTCCATGGCATACGTTGGCGACTATGCAGTACAGGATGTAGATGGCAAAGCTGTTTACGCAGACAAAGCTACTTTACACAAATTAAAAAATACATTCGGTTTAGTATTCCAGAACTTCAACTTATTCCCTCACTACTCTGTTATGAAAAACATCTGTGATGCTCCAATCAGCGTTCAGAAACGTAACAAAGCAGAAGTTGAAGCAGAAGCAAAAGAATTAATCAAAAAGGTGGGTCTTGAAGGCAAGGAAGATTACTATCCATGCCAGTTATCCGGTGGTCAGCAGCAGCGAGTTGCAATCGCACGTGCTCTTGCTATGAACCCTAAGATGATTTTCTTCGATGAACCAACATCCGCATTAGACCCTGAAATCACTGCAGAAGTATTAAAAGTACTTCGCCAGTTAGCAGAAGAAAAGATGACCATGATCATCGTAACACACGAAATCGACTTTGCTCGTAAAGTTGCAGACAGAGTTGTATTCATGGATCAGGGACTGATTGTTGAAGAAGGAAGACCTGAGGATATTATTGATAATCCTTCTAACGAAAGAACTAGAGCGTTCTTACAGAAGATGAAATAGGACTGCAATATCTATCCTATTTTGTTGCTTGTATTTACATCGAAATAAAGAATAACCGACGAAATCCGCATTCTTTTTCTTGAAGCAGAATGTTTTTTCAATAATGAACATCTATCAAAGGTGTATGTCAGTTGTGTACATAAAAGTACACTCCTGTCATACACCTTTTTATCTGTTCATTTATGAAAAGACATTCCAGAACAAAGAATGCGGATTTCTGGTTATTCTCAATATTTCTTATGTAAATACAAGCAACAAAGTAGAATGGATATGCAGATTTACAGGTCATCTATTAAGCAGAGATCTATCTACACCTTATTTCATCTTCTATAAGAACGCTGGTATAGGGGCTCTTCGCAAGACCTAGTATGATGCATCCATCTCATATACAGTATCTCTCAGATTCATTTTAAAAAATAAGTTAATAAGCAGAAATCCACTTTATTTGATATGAAATGTTTTTTAGTTAGTGAACAGACGTAAAAAAGTGTATGACAAGGGTGGACGGTAAGATTTCCTTAACGTACACAATTGGCATACACTTTTTGAAGAATGTTCACTATCTAAAAAACATTTTGTATAAAGAAAAATAAAGTGGATTTCGTTGCTTATTCTTATTTTTTGAGCGAATCTGAGAGCTACTGTATATGAGATAGATGCACGATAACTAGACCCTGCGAAGAGCCCCCACAGCAGTCATGATTACAAAAACAACCAGATTCACACAAACAACACTGGCGCCACTTGGGGTGCCGTATCCATAGCTAAGGATCATGCCTACGAAGAAGCAGCACACGGAAAGAACTGCTGCACTTACAACCACCAGACGGAATTTCTTAAATACCTGCATGGAGGAAAGGGCAGGGAAGATGATCAATGAGGAAATCAGTAAAGATCCCATCATACGCATGCCAAGTACAATAGTGATAGCTGTTAAAAAGGCGATGACCATATTGTAGAGCTTGACACGGGTTCCTGTCGCTTTGGCGAAGGTTTCGTCGAAGGTAATCGCAAAGATACGATTATAAAATATGATAAACAGCACAAGCACTGCGCTGCAAAGGACAATACTAAGTCTTGCATCCTCTACACTTAAGGAGAGAATACTACCAAACATATAATTATATACTTCCATATTCATACCTGTCGTGATGGAGATTGCCATAACACCGATGGCAAGGGAACCGGAAGAAATTAACGCAATGGCAGAATCACCATTGATCTTGTTGCTTTCACTGAGCTGAAGCAGTAAGAATGCTGCCACAACCACGACTGGAATCGTAAGCTTTAATGGTGCCATACCAAGGGCAGTTGCAATGGCAAGTGTCCCGAAGCCCACATGAGATAATCCGTCTCCAATCATGGAATAACGTTTTAACACAAGGCTGACCCCAAGAAGAGCCGCACAAAGAGACACTAAAAATCCAACCAGGAGAGCACGAGTCATAAATTCATATTGAAGCATTTCAGAAATAATACTAATCATCTTCTTCCTCCCCCATCCAGATACGTCCGATTTTAGATTTTTTGTACTGTTTTGTCGTTCCAAAGAAAATCTGTGTTTCCGCAAGCTGCAGGATGTGACTCGCTTCACTCACTGCCATGTCAATATCGTGAGTAATCATGATGACTGCAATTCCATGCTTTTCATTGAGTTCACGGATACACTGATACATCTCTCTGGTGGTAGCCGGATCAAGACCGGTGACTGGCTCGTCAAGGAGCAGAATCTTCTGGGTTGCACAAAGAGCACGGGCTAAAAGCACTCGCTGGCGCTGTCCGCCGGATAATTCCTGATAGCTGGTGTTTCGAAGATCTGTGATGCCCATCATCTCCATCTTATCCATAGCCGCCTTCTTATCTGCTTTATTATAGAAGAAGCGACGGCCCATTTGATTCAAACGCCCGGAAATAACCACTTCATATACACTTGCCGGGAAATTCTTCTGGATATCTGTTGCCTGTGGAAGATAACCAATCTCATTACTTTTTAATCCGTCATACAGAATTTCTCCTTCCATCGGTGAAATGAGTCCTAAAATTCCTTTCATAAGCGTACTTTTCCCGGAACCATTTTCTCCAACGATACAGAGATAATTGCCTTCTTCCACACTAAAATTTAACTGATCTACTGCAGCCTTGCCTTCATAGCCAAAAGCCGCATTCTTACATTCTATAAGCGCCATTATTCTAACGCCTCCTTTAACACCTCGACATTATCCCACATCATTTCAAGATAACCGGTTCCATTCTTAAACTGCTTTTTCGTTACATTGTGCACAGCATTAAACTGTCGGTTTTTTGCCCCAGTTTCGGAGCAAATGGTATTCACCATGTCTTGATTGGACAATTCCACGTGAAAAACTACTGGAATGTTCTCACTTTTTACTTTATCAATCAAAAATGCTACTGTTTTTGCATTTGGTTCAGTATCAGACGCACAGCCTGGAAATGCTGCATAGTAAGAAAGTCCATACTCTTCCACAAAATATCGAAGTGGAAAACGATCACCGAAGATTAATGTCTTACGTTTTCCATGATTTACCACGTTCCAAAAAGCACCATCAAGTTCTTCAAGCTCACTCACGTAATCGGAAACATTTGCCTTATAAGCTGCTGCATGGACAGAATCGGTCTGTTCGAGTGCTTCCCCGATGTGTTTCGTAATTTTGATGGCATTTGCCGGAGCCGTCCAGATATGCTCATCATATTCAACTTCGGGGTCATCCATTAATGCGTCATCCGCATCTTTTTCTTCGTGGCTTTCCATCCCTTCAACCGCTTCCTCTTCATAGAGTTCCACACAATCCATCAAACGAACGACTTTAATTTTCGCATCCAATGTTTCTAAAATGTCGCTTACCCATGCTTCTGACTCGCCACCTGTGTATACAAAGACATCACAATTTTCAATGGCAATGATATCTTTCGGAGTTGGTTCAAACGAATGAGCCTCCTGCCCTGGTGCGAGAAGCATCGTCACCTCAGCACTGTCACCGGCTACTTTTCTTGCAAAATCATAAGGAGCAAAATCCGTTGCCATAATATGAAGTTTTTCTTCTTTCTTCTGCTTTTGATTATTTGCCGTTTCCACGCCCATGCATCCCGCAAATAGGCCTGCGACTAAAACTACAATCAAAGCAAATGTCCACATTCGTTTCATCTTTCTCACCAATCAATATCCATACAGCTACTGACAATTTTCACACATTCCATATAAAACAGAATTCTCACACTGAAGCATAAAATGATGATGTTCCATCATGTGCCCCTTAATCTGATCCATAAATCCACAGTTTAGGTGAATCATCTTGCCACAACGCACACACTGCATATGAAGATGTTCATGACAAGCATGTGTATGTTCTGCATATTGAAAAACTGCTTTTTTCCCATCTCCATCCTGATATTTTAATACAGTACCGTCTAACACCATCTTATCTAAGTTACGATAAATGGTACTAAGATTTACTTTTTCTTCATGAGATTCAAAATACTCTTTGATATCTGCGATACTTGCGGTACGATCCTTAGACTGAATGAGATAATCTATTATTAATTTTCTACTTTTTGTTTTGTATTTTCTTTTTTCCATGTTACAAACAATCTCCTTTGCGCGAATTGTATTATATGATGTCACACAAAAAAAGTCAATGAATTTGCAAATGTTTTGCAAATTCATTGACTTTTTATCTATAACGTCTCGTCCGTATTGACTTCCGGATGAATCGCCGCCTCGATTTCTCTTCCAATAGACTGCATCTCAAGGTCTAATCTCGCACTTTCTTCGGCGCACGCCTTCAAACGATTTTCCACATAATTGATATTTGGAATGTTCTTTTTATAACGAATCTTATGTTCTAAGCTTGCCCAGAAATCCATGGCAATGGTTCGAATCTGAACTTCAACATTCATATATTCCTTTGCGTCAGCAAGGAAAATCGGAACTTCGATAATCAAATGCATGCTGCGGTAACCATTATCCTTTGGATTCTTGATGTAATCCTTCTTACGGATGAGTCTTATGTCGTCCTGTTTTAATAATAAATCCGCGATGGTATAGATGTCATTGACAAAGGAACAGATTACACGAACACCTGCCACATCATAAAGATTTTCACGAATGGACTCTACGGTAACCGGAAACTTGTTACGATGAAGCTTTTCCACCACACTAAGAGGTGTCTTCATACGACTGGCAATTCGTTCAATTGGATTTCTCTTATTACGCACACTGAAGTCTTCATTCAACACTTCTAGTTTTGTCTGAACTTCTTTGATTGCACATTTATAACGCATCATAAGAAGCAGGAATTCCGGCTCTTCCTGTAATAAGACAGCCGCTTCCTGAATGACCTTATATTCTCCCGGTTCTTTCTTGACCGCTTCCATCTTTTCTGCAGTCATCTGTGGAGTAACCGGTGTAATTGGTGCTATTGGTGCTGCAATTGGTGTAATCATGTTGTGTCTCCAATCTGTTTGATTTATAAGGATCTTACTTTTCTTCTGTTACTTCTTCTGTCGTTTCCTCTGCTGCATCCTCCGTTGTTTCTTCTACTTCCGGATACATATCAAAGATTACTTCTCCTGGCTTTGTGCCACCTCGAAATTCTGCTAAATCCTGCATAGTTACAAGCTGGAAGCCCTGATCAATCAGTTCTGGAACAATCTTTTTGGATGCTTTATAAGTAGATTCATATAAAGAATGCATTAAGATGATATCGCCATCTTTGATATCCTTTGTAGCTTTCTTATATACTTTCTTCGCATCGCGATATCTCCAGTCTTCTGTATCGACAGACCATAAAATGATTGCACGGTCAATCGTATCTTTTTTATCTCCAACAGCGCCTTCTGGAGCACGGAATGTGATTGGATCGCCTGTAGCTCCATATTCTCTTAAAATTTTATCATTTTTACTAAGCTGCTTTTTCATACCTTCTACAGAAAGGTTACGAATATTTTTGTGATTAAAGGTGTGGCTTCCTAATTCACAGTAAGAATCAGAAATTGCCTGTTCAGCTTCACCGAAATTAAACATATCAATACGTTCTCCAACTTCATAGAACGTTGCTCCAGATTCATATTCTGTAAAAAGCTTTACAAAATCCATTGTAAACTGGGATGGGCCATCGTCATAAGTAAGCGCAACCATAGGTTTTTTCCCATCTACAGTTCTCTTAACTGCTCCATCATCATCGGTATAATAAATCTTTTGTTCATCTTCAAGCACGAAACGGCCTTTCATTACTTCGCCATCTTCACCATAGTAGTACTGCTTTCCATCTTTTTCTTCCCAGCAGTTTGTCTTTGGTTCTTCTTTGAATACATCTCCGCCTTTGCTTTCTTTTTTGTCTTTCTTGCCACCGCAGGCGCAAAGTCCAAGTACCATGACAAAAATTAATGTACATGCCATCAGTTTCTTCATATTAAATTTCATATTCTACGTAATTCTCCTTACTCAATATTCTTATTCGTCCTAGCTTTCTCCATCCACCTGAGAATCTTCTGGTTTCGATGGAGCTTCTGTTGTTGCTGGTGGAGTTGGTTCCACGGATTCTTTTTCAGTTGTTGCCGGTTTTTTCTTGGCTGTTGTTGCCGGCTTTTTCTTCGCAGTTGTTGCTGCAGTTGTTGTTTTTGTTCGTCTTGCAGTTGTAGGAGTTGTTACCTGCTGCTGTTCATTATCTGTATTCTGATCAGTAACACTTTCCTGATTTTCATTCGTAACTGCTGCTGTAGTTGCTGCAGTTGTTGCTTCTGTTGCATTCGATTCTGGTGTCACTTTTGTAGTCTTGCCACCTTCTGGAGGGAAAGCTGTATATGCTTTACCAGCCTGCGCACCGCCTCTGAATTCAACAAGATCCTGTACGTTAACAAGCTGGAATCCCTGACTTTCAAGTTCCGGAATAATCTGTTCTAACGCACGAACGGTTGGCTTTTTCAATGCAGTAAGCATAATGATATCGCCATCTTCAATATCGGTTGTTGCAGAATAATAAATCTTCTTCACATCCTTTGTCTTCCAGTCTAAAGTATCTACTGTCCATAAAATAATAGGATGTTCTACTGTATTAAGAATCGTCTCACTAAGCACACCATCAGGAGTACGAACAAACATTGGATTATCTTCTAATACATGTGCCTGTGGCTCTTCCTCTTCATCCTTTACAGGAAGGAAGCTCTTAATTCTTGTATCTGCTTTTTCTATTTCATTCGCAATCTGATCTGCATCATCTTTTGAAAGCTTGTTGGTAAATGTATGGTTTGCGATCTGACAATGCTGTTTTAAAATCTGTTTTTCAATTGCATCCTGATCTGCGATACGATTGCCGATTTCAAAGAAAGTTGCCTGTGCATCGTATTCATCTAATACTTCTAAAAGATCTTCGGAAATATCGGTTGGTCCATCATCAAAAGTTAATGCAACCATTGGTTTGTTCCCATCAATCTCTCTTTCTACTGCACCACGACTGTTAGTATAGTAGATCTTATCTTCTAAGCGGAATCTTCCGATGGTTGGCATACCGTCTTCTCCATAGTAATAACGCTTGCCATCTGCCTCGATCCACTGATTCTGCTTCACATTCTTTGCTTTTTCTTCGTCTGCTTTCTTTTGTTTTTCTGCTTTGGTAGCTTCTCTGCTCATTCTGTAATCGATAAATTTCTTGCCACCAATTGCAATCGCTGCTACCAAAAGTCCTGCGACTAATAATAATGCTATCCATTTGCCGATTTTTTTGAAAGAACCGCCTGAACCACCATTTGTCTGTCTGACTGGTTTTACTGGTTTTGCCTGTCTGACTGGTTTTGGTTCTCTTACTTTCTTAGGCTCTGGTTTTTCCTTCTTAGGAGTTTTCTTGGCTTTCGCCGGCTTATTGATTGGCTTTACCGGTTTTGCTTTCTTTCGAAAGCCTCTGCCTTTATTCGCTTTTTCTGCCTGCTGCTGCTGATAAGATTCACCGCTGCTGACAGTTCGAATGTTTCTCTTTCGTTCCTTTGCTTCCTCTGAAATAAATTCTCCCATTTCAGATTTTTCATATACAATACCTGTACGTTTTCTATTCTCAAAATTGATGTTATTGTTATTTTTCTTATCCTGATCCATATGACTACCTCTATTAATTAATATCTCATAGTTACCCATACTATTTTATTATATGATATTTACAAACGATATGCAAATTAAGAATCCCTTTCTTTATTATTAATTTCCTATGAAATTCAAAGTAAAAATGATATACTATTACTATATGTAAGGAGAAAAATTATGGATTTAAATAAAATCAGACAGGATATCGATCGTGTCGATTCTTCCATCAAGCCATTATTTATCGAACGAATGGCATGCGGAAAGAATGTGGCACTCGCAAAAGCAGAAAGTAAAGGTAATGTATACGTTCCAGAACGCGAGCAGCAGGTAGTTGCTAACCGTGCAAAGGATGTAAGTCTTGATATTCACGACGAATACGTTGCATTTCTTCTTCATCTCATGAGCCTGTGCCGTAGATATGAATATGGAATATTAACTGATATGCAGGAAGAAACCTTAGCAGATGCCCTTGCAAAGACAGACTATAGCATTCAGACACCTCATAACAAAGTAGCAGTAGCATTTGACACAAGGGAAGACGCCGGAAGTATCCAGCTTGTTATGAATATGATTGCGTTAAACAGCATCCGAATCGAACAGCTTTCTTTAAATTCCGAAGGACCTGTCTCTCACATAAACTGCACCTTGCTTGGTAATGTGAATGAAAAGAATATGAAACTTCTTCTTTGCCAGTTAGCGAAGGAAACACAAGATTTCAAAATTAAAGAATTAATCTAAAAAATTGACAATCGAGTAGGAGGGAAAATTAAATAAATTTTCCCGACCTCTCACACCACCGTG
>JAKSRP010000002.1 GCA_024403555.1 Lachnospiraceae bacterium | reverse complement strand
GAAACTTCCTTTTTGTTAAAGATATCTACAATGGCATCAATGTCTTTGCTTAAATCATGCTCGTAGATTATATTTAGATTACTGTCTACGCAAGCCTGACCATTTAAAATGACGTAGCCATCAAAATCAAGGTTTTCTTTCGTAACAATATTTAAATCAGGAAGATAACGTCCGGTTGCGACAAAGATACGAATTCCTTTTTCTTTTAAAAGGCGGAGCGCAAGACGAGTATCTTCTGGGATAATCGTTGTACCGAAGGCTGTCAGTGTGCCGTCGATATCAAAAAAGACTGCTTTTATCATAAGATTCCTCATGTATTTTAAAATGATTTGTTACTTGTGTGAAGGCATTCGAAATGCCCCTATTCATCATACTATAAGATTAGCAGATATGGTAGAATGAAAATAGTATGAATATTATAGAATAATTTGGACATAAAAGGAGAGAACTCGTATGATTGCAACATTATCGAATGGAATGACAATTCCTAAAATTGGACTTGGTGTATGGGGAACAAGTGGAGAAGAAGCTGCAAATGCAGTTGATCTTGCACTTCGTGGCGGATATCGCCATATTGATACAGCAGCATTTTATAAAAATGAAGAGCAAGTAGCAGAAGGTATTCGAAGAAGTGGAATAAAAAGAGAAGATATCATCATTGCTACAAAAGTGTGGTTTGAAGATATGATTGATGAGGCAAGTGTTAGAGCAGCCTTAGAAGATAGTTTAATGAAGAAGAAATGAAAGAAATAACAGCTCAGGAAACACATAAGAGCAATCGTGGTTATATGGAAGGATATGACTGGGAATAATACAGGAGCATAAAAACATGAGAAGAGAATGGTGGCACGATAAAGTTGCCTATCAGATTTATCCGAAAAGCTTTCGTGATACCAATGGAGATGGGATTGGAGATCTTCCTGGTATTATTGAAAAACTAGATTATTTAAAAGACCTTGGAGTGGATATTGTGTGGATTTCTCCAATCTTTTGCTCTCCAATGGTGGATAATGGATATGATATTTCCGATTATTATGATATAGATCCAATGTTCGGAACGATGGAAGACATGGACCAATTGATTGAAGAAGGAAAAAAACGAGGGATTTCGATTTTACTTGATTTGGTCGTTAATCATTGTTCGAGCGAACATGAATTTTTTAAAAAAGCAATGGAAGATCCGGATGGACCATATGGCCAGTATTTTTATATCCGAGATGGAAAAGATGGACTTCCTCCGAATAACTGGAGATCTTACTTTGGACCGAGCGCATGGACGAAAATACCGGGTTATGAGAATAAATTTTATCTTCATTCTTATGCAGCTGAGCAACCGGATTTAAACTGGGAGAACCCTGAAGTAAGAGAAAAAATCTATGAGATGGTCTGCTGGTGGATGGAAAAAGGACTTGGTGGCTTTCGAATTGATGCCATCATGGACATTAAAAAGGATTTAACCTGGCAGGACTTGCCTGTGGATGGTCCGGATGGTATGGGAGCCATTTACAAGATTAATCAGAAGGTAAAGGGGATTGATGCCTTTTTATTAGAACTTCGCAGACGATGCTTTACGCCATATGATGGATTTGGCATCGGAGAAGCCCTAAAAATCAATGAAGAAACTTTGAAAAAGTCTATTGGAGACGGTGGGTATTTTTCTTCTATTTTTGCATTTGAACCATGTCATGTATACAGAAAAGGTGATGACTTTACAACCTATGATTTTCCGATTGATTTTCACGAATGGAGAGAAAAGACTTTCCAGAATCATGAATTGATCGGTGATATTGGATTTGAAGCAAACTTGATTGGAAATCATGATCAGCCAAGAGGAGCATCTCTTTTTATTCCAAAGAAAGATTATGGATTTAACAGTGTTTCTGCTCTTGCAACCATTATCTTTTGTCAGAGAGGACTTCCGTTTATCTATCAGGGAGAAGAAATCGGAATGACAAACAGAGAGGGATGGAAGAAAGAAGAGTATGCAGATTCTGCAACTCTTGGGAAGTTTGAATATTTTGAACAATGGGGCTATGATATTGAGAAAATCGAAAAAGTCATTGCTACGCATTCTAGAGATAATGGAAGAACTCCTATGCAATGGGATGACAGTGAACATGGTGGATTTACCATAGGAAAACCATGGCTGGTGGTCAATGAAAACTATAAAGAAATTAATGTGGCCGCGCAGGAAAGAGAATATGGCTCCATTTTAAATTTTTATAAAAGACTGATTGCTTTTCGTAAATCAGAAGAATATAAAGAAATCTTAACTTACGGAAGCATTTCTCAGATTTATGGTCAGTATGATTACATTTTTGCATATCGAAGAGCTTTGGGAAATCAATGTCTTGATTTAATCTGTAACTTCTGTGGCGAAGAGCAGGTGGTAGAATTGCAGGAAGAGTATGACAATGTAATCTTTGTGAATCAGGAACAGACAACGATGATTGGCAACCGAATTGTGTTAAAACCTTATGAAGTTGTTGTTTTTGAGAAGCTAAATACTGTATAGACTCCTAATTGACGCATAGAAAAAAGCCATATATAATGAATGACAGATGAAGAAAACCTTCATTTTGACTATTATAGAAAAGGAGTTCATGAAGATGAAGAAAACAAAAGTATTTATAGATGGTAGTGTAGGAACTACTGGTTTAAGAATTTTTGAACGTTTCTCTGTAAGAGATGACATCGAATTATTACAGATTTCCGAAGAACTTCGTAAAGATCCTGAAGAAATCAAGAAATTTATCAACGCTTCTGACGTAACATTTTTATGTTTACCTGATGCAGCAGCAAGGGAAGCGGTTGCTTTATGTGACAATGAGAATGTAAAGATTATTGATACATCCACAGCACACAGAACAGCAGAAGGCTGGGCATATGGCTATCCAGAACTTTCTCCAGCACACAGAGATGCTATCAAGAATGGTAATCGAATTGCTGTTCCAGGATGTCATGCTACAGGCTTTATCACTTTAGTATATCCATTAATTGCGAACGGCATTATGCCAGAAGATTATCCTGTTTCTGCATTTTCTCTAACAGGTTATAGCGGTGGTGGAAAAGGCATGATCGCCGAATATGAAGGTGAAGAAAGAGACAAAGAACTTGATTCCCCACGTGCATATGGTGTAACTCAGATGCATAAACATTTACCAGAAATGCAGGCAATCACAGGTCTTAAGAATAAACCGCTCTTTACACCAATCGTTGCAGATTATTATAGCGGAATGTTAGTTTCTATCGGTTTATATACAGATTTATTAAAAGCAAAAGTAACACCAGAAGAAGTACATGCAATGTTTGAAAAGCACTATGCAGGTGAAAAATTCGTAAAAGTAATGCCATTTGGTGCAGAAGCAGAAACAAGAAACTTCTTAGGCAGCAACAACTGTTCTGGATGGGATGGAATCGAAATCTTTGTTACAGGTAACGAAGAACGCATTATGGTTTCCTCTCGTTTCGATAACCTTGGAAAAGGTGCATCCGGTGCTGCAATTCAGTGTTTAAATGTAATCCTTGGTTGTGACGAAGCAAAAGGATTAAACGTATAAAAGGAAGGAAGAGACATATGAATATGAACGTATTTATGCCAACAAGAGTCATCACTGGCAAAGGATGTGTAGTGGCAAATGCAGATGAATTTGCAAAGCTTGGTAAGAAATGTATGATCATTACAGGAAGAAATTCCGCAAAGGCATGTGGCGCATTAGATGATGTTCTTGCAGCACTTGCTAAGAATGATATTAAATATGTAATTTATGATCAGATTGGACAGAATCCATTATTAACAAACTGCATGGAAGCTGGTGTAATCGCTGAAAGCGAAGACTGTGATTTCATCGTTGGTATTGGTGGGGGATCTCCACTTGATGCAGCAAAGTGTGCAGCAGTATTTGCAGCGAATCCAGAGATGGATCGTGAAGGCTTATATTCTTTAAAATGGCATATGGATCCACTTCCAATTGTTGCAGTTGGCACAACCGCTGGTACAGGTTCTGAAGTTACAAAAGTATCCGTAATCACTGTTCCTGAAGGCTTAAAGAAGAGCTTCCACAGTGAAAAAGTATTCCCAGTTGTATCCTTTGGTGATCCAGCATATACAATGACATTATCTGATGTATTTACAAAATCTACAGCAATCGATGCACTTGCACATTGCGTAGAAAGCTATTTTAGCCGTCATGCAAATGAGATTTCCCAGGCATACGCTGCTAAGGGTGTTCGTATTCTTATGGATCAGTTTAAAGCAATGATTGCAGATCCAGAAAAAGAACTTACCTTTGAAGATCGCGAAGCTCTTTACAATGCTTCTATCTACGGTGGTCTTGCAATCAACGTAACAGGAACTTGTGCTCCACATACAATGGGTTACTTATTAACAGAAGACTACAAAGTTCCACATGGTGCAGCTTGTGCAGCATTCATGCCAGCATTTGTAGCTTATACAAAAGAAGTAATGCCTGAACTTGTAGCAGGTTTCTATAAAGAAATCGGAATTGGTGAAGAAGAATTCTTACAGATTGTTGCTGATATTACTCCAAAATTCCCTGTAGAAATGACTGCAGAAGATGTAGAGGCAGCTCACAGCAGATGGGTTGGTAATGGAAGTATGGCAAAAGGCTGGGGCAACTTCAGTCCAGAACTTGCAGATTCTATTCTCACAGACTTATATGTAAAATAAGATTATTATAATATAATAATGAATGATAATTAAGGGCGTAGTGCTAAAAAGTGCTACGCCCTGTTTTTCTTTGTATTTTCTTTGAATATTCTTTTATTTTCCGCCACAGGCTGGACACCAGATGGATGCTTTCGGGAATTTGGCAATTCTGGTTTCCATCGTCAGTCCGTCAAAGATTAACATACGGCCTATGAGCAGTTCTCCGACGCCTGTGATATATTTGATGGCTTCTAATGCCTGAAGAGATCCGATGACTCCAACAGCCGGTCCCATAACGCCTAATTCAGCATTATTTGGGACATCTTCGGGAATATCTTCAAAGATACAACGATAACAAGGTCCTTCGCCAGGTACGTAAGTAAGTACTTGTCCTTCGAAACGGATCACGCCCCCATTGCAAAATGGTTTTCGAAGCTTTACACAAGTATCGTTGACTAAAAATCTTGTTTCAAAATTATCTACACAGATAAGAACAAAATCGTATTCAGAGATGATATCTTCTACATTATCAAGAGTGATGAAATATGGATAGGTAATCACAGTTATTTCATCATTGATGGCGAGCTTATATTCTTTGGCTGACTTTGCTTTATTCATACCAGTGTGGCTTGCCGGATGAATCACCTGACGGTGAAGGTTGCTTACACTTACGTCATCCGCATCTGCGATCCCGATGACTCCAACGCCGGCTCCCGCCAGATATAAGGCACAAGGTGTGCCTAGCCCGCCTGCGCCAACAATCAATACACTCGAATTTTTCAACTTTTCCTGACCAATTTCACCAATCTCAGCAATCGTAATCTGTCTTAAATATCGCTCATTTTTATCATTCATCTCAGCGACAGAAAACTGTGTATCACCCTGCTTTACATCGTTCGGTTTTATATTAACCTCTTTCCTATAATCACCCTTCATCTCAGCGACCTCCCTTCATGAACTCACTCATCATGCAGATACCGTCTGCGCCGGCCTCCACACATAAATGAAGGTTATCTGGATGGATTCCACCAAGTGCGTACACTTCCATAAAAGGAAGTTTTCCATCATGTGTCGTTTCGCATACTTCGCGAAGATATGAAAGACCACGAGGCTCTAATCCTTCTTTACACTTTGTTTCAAAGATATGGCTTGCAGTGATATAACTAGCTCCCATACCCCTTGCAGTAAGCGCTTCCTCCACAGAGTGCGTAGAAACACCGATCGTCTTAAAATATTGACGATCCGATAAAGAAAGTTTCATAAAATCCCGCATTGTTAAGTGGATATGAGGATAATTCAGGCGTTTTGCCACAGAAACAAACGTATGTAGGATACATTTGACGCCACCATAGTAGCAAATCTTTAATACCTCGTAGGCCAGGGCGGCATACTGTTCTTCGGAAAGATCTTTTTCGCGAAGAATGATCAGGTCGACCTCTTTAGAAGCAACCACGCGGTTGATTGCAGCAAGAAGAGATGCCGGATCCCCACCTGCTAAATTCATATTTGTAATACAAATGGTGAGGAACTTGCGTCCCTCACCCTTATTTCTATACATAAACATAGTCATTTAATACCGGCTGAAGCCCTTCGCCAGCGATGTCATTATACATTTCATCGAAGCTACGTGCGTCAGCAATTTCAAACTGTTCATCACCAGCATCTACTTCCTGTTCACCATTGTATTTTTCATCATGGTCACCAATACCAGTAGAAACACCGGCAGAAACCTTAGTAGCGGCGATTTTGATGATACCATCACGGAAATGCTTTTCTTCACGGGAAGAAACGGTGATTCCAACGAATGGCATAAAGATGCGGTATGCACAGATAATCTGACATAATTCCTTTTCATGAACATCTAACGGATTGATCTTATCATTGTTGATGATCGGACGAAGACGTGGACAGGAAAGAGAAAATTCTGCGTGTGGATATTTTCTCTGAAGGAAGAATACGTGAAGCGCACTTGCAAGAGCGTCTTTTCTAAAGTTGGAAAGTCCGAGTAAAGCGGAAAAACCAACGCCACGCATACCGCCCATTAAAGCACGTTCCTGTGCTTCAAAACGATAAGGCCATACACGTTTGTGTCCCATCAGATGTAAAGTTTCATATTTATCGGAGTCGTAAGTTTCCTGGAATACAGTGATGTAGTCCGCGCCGCATTCATGGAGATAGCGATATTCATCAGAGTTTACTGGATAGATTTCCAACCCAACATTTCTAAAATATTTTGTTGCTAATTTACATGCTTCTCCAATATATTCGACTGGACTTGCGCCACGGCTTTCACCAGTTAACATTAAGATTTCTTCGATTCCGGAATCGGAGATGATCTTCATCTCTCTTTCGATTTCTTCATAATTTAATTTTTTACGATTGATGTCGTTGTAGCAGTTAAATCCACAGTAAATACAGTAGTTTTCACAATAGTTTGCGATGTAGAGAGGTGTGAAGATGTATACTGTATTTCCGAAATGTCTGCTGGTTGCCATTTTGGCCTTCTGAGCCATTTCTTCTAAAAATGGAGCAGCAGCTGGGGATAAAAGTGCTTTAAAGTCATCGATGCTGCAGCGGTTTGAAGATAATGCACGACGTACATCCACTGCAGTATAGCTGTCAGGATCGTAATCATTCATGTGGGACATGACTTTGTCCATAATGTCTGATTCGATTCGTTCCATCCCTTCCATGTATTCCATGTGATTGGTTCGATAAGATGGATCCTGTTCTAAGCGATGTTTATTGGCAAGTGCCTTTTCGTTTAACTTGCCGGAGTCAACAAAAAACTGATTTTCTGCCATAATCTCACCCCTAGTCTCTTAAAAATCCAGTTAATGGGTCAGATGCGGATGCACCACGTTCAAGTACTCGGCCAAGTCCTGCAAGGTAAGCGGCACGTCCAGCTTCGATTGCGGATTTAAATGCTCCTGCCATGGCTGGAATATCTCTTGCGGTGGCAATTGCTGTGTTTGACATAATTGCGGCTGCACCCATTTCCATGGCTGCACATGCTTCAGATGGTTTGCCAATACCTGCATCTACGATGATTGGTACATCGATTTCGTCGATTAAGATCTGGATAAATTCTTTTGTTGCAAGGCCTTTGTTAGATCCGATTGGGGATGCAAGAGGCATAACTGCAGCAGCACCGGCTTTTACAAGCTCACGTGCAACATTTAAGTCTGGGTACATGTAAGGAAGTACGACAAATCCTTCGTCCGCTAAGATTTTAGTTGCTTTAATCGTTTCGTAGTTGTCTGGAAGTAAATATTTGCTGTCCTTCATGATTTCGATTTTTACGAAATCGCCACAGCCTAATTCTCTGGCCATTCTTGCAATACGAACAGCTTCTTTTGCGTCACGTGCGCCAGAAGTATTTGGCAGTAATGTTACGTTATCTGGAATATAATCTAAAATATTTTCTGTGTCTTTGGTATTGGTTCTGCGAACGGCAAGAGTGATGATTTCTGCACCAGCATTTTCTACTGCAGCCTTGATGAGTTCTAAGGAATATTTGCCGGAACCTAAGATAAAACGGGAGTGGAATTCCTTCCCTCCGAGCATAAATGTATCGTTATTCATAATAAATTGCACCTTTCTAAAATACTTTTTGTTTGTGTGTCTTTTTTGATGATTTGCGCTTAGATCAGCCGCCTCCGACAAAGCTCACGATTTCAACTACATCACCGGAATGTAAGATGCAGTTTGCGTACTGAGACTTTGGCACGATCATCTCGTTGCATTCTACAGCAATGCGTTTTGGGTTGTAGCCATTTTCTTCTAAATAAGCAAGAAGTGGAAGCTCAGTCGCATCAATCTGTGTACCATTGATTTTGATCATGTTCATGGATCCTCCTGTTATGAATTTTTAAAAGCGCCTTCATCTGTATTTTAGGATGATATTTGACTTTGTGTTGTCAAATTTTATTGAGCGATAAAAGGTGGTGCCCCCAATTTACCGCTTCGATTGAAATATACCATAGATGATTTTACAAAAAAATAAGCTATGCTTTTTTAAGTATCAACGTAAAGCATAGCTGCAAATTCGAAGTATTCCCTACGTTGGCATTATCCAAATCAGGTTATGGGTCAAGACAAATGTCTACTCTCAGCCTGCTTATGCAAGCTCCCCGTTTACAACCTCTATTATACCTTCTGCAAAAAATATTTCAATATGTTATAATTCATGTATTGAAAAATATCTTAAGAAATATGTGAAAAAAAGAGGGGAATTTACCCAATGAGTTATATAGGAGGACTAAGATGCCTTTTCGAATTATACATAATGATATTGTAAAGATGAATACGGATGCGATTGTCAATACATCAAATCCATTTCCAATCTATGCGCCGGGATCTGATTCAGCGGTTTATAAGGCAGCAGGTGTCGAACTTTTATTGAAAGAAAGACAAAAGATTGGTTATTTAGAACCCGGGCAGGCTGCAATTACGCCAGGGTTTCATTTGCCGGCGAAATATATTATCCACACAGTTGGGCCTGCATATATAGATGGTCATCATGGGGAAGCAAAAGCACTTGCCTCATGTTATCGAAATAGTTTGGCGATTGCCAGAAGAAAAAAGCTTAATAGTATTGCATTTCCTTTGATTTCTACGGGTGTTTATGGTTATCCAAAGGTAGAGGCGATGAAAATCGCCATTTCTGAAATTAGTGATTTCCTGATTGAGAATGAGATGGAGGTTTATCTGGTTGTATTTGATCAGGAATCTCGTCGTATTTCGGATAAGCTGTTTCCGGATATTGAATCTTATATTGATCGTCATTATGTGAAGAAAAAGTTAGAAGAAGAGTATGGGGCACCGGTTGGTTCTGCGAGTGCAGAGATGGAAGAATCGATCGTTGATGCAGAGAGCGATGCGATTAGAGAAACTACGATTGATGCAATGCCAGAAAGTTCTCGTCGAGAAGGATTTTTTAATTGGGATATTATAGAAATACCTGAATTTTTACCTGCACGTCCGAAAAAGCGTCCAACTAAGAAATCAGATAGAAAGAAAGATGCAGTTTCATTTGGGACAGATGCCCATAAAAAACAGACTCATTCATCCCTTAGCATTGATGATCTTCTTAGCAGAAAAGAAGAAACCTTCAGTGATATGCTGCTTCGCTTTGCGAGAGAGAAGAATATGAAAAATTCCGATGTTTATAATAGAGCCGGAGTGAACAGAAAACTGTTTTCAAAGATTATTAGCAAGCCTGATTACCATCCAGGCAAAAAGACGGTGTTCGCACTGGCGTTGGGTCTTGAATTAAACATCGATCAGACACGAGATTTCCTTCTTCGTGCTGGCTATGCCATTAATCCAAGTGATAAATTTGATTTAGTGCTTCAATATTTTATTGAGCGAGAATTTTACAATATAGTGGAGATTGATATCGCACTTTATGAACATGGATTACCATTGATACATGAATAATATTTTGTAATACATTTTGCTAACAATTATGTCCCACAGATTGATATCTTTCTATTCGTAATGCAAATTTTAGAACATAATTGATTATGTATTGTGATTCTACTAATTGTAATACAGTTAATGTCCCACAGTTGCTAAAGTGCTGTTTTGTAATCATCGAATATTTGATTTTTTGTACCACATGAAGGAAATCCGATATTCATAATACAATTATCAAGTAAATAATGTATTATGAATTTTGAGATTTATATTCATAATACATTTAATATAAAATTATGTCCCACAGATTGCAGAAACGTAAGATGTAATACTTTTTCAAAGGAAATCAGCATTACAGATTAAAAGGTTGCTATATGTGATACATAGTAAGCATTACAGATTAAGAAACTTTTATTTGGAATACAATTATACTAGATATTTGGTATTACAAATTAATAAAAATACGTTTATGGCACAGCGTGATTCACGTATACACGTTGTATTACAATGAAGCAAAGTAAGTCACAAGATGAACTATAATTTTTTAAAGTGTCGCCTTTAAGGCGACCTTTTTTTGTCCCCAACTCCGTATACTAACCTCAACAGATAAAAAAACACCAAATTTATCAGGAGGTATGTATGATGAAAAAGAATTTAACAGAATTAGTATTTATTTTAGACAAAAGTGGCAGTATGAGTGGGTTAGAAAAAGACACAATCGGAGGCTTCAACTCTTTGATCGAAAAGCAGAAGAAAGAAGCTGGAGAAGTGTTTGTATCCACTGTACTTTTTGATACACGAAATGAAGTGCTTCACGACCGCGTCCCATTAGAAAGAATTGGTCGTATGACAGAGGCGGAGTATTATGTAGGTGGCTGCACCGCATTGTTAGACGCGCTTGGCGGTGCGATCCACCATATTGGAAACGTTCACAAATATGCTCGCAAGGAAGATGTTCCTACAAAAACAATGTTTGTAATCATGACCGATGGCTATGAAAATGCGAGCCGCCAGTATACTTATGATAAAGTTAAGCAAATGGTTCGCCGCCAGCAGGAAAAATACGGCTGGGAGTTTCTCTTCTTAGGTGCTAATATGGATGCAATTCATGCAGCAAATAGTTTTGGAATCAAAGCAGAGCGAGCAGTCACTTATGAATGTGACTCTGAAGGAACAGCATTAAACTATGATGTTTTAAGCGATACCATTTCCCGTGTGAGAAAAAGCAGAGGAGCAAGCGCTAAAGAAGCTTTATATATGGAAGAAAAGACAAGTGGCAGCTGGAAGGGTCGCATTGAAAATGACTTCAGCAGACGCCATAGAAAATCAAGCCGAAATAGCAGCAATAGATAAAATCAATCACCTACTTCTTGTGTAGGTTTTGACAAACCAAATCAAATAATAGTAAGATGAAGGCAATAAGCTAAAGGAGAAAGTAAAATGGATCAGATTTTACGTGAAAAATACGAAAAATTAATTGCCATCATCAAAGAGTATAAACACGTGGCGGTGGCATTTTCCGGGGGTGTGGATTCTACTTTATTACTGAAGGTAGCAGTGAACACATTGGGGAAAGAAAATGTCATCGCCATTACTGCTAGTTCCGGATCATTTCCGCAGCGAGAATTCAAGGAAGCAAAGGATTTTTGTGAAGAATTAGGCGTAAAACAGATTGTTTCCCATACCTCAGAACTCGATATTCCAGGATTTTTAGAAAATCCACCAGATCGATGTTATTTATGTAAAAAAGAAATTTTTACAGGCATCATCCATCATGCCAGCGAAGAAGACTTTCATCTTATCTTAGAAGGCTCAAACATGGATGATAACGATGATTATCGTCCAGGAATGCGAGCAATCAAAGAACTTGGCGTAAAAAGCCCGCTTCAGGAAGCAGAATTATTCAAATCAGAGATTCGCGCATTATCAAAGATGCTTGCTCTTCCAACCTGGGAGAAACCATCCTTTGCATGCCTGGCAACGCGCTTTGTATATGGTGAGCCTATCACGAGTGAAAAACTTGCCATGGTGGAAAAAGGCGAAGAATTACTTTTTGATTTAGGATTTAAGCAGGTACGTGTCCGTATTCATGAAAGTCACCATGGAAATATTGCCCGTATTGAAGTGTTTCCAGAAGAAATCGAAAAAATTGCGGCAAAAGACATCCGAGAAACAATTGCGAAAACATTCAAGGACATTGGATTTGCCTATACATCCC
Source organism: Lachnospiraceae bacterium (assembly GCA_024403555.1). Lineage (GTDB taxonomy): Bacteria > Bacillota > Clostridia > Lachnospirales > Lachnospiraceae > Fimousia. Next base: position 110,084 of record JAKSRP010000002.1, on the reverse strand, counting down.
TTGATCTGACGGGCTATCGAACAGGAAGCATGAACGAAGTATTATGATACCATTTGCCATTTTAAGCGGAACAATTGAATATGTCGATGGAGAAAAACTTGAAATTCGTATTCTGGAATTAGAAAATGATGCCTTCACCTTTCGAACAAATCAAAAGGGTGAAGCAAAAAGTATAGAACTGCACTTTTGGAATCAGGAAATGGGTACGTATGAAGCCTGCCGACTGATTTCTTTTGATATTCAGCAGGTGGAAGAATCAGAGTTTTATCAAGTTTACCGTGTGAAAACGAAGGATGCTCTGTTTGTAGAGCGATCAAAACATTTGCAAAAACAATATTTAAGATATATCGATTTAAAATTATCCGGGGATGATGTGGCGCTTGCTCATGAGCTTTCTGGATATCCCAAAGATTTAGAAGAGATATATCCAAAAAGCTTTACAGAGTGGAGAGAGAAGCGATTAAAGAAACAGCCGGATGAGCAATGGATTCAGCAAATGCAGCGAATAAAAGAAATTGGAATCTGTCTGGATCACGAAGTGGCATGGAAGAAGTTTATTCGTGAAGGCGAAAAGGCTACTCACGTATACATCGGAAATCAGTTTTGCATGCATCTCTTTCCGGAAGAAGCGGATTTTGATTTGATTCTGGCACGATGCAACAAAGAAAACCTTACCCCGGTTTTATGCTTAGCACCAACCGCGCAGGGACATTTGCCTAACATAAAAAAGAGAGTCAGAGACTGTGTTGAAAAGGGAATCGTTGAGATTGTAGTCAACGACTGGGGGATGGCTAGATGGATTTCCCGGACGTATGAGGATAGAGTAAAACTGACCATGGGAATTTTGCTTAACAAGATGAGCAAGGATCCAAGAAGCAAATACCGAAAAGAAACTTCACGAAAGACTAGCCTTCTGGCCAAATTTTATCAGGACTGGCTTTGTTCGCAAGGATTTTCGCGGATAAGCTTGGAAGCATGTGGATATGCGTATGAGATACCAAGCATGGATGTGGATTTTTATCTGCCATTTTATCAGACAAACACATCGGGACATTGTATTATGTATGCGATGTGTGAAAATGGCGCTCGAGGGGCTCAGCAAATGGTGGAAGAATGCCTTGGGTATTGCAAAGGGCAGCATTTCCTTTATCCAGAGCATATGAATCTGGTGGGATGTTATAATAGCCTTTTTGGCTATGATGAACGAATTTTGTGGGACGGAGAATATTTAAAATGTATGATCGACCAGGGCATAAAACGCCTGATACTGCAAACTTTATAAAGATTACGGCGGGATTAGGATCCATTGACGACTATCCGGATTTTGTCCGCGCAGGAGTGGATGAAGTATTTATCGGATATGTGCCGGAAAGCTGGCATTTGAAATATCCACTGACAGGACCGATGAACCGACGGGAAGTGAAAAATTACAATGTACAGATTGGTTCACTTTCGGAAATTCGCATCTTGAGAAAGATGATGGAGGCCTATCAGGTTCCAGTAACGATTGCTCTTAATGCACTTTCTTATATGCCAGAACAATATGAAGATTTGGCGCAGTATGTGAAAATGTGTGTTTCGGAAGGCTTTACTTCTTTTATTGTCGCAGATCCTGCATTACTGGTTTATTTAAAAAATCAGGAACTATCTGAAAAAATCAAGATTCATATCAGCGGTGAATTAGGAGAAATCAATGAAGAAGTCATTTCTCTGGTAAAAGAACTTGGTGCTGACAGAATCATTTTCCATCGAAAAGTGGACTTAGAGGGGATGAAGGAGTGTATAAAAAGCTGTCCTTCCCTTGAATATGAAGCTTTTATGTTAAATGAGATGTGCCATTTTCACGGGGGATTTTGCAATAGTCTTCATTGTGATGAGATGTGTCATATGTGCCTTGTTCCTTATACGATGGAACAAGATGTAGAGAAGCGTGAATATAAGGATTTTGATGGAGTCGGCGCTTCGGGATGTAGCCTTTGTGCGTTGTGGGATATGATGCAGATGGGAGTCACTCATTTAAAATTAGTAAGCCGTGGGAATTACGGCGAGGATACCATAAGAGATATCATCGCATTGAAAAAAGCAATTGGGATTGCAAGAGAGACGAGTAGTCGGGAGAAATATATACAAAAGATGAAACGCAGACTTTTTCAGGAAGGATGCTCTGATAATTGTTATTATCGATTAATCTAGTCTGCTTTGTGAACTATATAATATAATAGAAAAAGCTGTTGCGCATTTGCACAACAGCTTTTTTAGATTAAAGTTTTTAGTCAAACATTTTCTAGTAATAAATATCTTCCATATCAAGGACAATCTGTTCTACAGAAATCTGCTTGTTTTCGATTTCCATAATAGCAAAGGTTGGCGGAGCGCCGTAACGTGGTCTTCCAACAGAACCTGGGTTAAACCAGAGACGTCCATTTCTCTCTTCGTTCTGCCATACGTGGGTATGACCGTGCACAATAACATCTGCGCGAGTCAGCATACTTCCAACATCCCAGGCATCGTGGACCATTAAAAATTTCAATCCGCCAATTTCAAAGAACTGTCTGTGGTTTACAGAAAATGCCCATGGATCATAGTCGCAGTTTCCCGGAACAACAATCAGCTGTCGGCAGATTCTTCTGAGTTTATCTAAAATCCAGTCGCTGGTTACATCGCCTGCGTGAAGAATATAGTCGCAGCCTTGTAAATGTTCTACTACCTTATCTGGAAGAATTCCGTGGGTATCGGACAAAACGCCTACGCGAATCTTTTTGTTTTCTTTCTTCATATTATCCCTCAATTCTAATTTCAATCATTCTCCTATTAAATCCCCTGTAAAGAGGGTATCCGTGCTTCACATTCTGCTCGGACGCGAAGTGTGAGAAGCACATTTTTTATAGTATAGCATAAGTGTTCCGTAAATAGAAAGAAAATAAAATACAGAAATTAATGTTAACTGAAAGTCGCAAAGAGGTTGACAATAATGGCGGCTATGATATACTAGTTGACAATTGATATTTTAAGTTGACAATTCATAATTTCCCAATAACAAAAGAGGTATATTCAGATGAAAAAAGAGAAGAAAAGAGCATTTACAACAAAGGAAATGGTATTGATCGGGATGATGGCAGCAGTAATGGCGGTGATTTCTCAGCTACAGATTCCAACTCCAGGTGGCGTCCCAGTGACCATTCAGGTTTTTGGGGTTGCATTAATCGGTAGCATTCTTGGATCCAAAAGAGGATTTATGACTATTTTAGTGTATGTGCTGATTGGGGCTGTGGGCGCACCTGTCTTTGCAGGTATGCAAGGAGGTCTTCAGGTGCTTACTGGAATGGCTGGAGGTTATATCTGGGGCTGGTTTGCATTGGTTTTACTCGCTGGCATTCGCCCGAATTTAAAAAATGCGAAGACAAATATTACTCTCACAGTAATCGCGGCTTTGATTGGTTTGATGATCTGTGAATTTGTTGGAGGCCTTCAGTGGGCATTTTTATCAAATGGAGATATCAAGACCATTATGATCTATTCTTTCACGGCTTTTATTCCAAAAGATATTGTGATCACTGTTTTAGGTGTAATTTTAGGTCGCCCAATGAGAAAAATCGTAGAATAATACTTGGATAAGGAAAAATAATCATAAAAAATGTTTCAAAAGTGTTAAATTTATGCTACAATTTAAATCAACACACGATTTAGATGAAAAAGTTGTTAGCACAAGAGAGGACATTTTATGAAAAAACTTAGAAATTTATTGCTGATGTGCCTGTTTATGGTTTGTATTTTAGGTTTTAGCCAGACAGATGTATCAGCGGCCGAATTAGTATCCAAGATATCCGTAGACTGTGGAGCAAGCGCCATGAAAGGAGATAAGATTACAATCAAGGGATCTTATACTGGTGGTGAAACAACTGCAGGATACGAATACAAATTCCGTTACAAATATAAAGATGTAAAATATACGATCAAATCCTATAGTACATCAAAGAAAGCAACCTTTACACCGAAGAAGAATGGTACATATACATTTTATGTATATGTAAGAAACAATGGTGTTACTGCAATCAAAACAAAAAAGGTTGTTGTAAAGGATTTAACTCCTACTTTTAAGCATAATAGCAAAGGTAACTTGAATGAAAAAGTGAAAATTACAGCTGCTTCCGAAGGCGGATGGGGAGAAAAACAGTATAAGATTTCCTATATCCTCGATGGAACAGAAAAAATATTAAAAGGATATTCTGTAACAAACACTGCATCCTTCACACCAAAAACTCCTGGTGTATATATTTTAAAAGTAAAAGCACGTGATGAAAAATTACGAATGGTAAAGGTTAAGCAGAAGCTTATTATTGAAGGAGAACCAGTAGCAGCTCCTGGTGTGGGTGCAGCTCCGAACGCTCCAGCAACTCCAGCATTAACCAAAGAAGATAAACTTCGTCAGAATTTAGTTGATATTGCTACTAAGTGGTATGGAGTAAAAGAAGGAAGTGCAGAACATAAGGAAATCGTTAAGATTTACAACAGCGAAAAGAACAATATGTATCGCGATGGTAAGTACAGCCATTATACAGCGTCTACATCCGATTCCTGGTGTGATATCTTTGTAAGTGCATGCTTTATCAAAGCTGGTTATCAGGTAATTAGCGGCGTTGAATGCGGATGTGAAAAACACATTGAATTATTAAATACAAAACTTGCCAGCTGGGTTGAGAATGATGCATACGTTCCAAAAACAGGAGATATCATTTTCTATGACTGGGGCGATAGTGGAAAAGGTGATAACAAAGGCTGGTCTGATCATGTAGGTATTGTTGTTTCCTGTGATGGCAAAGAAATCAAGGTAATTGAAGGTAACATGGACGGTGGAGCCGGCAAAGACAAAGTTGGATATCGCACTGTAAAAGTAAATGGTAAATATATCCGAGGATTTGGTGTCCCTAAATATTCTAAGTTAGTAAAATAAAGCAAATATAAAAATAAGCTCGTATCGATTTTTCGATACGAGCTTTCTTTTTATGCTTTAATAATTTGTTATGAACGATTATGCTCTTGGTTTACCACAGTTAGAGCAGAATTTTCCAGTATTTACTGTACCGCAGGAGCAAGTCCATTCGCCTGCTGGTTTAGGCTGACCACAGTTAGAACAGAAGTTGCCTGTATTTACGGTTCCACAGGAACAAGTCCATTCATTAGATACTGGTTTAGGCTGTCCGCAGTTAGAACAGAAATTACCGGTATTTTTTGCGCCACAAGCACATGTCCATTCACCTGCTTTAGGAGCAGCAGCCTGTTCTTTTTCGGCAGCAGCTCTTGCATATAAATCAGCTGTATTAATATTTCCTGCCTGAGAAGCCATATTCATGCCAAAGAAGCCCTGCATAGCGCCACCAGCATTCTTAGCAGCATTTTCCATGCTTGTAGCAGTTGCTTCTGTCATATAGCCAGCTGCAACGTCAGCGTGAGATAATGCAGCAGCCTGTTCTAATTTCTTGATACGATCTTCGTCTTCTTTTGAAGCTGTTACGCTGTTGATACCGAAAGACCAAACCTGGATACCACGAAGGTTGATCCATTTTTTCGTTAATACTTCGTTTAAGGCATCTGCGATTTCCATTGTATGACCTGGAAGGTATGCATAACGGATACCCTTCTCAGAAATCTTAGCAAAAGCTGGCTGAAGAGCTGTTAATAATTCTGTCTTTAACATAGAATCAATGTTATCTCTTGTATAAGCTCCGCTTACATTACCACATACATTTGTGAAGAATAACATTGGGTTTACGATTTTATAGGAGAATTCACCATTGCAACGGATATTTACTGTTGTATCAAGATGAATGTTTTCCTGAAGAACACGGAATGGTACAGGATTTGGTGTGCCATATTTATTGCCCATGATTTCTTTGATATTTACATAATAAACTCTCTGATCTTTTCCAGCGCTTCCGCCAAATTCGAATCTCTTCCAGGATTCTTTGATGATTCCGCTTAAGCCTTCACGGAAAGTACCGCCAAAGATGGATGGGGAAGTCTTAGAGTCAAATGTATATACTCCAGGTTCTGCAGATACATCTAAGATTTTACCATTCTCAACGATGATTACACACTGACCTTCTGCTACTGCGATTGCAGAACCGTCAGAAATAACATTGTCTTCTCCATGTTTGTTAGAAGATCTTCTGGATGTAGTTTTGGATCCTTTCTGAACTAATACATCGGAAGGAAGTGCTTCACAAGAGATAAATTCTTTCCACTGATCTGCCATTGTTCCGCTGATTGCGCCAGATAATGCTTTAATTAAGCCCATAATATTATTTCCTTTCTTTTATATGTTTTATGTCATTTAATAATATATTCGTTTTATGTTGCTTTCTATATTTACGTAATGGTCTGCCTAGAAATCTCCGCCGCCACTAGAATGTCCATGGAAACTGCCACTGCTTGATTCTTTCTTTTCCTTTGGCTTGGCTGTTTTCTGGATGGTGCTGTATAAATAGATGTCACGCTTGGTTGAAAGATGGAAGCTGTCTTTGTCCATATATTCAGAAGCGCCACTTCTAAGAACACGTGTATTCATGGAACGTCGCATAGAGTTTACAGAACCAGCAGAAATTCCAACGGAAATGAAGAGAGACATAATAAATCCAACAATCGGTATATGTCTTTTCTTTTCGTGCTTATTGTTTTGTTCCTGTAAATCTCTGTAATAATCTCTTTCTGAATCCGTCAGATTGAGATGTTCATCGGCAAGATAAATATAGTCATGGAACGCATCATAGAAGCGACTGTCACTTAAGTCGTCACGAACAGCTTCGCCGATGTACTGACATTCGTAAGGTATGATGATATCATCTACATCACCGAAAGTCATAATGTTCCATTTGCGATTTTCCATATCGATCACAAGCATGAGCCCGTTTTTGTTGCTGCCTGTGCCTAAGTTGTTATCATAGAAGTACTGTTCCTGCCATTCTTCAATGCTTCCCTCGATTCCATTCGTGGTTACGATACAGATGCTGGTATTGTTCTTTTCACTCACGCTTTCTGCATAGTCTGCGATTTTTTCGCGTTCCCCAGCACTTAAAAGATAAGCATCATCTACAATTAAATCCTTGCCGGAGAGTGCAAATGCCGGAACAGTGAGAAGTACCATAAAACAAAAAGTCATAAGGAGTGTGGAGATTCTTTTCATTGTTTTTGCCATTAGAAAATACCTCCTATGATTAATGTTAAGATGGACAGGATTACAGTTCCGATTACGGAATACTTCAGCATGTAGCTCTTTGCAAGGCTTTCGTCTACTGGAAGTTCTCCTACCATCTTTCCGGTCTGTCCGTTGATTGCAAATTGATATTTTTTACCCACGTAAACCGTTTCAAACAGCCAGATAGGGAATAAGGCGTATTTTACTTTTGGAGAAGAGGCATAAAGACGACGGTTGATGGTCGTTACTGTATGATATCCATTCACTGTATTACGGATGGAAGATTCTGCTGTACGGTAAAGGCGGGTTTTTGCTCTCTTATGTGCTTCTTCAGACGGTAAGTCATACTGGCTTGTCTCGTAACCAGACAGATAAGTTGTCTTGAATTTCTGAGCCTTTGATACGTCAAATGGTTCAATAGATTCGGTGATCGAATTATCAATTTCCACGCTTCCGTCGACTGGAACATTAGAAAATGCCATTGTACCGGAACGTTCTACACGGTAAAAGGATGTCTCTGTATAATTATAATTTGAATCAGACCAGCTACGAATGGTTGTAGCGTCAAAGGTCATGTTCGCATCGGCTTCGCAGTCAAATAACCAGTAAGGTACATAATAGCCTTTTAGATTCTTTAAGTAGCTCTTGTTATGGAAGTCTTTTGGAAGCAGCTTTTTGCCTTTGCAAAAAGACTCTAACATACTTTTTGCTTTTTCACTTCCAACAGAGAATGGAATGATCAAGTCAGGTTCGACAAAACCACCAATATCTACCGGATTGATGATGACTACGTTATCACAGTATGGACACTTAGTGCTGACGGTATTATCGTCGGCTTCAACTTCGCCACCACAGGAAGGACAAATGTATAAACCGTCGGCTTTTTTCTCTGCAACCGGACCTTCTGTTTCGCCCCAATTAAGATCGGGTTCATCTTCGCCATTTTCGGTAGCATGGTACTGTTCCATGGTTTCTAATTCATATTCGTTGCCACAGCTGTCACAGGAAAGCTTCTGTGTCTTTGGTGAGAATACAAGTGCGGCTCCACAACATGGACATTTGTACTGTATCATAGAGAATTTCACCTTCTTTCTTATAGTTTCACTATGTTTCATTATATCACAAAAATGTCCTAAAATTTTATGAAGCGGTAAAAAATATATGAAATTAATATAAACAAAAAAGGACATCCATTCGTAGATGTCCTTTTGCTTGAATATATGAATAATCCAATTTATTTCTTTTTCCAGGATTTTACTTCTGCTTCTAAGGTTGGCTGGAAGCGGTTTACTTCAGCTACGATTACGTTAGAAAGAAGAAGCATTGTGATTAAGTTTGGAATTGCCATTAACGCATTTGCAATATCGGAGAAGTTCCATACTAAATCTAAAGACTGTGTACATCCAAAGTAAACTACGATGGAGAAGATTACACGATAAATGATGTTATATTTGTGGGAGTTGAATAAGTATTCCCAGCCTTTTTCACCATGATATTCCCATCCAAGAATTGTGGAGAATGCGAATAAGATGATACCGATGGATACGATGTAGGAACCGAAGCTTCCAAGTACAGTAGCAAATGCTGCCATAGTAATCTGAATACCCTGTAATGGTAAGCCGTCTGGACCGCATGTTCCAAGTACACCAGATGCAGCGATTGTTACACCTGTTAAAGTACAGATAACGATTGTATCAAAGAAAGTACCTGTTTCGTTGATATATGCCTGACGAACTGGATCATCTGTTGTAGCAGCTGCAGCTGTGATCGCAGCGGAACCAAGACCAGCTTCGTTAGAGAATACACCTCGTGCTACACCGAAACGAATGGAATTCATAACGGTTACAGTGATAACACCCATGACACCGCCACCAACAGCTTTAGGATTAAATGCCATTGTGAGGATTAAATAAAGGCCATGAGGAATATTTGCAATATTACCAACGATAACGATTACTGCACAGATTACATAGAATACTGCCATTGCAGGTACAACTACGGAAGAAATTCTTGAGATAGCACTGATACCGCCTAATACAATTACTAATGTTAAGATTGTAAGCACGATACCGATTGTTGTTTTAGAAACCCCAAAGGTCTGCTGAATAGAACCGGAAATGGAGTTTGCCTGAGTCATGTTACCGATACCAAAGGATGCGATTACTGTAAAGAGTGCAAACATAAAACCTAAAACTTTTCCGAAGGTCTTATTCTTTAATCCGTTTTTCATTGTATACATTGGACCACCGGACATTTCGCCCTGTTCATTTACTTCACGATATTTGATGGCAAGCATACATTCTGCAAATTTAGATGTTAAGCCGAAGAATGCGGAAATCCACATCCATACTAAAGCACCAGGCCCACCTGCAAACATAGCAGTTGCAACCCCTACGATATTACCAGTACCGATGGTCGCTGCAAGAGCTGTCATAAGTGCGGCAAATGGAGATACGTCCCCGTCCCCGCGTTTTGTAGTACGTGCCTCTTTGCTAAGTACGCTGTGTAATGCGTAATATAAGTTTCTCTGTGGTAAGAATTTTAATCGTACAGTTAAATAAATACCTGTTCCGACTAAAAGAATGAGCATAACCGGACCCCATACAAAGTCATCGATTGCTGCTACAATGCTGCTAAGCTGTTCCATATTCATTGTTACTAATCTCCTTCTCTATTCGAATTCTTGTGTAAAACACAAATGTTTGTCTGTGAAAAACACTGACTTGTTTATTATATAAAGCTTTTGTAATACAGTCAATAGAAGATGGTTTAAAATTGAATATTTTTATGCATGGATGAATATTATTCTATAGATAAAATAATTTGGGAATCAAATTATGCGCAAAAAGAAGAAGGAGCTTCGCATAAAGCGAAGCCCCAACTCCTTTGAGTATATATTATTATATAGGATAGATTAATTCTTAAATTATTTAGCCCATCCGAAAGAGCATTTAACAGCTTTGTTCCATCCAGCAAGTTTTTCCTGACGGAAGGATTCAGCCATGTTAGCTTTGAATACTCGATCGATTTCCCAGTTAGCGATAACGTCTTCTTTGCTTGTCCAGTATCCAACAGCAAGACCTGCTAAGTAAGCAGCACCCATAGCTGTTGTTTCAACACATTTAGGTCTAGCAACGTCAGCGTTAAGGATGTCAGACTGGAACTGCATTAAGAAGTTGTTAGCGGAAGCGCCACCGTCAACTTTAAGAGCACCAAGTTTGATTCCGGAATCAGCTTCCATAGCGGATAATACATCGTTAACCTGGTATGCAAGAGATTCAAGTGTAGCACGGATTACATGATATTTGTTAACACCACGTGTGATACCTACGATAGTTCCACGAGCGTACTGATCCCAGTGAGGAGCACCAAGACCTGTAAATGCAGGTACTACATAACATCCGTTTGTATCAGGTACTTTAGTAGCCATATATTCGGAATCTGGAGAAGAATCTACTAATCTCATTTCATCACGTAACCACTGGATAGAAGCACCAGCGATGAAGATAGAACCTTCTAAAGCGTATTCAACTTTTCCGTCTAAGCCCCAAGCGATTGTTGTTAATAATCCGTTGTTGGACATAACTGGTGTTTCGCCTGTGTTCATTAATAAGAATGCACCTGTACCATATGTACATTTAGCTTCACCAGGTGTGAAACATGTCTGTCCGAATAATGCGGACTGCTGGTCACCTGCTGCACCTGCGATAGGGATTGGAGCACCGAAGATAGATCCATCAGAGTTGCCATATACACAGCTACAAGGTTTAGCTTCTGGTAACATGCATCTAGGAATGTTTAATTCAGCAAGAATTTCATCATCCCAGTCAAGTGTGTTGATGTTAAATAACATTGTACGAGCAGCGTTGGAGTAATCTGTTACATGAACTTTACCTTTTGTAAGTTTCCAGATTAACCATGTTTCAACTGTACCGAATAATAAATCGCCTGCTTCAGCTTTTTCTCTAGCTCCAGGAACGTGATCTAAGATCCATTTTACTTTTGTTCCAGAGAAGTAAGCATCGATTAAAAGACCAGTTTTTTCACGGATTGTGTCTGTTAAGCCTTTTTCTTTTAATGCATCAGCTGTGTCAGATGTACGACGGCACTGCCATACGATTGCGTTGTATACAGGTGTTCCTGTTGTTTTATCCCAAACGATAGTTGTTTCACGCTGGTTTGTGATACCGATTGCAGCGATGTCCTGAGGGCCAACGCCTAATTTTGTCATAGCGCCTTTTGCTACTTCATACTGTGTGGACCAGATTTCTTCTGGATCATGTTCAACCCAGCCAGCTTCTGGATAAATCTGTGTAAATTCTTTCTGATCTACGGAGCAGATTTCACCTTTTTCGTTGAATAAGATACATCTGTTACTTGTTGTTCCAGCATCTAAAGCCATTACATATTTTGCCACGATAATTCTCCTTTCGTGATACAGGCCGCCAAATAAACCCGACCCCATGACGGCCTGCATAAATCCAATAAGTTATATAGTTTTAAGTTTAATAAGTAATAATTAAAAAATTAAGTTTGATGATATTATCAAATCAAAATGAGTTTCACATGAAATTATATTAATAATAAATTAGTTCTAAATAATCTTACCAAGGAATAGCCTGGAATAAGAATGCAGCTACTAAACCACCGATGATAGGTCCAACGATAGGAACGATAGCGTAACCGAAGTCAGAATCGCCTTTACCTTCGATTGGTAATACAGCATGAGCTAAACGAGGACCAAAGTCACGAGCTGGGTTGATAGCATAACCTGTTAATCCACCTAAGGACATACCGATGGATACGATTAAACCGAATACGTATAAGTTTCCGATACCGCCTGCGGAATCAACATTACCAAATCCTAAGATAGCGAATACGAGTACGAATGTACCAACTGCTTCGGATAAGATGTTAAGTGGTAAGTTACGTACGGAAGGTCCTGTACAGAATACACCACGCATAGCGCCTGGATCATCTTTTGTTGCTTTGAACTGGTCTAAGAATAAGATGTAGAGGAAGATACCACCACAGAAAGCACCAGCAACCTGAGCTACGATATAACCAGGAACCATTGCCCAGCTAAATCTTCCGATAGCTGCTAAAGCGATTGTTAAAGCTGGGTTAAAGGATGCACCAGAAGCTGCTCCGAAGATACAAGCTGGAATAAGTACAGCAAGACCCCATGCAAATGTGATCTGGATAGAACCAGCACCCTGCATTCCGGATTTGTTGAGGGATACGTTACAGCAAACGCCGTCCCCGAGTAAGATAAGCATAAAAGTTCCAATAAATTCTGCAATATAAGGTAACATGATAACTCTCCTTTCCAATATTTAGTTTTTAGTTTTTTGTTACATTGTTCCTTACCCAAAATATGGCTTTTTATGATGGGTTTCTATTATCAGAAGATAAGTTGTCTTTTCTTTTTACGTTCATATTAGACAATTAGGGGGATTCCTCAGATAATATAGTACTTAAAATAAAAAGCGGATATTTTGTTTCCAATACGTCTATAAGTATATCATCATATAGTCAATGTGTCTATAAAAGTTTATGTTTTGACAATAATATTCGTGAATATATACAAAAGCATCAAAAAACACTGAGTAAAATGTACTAAAAACGTCAGTTGATTTATTATTAAACTATAAAAATGCAACAAAGACCGACAAAAACATAACAAAATGTGAAACCGGTAAAAAGGAATAAAAAAACCTGCCGGCATAACCGACAGGTTTTGATGTCTAACGACGTTTTTTTCTTTTCTTAGAACCGTTTTTCTTTTTGCTTCCAGCCTGACGTTTCTTTGTGGATGGATTTAATGCTTTGTTCTTTGTCTGACCTTTGCTTGCGGTCTGCATAGATTTTACATTCTTACCATTCTTCATTTCAGGACGTTCATAGTCTTCGTTTAAAGAAGAACTAGCTTTGTTACCAAGCTTCTGGAAGAAACTTTTCTTTTCTGGTTCTGGTGGAGCTACATTACGAGTATTCTTGATACCCATGATATAGATACCACTGATCTGTGCTTTAACCTCAGTTTTTACTGGAATTTCATCGTAAATCTGTTCATCACATAATAAAGATACGATCTGAGGTCCGATTTTTGCTTTAACGACAGCAGCCTTCATACGCTGGTTACGCTTTGGAATCTGTTCCATAACCGCTTTTGGGAAGCCTGCATCCTTCATAGCCATACGCTTTTTGTCAATAACAAGCATGGATACAACCTGCATGTTGTCAAGAAGCTGCTGGCGGGCATCCTGCTGTTTCTTCTGCTGTTTATCTCCGAATCTGTAAAGGAAGAATAAAACAACACCACCTACAGCAAGGACGAGAAGAGCAATGATCCATGGATTGATATGCATGATCTGATTACCTCCTGCAATACATAATATGTTACATTTGTTTTGAAATTTTGTAGATGTAATTTTTACATCAAATAACAGTATATCATTAAAATGAAAAGAATGAAACAAAAAATTTATAATTCTTTATTCGTATCAATGATCCACTGGCGGATTGATGCTCCGACGTGTTTTCTCTCTGCACGTGGAAGAGATGCAATGTCGATTGGTTCGCCAAATGTGATGTGAACCGTTGCCGGACGAAGTACAAATTTTTTGTGATTTTCCATCATATCGGCAGTGCCTTTGATTGCAACCGGAACGACTGGAGCTTTTGCAGTTACTGCGATACGAAGACTTCCTTCCTTAAATTCAGCAGGTTCAGCGTCTTGTCCTCTCGTTCCTTCCGGAAAGATTGCCATGGAGTGACCGCCCTTTACTGTTTTTGCAGCGGATTTGATGACTTCCATTCCCTGACGAACATCATCTCGGTCAAGAAATTCACTGTTTACAAAGCCCATATAACGCCAGAGTAAAGGTACTTTCTTTAAGGAATCTTTTGCGACGAAACCACAACCGTGGACCGTATTACAGAAGAGTACTGGAATGTCACAAAAGCTGCTGTGATTTGCTACGTATAATACTGCCTGATCCGTTGGGATGTTCTCACGTCCGTGAACGATAATCTCAGAACCGGACAGCTTTAATGCTTTTTCGAATATTTTCTGAATCTTTGGATATGCACTTTCATATCGTTCATCGCTTTTTCCTTCTTCATCCATCTTAGGATAGATAAAATAGTAGCGGAACTGCCCGAGAAGGAATGCAATGAAGGAAATCATAACGGGAATAATTCTCATAAAATTACCTGCCTTCCTTATTATCTTCCATAAATTTCAGACATTTCACGAAGTCCCTTTACAAGACCTTCGTGGAATTGTTCTTTGTAATAACGATATGCCCAGTTACCATCTGCAACACCAGGAACATTCATACGACGGTCAGAACCATCTTCAAAAATATCCTGGATTGGAATGATAGCCATGCGGGAAACAGAAGATAATGCACAGCGGATCATATCCCAGCTGATATGACTGCCATCGGTGCTTAAGTAACGGCGAATCTTATCTTTGGATTTTTCGGAAGCACTGTGATACCAGCCAGAGCTTGTATCATTATCATGAGTTCCGGTATAGCAAATGCTGTTTCTTGGGTAATTATATGGAAGAAAATCGTTGTCGTTGATATTTTCAAAGGCGAACTGTAAGATCTTCATTCCAGGAAGATTAAATTCATCACGAAGCTCATGAACAGAAGGAGTAATATCTCCTAAATCCTCAGCAATGATTGGAAGGTCATCACCTAACTGTTCCATCATAACTTTGAAAAAGTCAGATTTTGGTCCTGGCATCCATTTGCCTTCTAAGGCTGTTTCGGCATCTGCAGGAACTTCCCAGTATTCATCTAAGCCACGGAAATGATCGATTCGTACGTAATCATATTTTACAAGCTGTGCTTTGATTCGGCTCATCCACCATGCATAGTTTTCTTTTTTGTGTGCAGACCATTTGTAAACCGGGTTGCCCCATAACTGGCCTGTTTTGCTGAAATAATCTGGTGGAACACCAGCAATACCAGTTGGATGACCGTCTTTGTCTAATTTGAATAATTTTTTGTTTGCCCATACATCAGCACTGTTGTCAGCAGCAAAGATTGGAATATCTCCGATGATGGAAATGCCATTCTTGTTCGCGTATTCTTTGAGTGCTTTCCACTGACGGAAGAACATAAACTGAATAAAGGACTGGTATTTGATTTCTCTTTGTACTGTTTCTAATTTTAAATATGCTTTTTTTGCAGTTTTGTTGCCTTTTCGAATAGCTGGTTCCCAGTCATACCAAGGTTTGTCATCATGTTCTTTCATGATTGCCATAAATAAAGCATAGTCTTCTAACCATTCTTTTTCTTCTTTGCAGAAAGTGTTGAATTCTTCTACAAGTGCATCATCTTCTGGTAATGCAAGAAATGCATCTAAAGCTTTTTCAAGTAATGGTCTCTTATATTCTTTTACTTTCGCATATTCAACATGTCCGTAAGAAAGCGCAGGAATACGGTCTAAATCTTCCTGAGTAAGTAAGCCTGCTTCTTTTAACAGATCCGGACTAATTACAAGTGGCTGTCCAGCGAAGCTTGAAAATGACTGGTATGGGGAATTGCTTCCGTTGACTGGTCCTAATGGAAGTACCTGCCACAGCTTCTGGCCGCTTGCCTTTAACATATCCACGAATTCATAAGCTTCTGGTCCTAAATCTCCGATTCCGTAACGACCTGGAAGGGAGGTTGGGTGGAGCAGAAGGCCAGACATTCTAGGATAAACTTTTTTTGTGTTTGGCATCTGATTGTCCTCCGATAACATAATTGGGCCAATAAAAATGACCCTGTAATAACAACTTATTCTAACATAAAAAAGGGCTGTAAACAAGTACAGCCCAATTGTGTTTCTTCTATAAATATAGGTATTATAACAATGTATATATTTTAGTTGTCGCCATAGCCATCTGGATTTGCGCTCTGCCATTTGTAGGAGTCCGCACACATATCTTCGATGTTCTTTTCTGCAACCCAGCCAAGCTCTTCCTTTGCTTTTGTTGCGTCGCAGTAGCAGGTTGCGATATCGCCGGCACGGCGTGGTTTGATTTCGTAAGGTAATTTCTTTCCGCATGCCTTTTCGTAAGCGTGAAGGACATCTAAAACACTGCTTCCGTTACCAGTTCCTAAGTTGTAAATGCTTACGCCACAGCCTGGTTCTAATTTCTTTAAGGCTTTTACATGGCCTTTTGCAAGGTCTACTACATGGATATAATCACGTACGCCAGTACCATCATGAGTTGGATAGTCATCACCAAATACACCAAGACATTCTAATTTGCCAACTGCAACTTTTGCGATATATGGAACGAGGTTGTTTGGAATACCCTTTGGATCCTCACCAATGAGTCCGCTTTCGTGAGCACCGATTGGGTTGAAGTAACGAAGAAGTACGACATTCCATTCGTGATCAGCTACCCAGAAGTCTGTAAGAATCTGTTCTAACATACCTTTTGTCTGTCCGTATGGATTTGTGATCTGACCCTTTGGACATTCTTCTGTGATTGGAACAAAAGCAGGATCGCCATAAACAGTAGCAGAAGAACTGAAAATGATATTCTTTACGTTATGATTTCTCATTACGTCACAAAGGATTAATGTTCCTGTGATATTGTTGTGATAATATTCTAATGGTTTCTGCACAGATTCTCCAACTGCCTTTAAGCCTGCAAAGTTGATTACGGAATCAATGTCTTCTTTATCAAAAATTTCATTTAATGCATCTCGGTCTAAAATGTCTGCTTCATAAAATGTTACTTTCTTTCCGGTAATCTGTTCTACGCGGTCGATCGCTTTTGCGCTGGAGTTTGCAAGATTATCGACTACAACTACGTCATAACCAGATTCTAAAAGTTCTACACAAGTATGGCTGCCGATATAACCAGCACCACCTGTTACGAAAATTGCCATAAGAAACCTCCTATATTAAAAATTCATACTATTTATTTACTCGTAATGAAGTTATTATAACTCATTCTATACCGAAAAATCTATAATAAAATCATTTGCAAATATAGCAAAATGCGTGATTGGTGTGGAAATGTTGACACCGTTTTGTATATCGCATAGAATTTAAGGGAGAATAGGAAATAATGGTTTGCGATAAATTAGGAGGAAAACCATGAAGAAATTAATTACATTCGTTGTTCCTTGTTATAATTCACAGGACTATATGAGAGTATGTATTGAAAGTCTTTTAAGAGGCGGAGATTGTGTTGAGATTTTAGTAATCAATGATGGATCTCACGATGATACACATGATATTGGAAAAGAATATGAAGAAAAGTATCCAGGTACGGTCCGACTTCTTGATCAGGAAAATGGAGGTCACGGGGAAGGAATCAATCATGGACTGCTTGAAGCAAGTGGCACTTACTTTAAAGTTGTGGATTCTGACGACTGGTTAGATGAAGAAGGACTTCCTAAAGTGCTTCGCCGATTAGAACAGTGTGAAAAACGCGGCGGCATCGACCTTATGGTGTGTAATTATATCTACGACCATAAATACGAACCAGAAAAAAATCAGGTCATCAATTATAAAAATGTATTCCCACAGAATGGTATCTTTGGATGGAGCCAGACAAAACCATTTTTACCATGGCAGTATCTGACTCTTCATTCCTGTATTTTCCGTACACAGATGCTTCGTGACTGTAATTTACAGCTTCCAAAGCATGTATTTTTTGAAGACAACCTGTTTGTATACACACCGCTTCCATATATTAAAAGAATTTGCTATATGAACGTTAATTTATATCATTATTTTATTGGACGTGAAGGACAGTCCGTCAGCGAAGAAGGGTTAAAGAAGCGCTATGATCATCAGCTTTTCATTGCAGAAAAAATCTTTAACTGCCACGACACCAATAAAATTTTAAAAGAAGAGCCTAAGCTCGGACGTTATATGCGCCACGAAGCAACCTTTATGTTAGCTTTAGCAAGTGCATTTTCCAGATTAAACGGCAGCGAGGAAGCAGACAAAAAACGCAAAGAAATGTGGAAAGCCATTCAGGTACATGATAAGAAATTCGCTTTAGGCGTGTTATATGGATCTTACTGCCTGACTATGAACCTTCCAGGGAAAATAGGCGCAAAATTTGGTGTAGCCTGCTACAGATTATGCCATAAATTCGTAGCATTTAACTAGCGCGAAGGCTGCCAAGCCATGCAAAAGGAAAAAAGCCCACAGACTCACTAAGAAGTCGTAGACTTCATTAGGGAACTGTGGGCTTTTCTTTCTTTTATAGGGCGCTAGCCCGCGTGATGATTGACGACGAAGGAGACAATCATCACGGCATGGCTTAACAAATAGTTTTTATATTCTTTTCATTGCTAAACACAGCAGTGAATCTCTTCAATCCAAATCTTCTCACATACATATCACACTTGCAAAGGAACAAATAATATACATTATATCCATTGCCGTGCATGCCTTCGAAATTTCCCTGACCTTTTGAAATCACTACATCAGCAGCATCTAAAACGGCTTTGGCCTCATCTGTTAAAATCTTTGGAACAGTTCCAGTACATGCTGCCCCGCTTTCTACAACCGTAACAAGATCAGGAAGGCCGATTTCGATGGCATCTTCCATATTTGCATCATTTAAAGCGATGCCGGAACGGACGATAACAGAAATATGAAGGTTTGGATACAGCTTCTTGATTGCTTTGATGAAAAGCTTATCCATAACAACTTCCCCACAGTTATCCGTTAAATATACAAGCTCTTTTGAAGCGGAAAGCTCTGCTTTAAAAGCGGAAAGCTCATCAGGATCTACGCTGTTTTCGGAAGCATTTGCCAATAGGTCTTCTAAGATGGAATCGTCAACCTCGGCCATGGCACCAAAATCAATGAAGTTTCCGGCACAGGCATACTTGATGCCTTCCGCAATTGGATCCTCGGAATTCATAATGATTTCTTCAACAATCGATTCTTTTGAAAGCATATACTGATTGTATTTGTGCTTGATCGCAGGGTAATCGATGACAGGCTCATAATAGCGAGCATAGATTTCCTCGATTTTCATATAAAGCCATGGAGCTGGCTCTGTTTTGGCATGTTCATAAAGAAGTTTTAATACTTCTGCAATAAAATCTGATTTTTTGTTTTCATCCGGAAATGGACGGACGATTCGTTCCTGCTTGTCAAGAAGGCAGGTGACACATTGTGCGTTTGCGTTCATGAATTATTCTCTCCCAATATCATTTCATAAATGTAATCTATTTCTTTAAAATTCTTACAGAGTTAAGTACACAAAGTACAGCAACTCCAGTGTCGGCAAATACTGCAAGCCACATGGATGCGATACCCATGAGACCAAGAACCATTACGGCAAGCTTTACTGCTAAGGCAAACACGATGTTCTGCATTGCAGTATGATTTGCGAGTTTGGCGATACGGATACTTTCTGTGATTGCGCTTAATTTTGATGTCATAAATACAACATCTGCTGCCTCGATGGCTGCATCAGCACCGCTTCCCATAGCTGCGCCACAGTCAGCGCCTGCGAGTACAGGTGCGTCATTGATGCCATCGCCGACAAACATAACCGGACCATATTCTTCGCGTGCTTCCTGTAATAAACGAAGTTTATCATCAGGGAGAAGTTTTGCAAAGTATTTGGTTACGCCTGTTTTTTCTGCGATTACTTTAGCACTTTCTTCGGAATCGCCAGTTAACATGATGGTAGCAACAGAGCGGTTTAACTCGGAAATGGCAGATTCAGAGTCATCTTTGATCGTATCAGAGATTAAAATGCGTCCAGCATATAATCCGTCAATGGCAAGAAGGATTTCTGTACCATATAAAGTTTCTAATTCAGGAATTACAATTTCGTGTTCATCCATTAAACGATGATTTCCACATAATAAATTGTGTTCTCCAATGACAGCATCAATTCCATGTCCGGCTTCTTCGGTAATGGAAGTAGGTTCTGTTAATAAAATGCCTTTCTCTGCGGCAGCAGTAAGAATACTCTTTGCAATTGGATGAGTAGAATTCTGTTCACAGGTTGCTGCCATGGCAAGTAATTCGTCTTCTTTTACATTGTCTACCGGATGAATAGAAGAAACAACAAAGTTTCCTTCTGTAATGGTTCCGGTTTTATCCATAATAACTGCCTGAACTTCTTTTAATACTTCTAAGGAAGCTCCTCCTTTAAATAAAATACCCTGACGGGAGCCAAGCCCGATTGCAGAGAAGAAGGAGAGTGGTACGCTTAATACAAGGGCACATGGACAGCTGATTACTAAGAAAGTAAGTGCAGTGTATACCCAGTGATCCCAGGCACCGGTCATCATGGATGGGATAATTGCAGTTGCTAAAGCAACAAGAACAACGATCGGTGTGTAAATTTTTGAGAAACGAGTGATAAAGCGATCCATCTTAGGCTTGCTTGCTGCTGCATCTTCCATGGATTCCATAATTCTAGTAACCATAGATTCAGAAAGCGGTTTTGTTACCTCTAATTTAATAACACCCGTCTGATTTACACAGCCAGATAAAATTTCATCGCCTTCTTTTACTAATACCGGTACAGGTTCTCCGGTAAGAGCAGAAGTATCAAGCTGTGTTTCACCGTCTACAATGATGCCGTCTAATGGAATACGATCGCCAGGGCGAACTAAAATAGTCATGCCAACTGTCGCTTTTTCAGCTGGAATTTCATGAGTGTGATCTCCGTGAACCTGAAGGACTGTTTCAGGTCTCATATTTACAGCATCCATAATGGATTTGCGGCTCTTTTCAACCGCATGTTCTTCAAATGCTTCTCCAATGCGGTAGAAGAGGATAACGCCTAAGGCTTCTGGATATTCACCAATCATTAATGCTCCGAGTGTTGCAATGGACATAAGGAAGTTTTCGTCAAATATCTGTCCACGGCCGATTCCATGAATTGCTTCTAAAATAATGTCTTTTGCAAGTACAAGGTATGCGATTAAGTAAATGATGAGTCGCAGGTTGTTACTGTGAAGAAAATGTCCTGCAGCAAATGCAAGGATTGCAATGCCGATTCCAATAAATAAGCGGTTGTCTTTTTTCTTTAAATCAGAAGATTCTTCTTCGTGATGTTCAGTCTGTTCTTCATGGTCATGATCGTGGTGTGCATGTTCATCTTCATCTTCATCGTGATGATGTTCATGTTCGTGCTCGTGATCGTGATCGTGGCCACATTCACAGTCTTCGTCGTGCTCATGGTCGCAGTCGCAGTGGTCATCGTGTTCATGATCATGGTGTTCGTGATCATGGCCGCAGTCACAGTGTTCTTCATGGTCATGATGATGCTCATCTTCGTCGTGTTCTTCCGAAACAGCATTGGCAGCATCTCTTGGAACGACAACAACCTGACTTTCAATAGAAGCACAGATTTCCTGAATCTGTTCAAGATAAGAATCTGGATCTTCTGCAGTGAGGTGAAGAAGCTTTGTTGGATAGTTGATAATGGCTTCTTCTACACCTTCAAGTTTATTGATTTTTGCTTCCATCTTGCCGGCACAGTGTGCGCAGCCAAGATTTTCTAAGATATATTTTTTCTTCATAATTAAAGATCCTCCCTGTCCATAATGGAATCAATCATTTTGTGGACCATATGTCCGGCCTGTGAATCAGATAATGTATAGTGGACTTCTTTTCCCTGTCTTCTAAATGAAATAATTCCTAATTGTTTTAATGAACGTAAATGATGAGACACCGCTGGTGAACTCATATTAATTGCAGATGCAATGTCGCAGACACAGGCTTCGTTGTGGCACAGAAGCCATAAAATACGAAGTCTCGTACTGTCACTTAGCAGACTGAAAAGGTCAGCCGCTTCGATAAAGTCATCTTCTGCTGGTAATGACTGCTTCATGGCGTGAATGTCCTGATGTTCATGATTTTCATCACATACAGGAAGCAGATCTTTCTGAAATGTACTCATTGACATCTTCCTTTCTGAAAAATTTATTAAAATTAAATGTTTGTTTAATTAAATGATGACTTAATTATAAAACAGATAAACAATTAAGTCAACTTTTAATTGATGGAGAAAAAACAATCATTCCGTGAAAAAACAATCATAAAATATGAGAAAAAACGTCAAAACTAATCATGACAATGGTGACAAAACGCAAATTGCGACAATGTCAAACGATTGTCATATTCCAAATTAATAAAATGTCATAATTTTTTGGTGACAGGTAAAAAAGCGAAAACGATAAAAAATAAACAAAAATTTCCTAAAAAACTAGACGAAAAGGACAAAATGTCCTAAAATAATGGTGACAAAACTGACATTTCATTTTGATGACATTTCACAATTGTCATCATATAATTGATGTATAAGGTAGGACTAACAATGCCAAAGAAAACAAAATTATCCAAAAGACAAAAAACAATTATTCAGATGCTTGCACGTTTTACATCGAGTAACCCGGTAACAGTACAGGCAATTTCTGAAAAACTGAATCTTAGTTCACGAACGATTCTTCGAGAGCTTCCAAAGATTGAAGAGTGGATGGAGCAGAATGATTTTAATCTGGTGAAGAAACCACGAGTGGGAATTTACCTTGATGAAAATCAGGAACAGAGAAATCTGATTTTAGAACTTCTTGAAGCTGACAAGTCAAAGGAAGTGAATGTGGACAAGGAACAGAGAATTGCTCTTTTGAAAAAAGAAATCTTAGGCAGTGAAGAACCACTGAAGTATTATTATTTCACATCAAAGTTTGGTGTCTCTGAGGGGACTCTTTCAACGGACCTTGATGAAGTGGAAGCCTGGTTTGAAAATTATGGTCTTACTTTGATCAGAAGAAAAGGACTTGGAGTTCTCTGGGCTGGGGCAGAGAGTGACTTCAGACAGGCAGTCGTATCATTGATTCTGCACGATGCAGTAACAGGTGATCCGGAATCGATCAATTATCAGAATGCACAGTTAAAAGCCTATGAGGGGACATTATTAGAAGAACTGGTGAAGGAAGGACTTCCGAATGTAGTAACAGAGATGTTAAAACAGGTGGAACAGTCTCAGGGCATCAGATATACCGATAATGCAGCCTTCAGACTCAATATTATGCTTCTGGTAACGATTGAGCGAATCAGATCATCTCATTCCATCACAGATTTTCAGACCTCTGGTGATGCACTTATGAAGTATGAAGAATATCAAAGTGCAGCATGGATGGCCAGTGTAATAGAAGCGGATCTTGGTATTGCCGTATCAGCGGAGGAAATTGCTTTTATTACAACACAGCTTTTAAGTGCCAAGGTCTGGCAGCCAAAAGCGATGGACAAGTATGAAGCAGAGAATATCAAAAACCGTCAGGTGATTATTCATATGGTTCTTAAGATGGAAGAACTGATGGATATGAACTTTTTAGATGACAGAATGTTAATTGATGGACTTTGTAATCATATCGGACCTGCGATCAGCAGAATAAAGATGCATGTTCCAATCGAGAATCCGACGGTGGACATGCTCAAAGAAAAATATTTAGATGTTTTTGATGCGGCGAGAGACGCATCTGAAATAATTAAAGCGGAAACCGGCATCGAAGAGATCAGCGATGAAGAACTTGCTTTCCTTGTACTGCACTTTTGTGCATCAGCAGAAAAGCAGCGAACTCAACGCGAGAAGATCTCGGTAATTGTAGCCTGTCCGAATGGGATTGGAACATCCCATATGCTGGCAGCACATTTACAAAAAGCCTTTCCTGAAGTTGTAGTCAAGAAGGTTATAGCAGCTTCAACCATCGATCCACAGATCTTGATTGATAATGAGATTGACCTGATTGTCTCAACCGTCAAGCTGAATGTGAATTTTCCGAATGTCAGCGTGAATCCAGTACTCTTACAGAATGACCGAATGGTGATTCGAAACGAAATCAAGAATATCCGCCGAAAAGAAAAGCATACAGAAGCCAAGACTGAACGCTTTAAAAAAGGCAGAATTCGACGAAAAGAAATAGAGTATCTGGTTTTGCTGGGTGAAGAAATTTTACAGGTGTTTGAAAACATCAAGCTTTCTAACGTAAGCGAAGTGGAAGACAAATCATCACTGATTCGCCTTGCCAGCGAATTATTTGCCCGAAATGACGTTTATGCCGAAACAATTGAACGAAACCTCTGGGAGAGAGAGAACACCGCGGGAACGTATATCTCTACCTTCAAAATGCTGTTCCTGCACTGCATAACAAAAGGTGTCAGACATTGCCGATTCGGATATGTGGCACTGAAAAAGCCGATTGTTGCAGCGGAAGGTGTGATTCAGGGGGCAATCGTTGTTTTAGTTCCGGAAGAAAGATATCAGCAGGATGTGTACAAGGAAGTCATGAGCGAGGTTAGTGGAACTTTAGCTGAGAATGATAAGATTATCGGCTATCTTCTCCATGGACAGCGCAATGAAGTAGCTTTTGAGCTGGAGAAAGCTTTAGGTAACTATTATCAACGTATTATGAAAGAATATGGAGAAATTTAAAAAATGAAAAACACAGTACAGAAATTTGGTAAGTTTTTATCCGCAATGGTAATGCCAAACATCGGTGCGTTCATCGCATGGGGTTTCATTACAGCATTATTCATCGCTTCCGGTTGGTTACCAAATGAAAAATTATCCGGATTAGTAAGCCCAATGTTAAATAACTTATTACCTATCTTAGTTGCTTACACAGGTGGTAAACTTGTAGGCGGCGACCGTGGTGGCGTTATCGGTGCTATCGCAGTTATGGGTGTTATCGTTGGTGCTCCTGACTACCCAATGTTAATGGGCGCTATGTTAATGGGACCAGTTGCTGGTTTCGTTATCAAAACATTCGATAAAGCTATGGAAGGCAACATGCCAGCTGGTTTCGAAATGTTAATCAACAACTTCTCCGTTGGTATCTTAGGTATGATCCTTGCTATCATCGGATGTTACTTAATTGGACCTTTAATGGCTACAATCTTAGTAATCTTAACAGCTGGTGTTGACGTACTCGTTAGCCACAGCTTACTTCCTTTAGCAGCTATCTTCATCGAACCTGCTAAAGTATTATTCTTAAACAACGCAATCAACCATGGTATCTTTACACCAATCGCTACACAGCAGGTAGCTGAAGCTGGTAAATCTATCATGTTCATGCTTGAAGCTAACCCAGGTCCAGGTCTTGGTGTATTATTAGCTTACTGGGCATTCTCCCCAGACGAAACAACAAAACAGTCTGCACCAGGTGCAGTTATCATCCACTTCTTCGGTGGTATCCATGAAATTTACTTCCCATATGTATTAATGAACCCACAGGTTATCATCGCTCCTATCATTGGTAACATCTGTGCAATCACATTCTTCTCCTTCATGAAAGCAGGTTTAGTTGGTCCTACATCTCCAGGTTCCATCATTTCCTTCTTAGCTATGTCTCCAAAGGGAAGCGGTATCATTATTACAATCGCTGGTGTTGCAATCGCTACAGCAGTTTCCTTCATTATCGCATCTCCAATTATCAAGATGTCTGGTTCTAAGAGCTTAGAAGAAGCTCAGGCAGCTAACGCAGCAGCTAAAGCAGCTTCTAAAGGTCAGGCAGCTCCAGTAGTAGCTAACGGCGAACCTAAAGCAGCAGCAGATGTTAAGAAAATCGTTTTCGCATGTGACGCTGGTATGGGATCTTCCGCTATGGGTGCTACAAAATTCCGTAACAGAATTAAAGCTGAACGTCCAGACGTAACAGTTATCAACACATCTGTAGATAACATTCCTGCAGATTGTGATATCGCAGTAGTACAGACAATCTTAGTTGATCGTGCTGTTAAATCTGCTCCACAGGCTCAGATGGTAACAATCGGTAACTTCTTAGCAGACCCTGCATTAGATGCACTCTACAAACAGGTTACAGATATGTCTGCACCCTCAGTAGAAGCTGCTCCAGTAGAAGAAACTGTAGAAGCAGCACCAGCTGACGATAACATCTTAGTTGAAGAAGGTGTTAAAGTTGGTTTAGCATCTGTAAGCGCTGAAGAAGCTATTACAGCTGCTGGTACATTATTAAATCAGTTAGGATATGTTGATGAAGAATATATCCCAGCAATGATCGAACGTAACAAGATCGCTCCTGTATACATGGGTGAAGGTATTGCAATTCCTCATGGTACAGCTGATGCTAAAAACAGAGTTAAGAAATCCGGTATCGTTGTTCTTCAGTACCCAGACGGTGTTGATTGGGGCGATGGCGAAAAAGCTCAGTTAGTAATCGGTATTGCAGGTGTTGGTGATGAACATTTAGCAATTCTTGGTAAGATTACAGAAACTATCTGCGATCCTGATTTATTCGCATCCTTAAAGACAACAGATGATGTTGCTTTAATCTTAAAGACATTCAAATAATTCTTAGAAACGTAAGCATTATTAAAAATGTATCTAATCCCGGTCGGTTATCCGACCGGGATATTAAAACTTATTAAACAGGTTATATAATTTTTAAAGGAGTAATAGTATGAAAAAAGCAATTCAGATTGGTGCCGGCAATATCGGTCGTGGATTCATCGGTGGATTATTACATGACGCTGGTTATCACGTAGTATATGCTGACGTTAACGCTGCAGTTATTGATCAGATTAACAAAGATGGAAAATACACAATCAAAGTAATGGACGTTGATATTTCTGAACAGGTTATCGACAACATCAGTGGTATTTCTTCTGCTGGTCCAGAAATGGTTGACGCAGTTGTAGATGCTGAATTCATCACAACAGCTGTAGGTCTTCGTATTCTTCCTATCGTTGCTAAACCAATCGCTGCTGGTATCGAAAAACGTGCTGCTGCAGGCAAAAATGAATACTTAAACATCGTTGCTTGTGAAAATGCAATTCGTGGTACTTCCCAGTTAAAAGCTGCTGTATATGACATCCTTTCCGATGAAGCTAAAGCATATGCTGACGAATACGTTGGTTTCGCAGATTGTTCTGTAGACCGTATCGTACCTCCGGTAAAATGCGAAAATCCTATCGACGTTGTAGTAGAAGCTTACTATGAATGGAACGTTGAAGAAGCTGCATTAAAGGGACCTATCCCAGCAATCCCTGGTATGAACTTAGCTGGCAACTTAGAAGCTTATATCGAAAGAAAATTATTTACTCTTAATACAGGTCATTGTATTACAGCTTACCTTGGAACACACAAAGGTCTTCCAACAATCGATAAAGCAATCGCAGATCCTGAAATCTTCGAAATCGTTAAAGCTGCAATGACAGAATCCGGTATGGGTCTTGTACAGAAACATGGTTTAGACAAAGATGCACATCTTAAATACATCGACAAAATCATCAAACGTTTCAACAACCCATATCTTGAAGATGATGTAATGCGTGTAGGTAGAGATCCTTTACGTAAGTTAAGCGAAACAGACCGTCTGTCCGCTCCAACACGTACAGCTGCTGGATTCGGTCTTCCAGTAGACCACTTATTAGTTGGTATCGCTGCTGCATTACGTTATGATGATGCTGATCTTCAGGCTAAAATCGCTGAACTTGGTATCAGAGGTTTCTTAAAAGAACATTCTAAGATTACAGACGAAGCTATCTTAGATAAAATTGAAGAAAATTACGCAAAACTTGCATAGTTAATGTCCTTAATACTATGTTAGACAAAAAGGCGCCACGGTCCATGGCGCCTTTTTTGTTTTCTAAAGATTCCTTCTCCAAACTACACTCATGAATTGACAAAAAGTAGTAGAAATTA
This sequence comes from Lachnospiraceae bacterium, assembly GCA_024403555.1. GTDB lineage: Bacteria > Bacillota > Clostridia > Lachnospirales > Lachnospiraceae > Fimousia. Next base: position 82,209 of record JAKSRP010000002.1, on the reverse strand, counting down.
TAAAATTAATGTATATGTGAAAGTGCGTGTATCGGAGGTATCAGAGGATGCGTTCCTTAATTATTAAGACAGTTATTCAAGTGGTTAAGATTGTTATGAATCTTATTTATATTCCGTTAAAGATGCGTATAAAGACGGAAGACAAGATTGTATATCTGTCCAGGCAAAGCAATGAGAAATCACTGGATATGCTCATGCTAGAAGAAGAAATTGCCAGAAAATACCCACAATATAAACAGGTTTTCCGATTAAAGATGATTGATAAGAATCCGGTTTCTCTTGTGAAGTATGTATTCTGGTTATATGGAGATATGAAAGAATTAGCTGGTGCGAAAATAGCTGTTCTCGACACATATTCCATTCCAGTATCTTGTTTAAAACATAAAAAGGGTCTCAGAGTAGTGCAGATCTGGCATGCTCTTGGGGCAGTTAAGAAATTTGGATGGCAGTCTGCGGGAAAAGAAGGCGGTCGTTCTATGGACATTAGTAAGGCTATGAATATGCATAAGGGTTATGACTGTGTTATTTCTCCATCTTATGCAACTGCAAAGTTTTATAGCCAGGCTTTTCGTGTGCCTATGGATGTGATCCATCAGGGAACTCTTCCACATGTGGATATGATTTTAGATGGAACGAGTAGAAAAAAGGAATTCTTAGAATGTAATCCTGAGATGGCAGATAAAGAAATTATCTTATATTTGCCAACCTTCCGTGATGGCGAAGCAGATATTGTATCAAAGCTTTACGAAGCATTTGACGGCGATGAAAAGTATGCACTTGTGATCTCTCTTCATCCATTAAGCCGAGTAGAGAGACATGAAGGAAGTACAGCAAAAGGCAATTTTACAAGCTTTGATTTGATGAAGATTGCAGATATTATTATTACTGATTACTCAGCATGTACATTTGAAGCATCGCTGCTTATGAAACCGCTGTATTTCTATATTCCGGATTATGTAGAATATAAGAAAACCAGAGGGCTTAATATCGATATGAAGAGTGAGATGAGAGAGTGTTCTTTCATGAATGCTGAAAAACTCAAAGATCGTATTAAGAACTATGATTATAATTTTGACACATTAGAAGAATTTCAGAAGAAGTATGTTCAGAATCCGAAAAACAGTACAAAGAATCTGGCCAGACTGATTGTAGAAGGATAGAGGTGCAACCATGGGTTTAGGAGAAATTAAAAAATCGGTTATTAAGCTTGTAAAATCCAACAAATATACACGTGATTTTGCAAAATATCTGATTAAGAAAAGAAATGAATATCGCTATGCAACCGCATGCAAGAAAAATGATATAGATGAAAATCTCATCATCTTTGAATCCTTTATGGGCCGTTCTTATGCAGACAGTCCACGTGCGATTTATGAAGAGATGATTCAGGATGAAGCGTTCAAGGATATGACCTTTGTCTGGGCGTTTAAGAGCCCTGCTTCAAAGGCTGATATTCCAGAGCTTTCCCGTGCAAAATTAGTGAAGTATCGTTCAAAGGAATTCTTTACTTTATACAGCAAAGCAAAATATTTTGTATCCAACTCAAGAATTGATAATATTATCAAGCGAAGAGAAGGTCAGGAGTATATTCAGTGCTGGCATGGAACTCCATTAAAGAGACTTGGATATGATATTGAAACAGGTGATAATGCACTTCATTCTCAGGAAGAACTGTGTGCCATGTATAAACTTGATGCTGAACGTTATACATATATGTTATCACCATCAAAGTTTACATCAGAAAAGCTTACAAGTGCATTTAACCTTCCAGACAATAACCCGGATACGATTATTGTAGAAGAAGGTTATCCAAGAAATGATTTCCTTTCGAACTTTACACAAGAAGATGTGAAACGAATTAAAACAGCTCTTGGAATTGAAGATGAAACGAGAAAATTAATTCTCTATGCTCCAACCTGGAGAGATAATCAGTATGACCATAAGCTTGGTTATACTTATAAAGCGGAAGTAGATTTTGATCATCTCAGAAAAGAATTAGAAGATGAATTTGTTATTTTATTCCGTGCACACTACTTCGTAGCAAACTCCTTTGATTTTGAAAAGTATGAAGGATTTATCTACGATGTATCCAAATATGAGAATATCAATGATTTATATGCAGTAGCAGATCATTTGATTACGGACTACTCTAGTGTATTCTTTGATTATTCTATCTTAAAACGACCAATTACCTTCTTCATGTATGACCTTGAAGCTTATGCAAATGATATTCGAGGCTTTTACATTTCCTTAGAAGATCTTCCGGGTGAAATTGTTCAGACAGAGGATGAATTGATCAGAGAGTTAAAGAAAGAGTTTGTATACGACGAACGTTATAAAAAGTTCAATGATCGCTTTACTTACCTTGATGATGGTAAAGCAGCAAAGAGAGCGGTAGATCGAATCTTCCGTGGTATCGGAACGGAAGGATTAAAGCCGGTGGGCGGAAAAAAAAAAGAAAACCAAAGCGAAGAACAGAGCCAAAAACAAAGCGACGTTCAGGAAGAAAAAAAGGCTTCATTAAAAGATAAAGGAGTTGTATTCTTTTATAATATCTCTAAAAAGAGTGCCAAAATCCGTCAGATGATGCGTACCGCATTAAATGTTTATAATTCCATTAAATTTCGCATTCATACAAGAGGACTTAAAGTAGTCGATAAATCTGTTGTTTTTATTGCATTTAATGGGAAAAGCTATTCTGACACGCCTAAAGCAATTTATGAATATATGCTCACACAGGAAGAGTATAAGGATTACAAATTTATCTGGGTGTTTAAGGATGTAAAACCTTATATGTTCTTAAAGAAAAATCCGAATACCTACTTAGTGAAGGATCGTTCAAAAAATTATGAAAAAGCTTTGGCAAAAGCAAAATACTGGGTTTGTAATTACAGAATTTATGATTATATCACACCAAAGAAAAATCAGGTTTATGTTCAATGCTGGCATGGAACTCCATTAAAAAGACTTGGCTATGACATTGGCCAGTCTGATAATGTGATGAATTCTCAGGCAGAGACAGAATATAAATATCGAAGTGATGCAAAAAGATTTCAATATCTTTTATCTCCATCAGCATTTGCAACAGAAAAGTTTAGCACTGCATGGAATCTTGTAAATACCAAACAGGAAGATAAGATTATTGAAGTTGGATATCCTCGTAATGATTATTTATATAATTACAAGGAAGAGGATGCAGCAGCAATCAAAGAAGAGTTAGGCATTCCAGAAGGAAAGAAGGTCATTTTATATGCACCAACCTGGAGAGATAATCAGCATACATCCGGAGTTGGTTATGTATACGAGACAAAAGTGGATTTCCATAAGCTTAAAGAAGAGCTTGGAGAAGAATATGTAATTTTATTCCGCGCACATTATCTCATTGCAAATGCATTTGACTTTGACGAATTTGCTGGATTTGTGTATAATGTGTCTAGCTATGATGATATCAGCAGATTATATGTTATTTCTGACTTGCTGATCACGGACTATTCAAGTGTATTCTTTGATTACGCGAACCTTTTACGTCCGATTATTTTCTACATGTATGATAAAGAATATTATGCAGAAGGATTAAGAGGTTTCTATTTAGACTTAGAAGAGCTTCCAGGTCCGATTGTTGAACAGGAAGAAGATTTGATTGAAAAGCTTCATTCTGTAGATGAGTGGTTCTCATATGATGAAAAATATCAGAGATTCCACGATAAATATAATTGTCTTGATGATGGACACGCCAGTGAACGTTTCGTAGAAACTGTTTTCGGACGTTAGCCATTTCAAAATAAAAACATATCTTTATAAGTATTTAAAAAGGAAAAGGAGAACAATCATGACAAGAGTTATTACATATGGTACATATGATTTATTACACTATGGTCATATCAACTTACTTAGAAGAGCAAAAGAACAGGGAGATTACTTAATCGTAGTATTATCTTCTGATGAATTTAACTGGAATATGAAACAGAAGAAATGTTACTTCACATATGAACAGAGAAAACAGTTATTAGAAGCAATCCGTTACGTTGACCTTGTAATCCCTGAAGAAAACTGGGAACAGAAACGTACAGACGTACATGAATATCATGTAGATAAGTTCGTTATGGGTGATGACTGGAAAGGTAAATTCGACTTCTTAGAAGAAGAAGGCGTTGAAGTAATCTACTTACCAAGAACTCCAGAAATCTCTACAACAGCAATCAAAAAAGACTTAAAAGACAGAGAAGTTAACAAATAATTTTCGCTGATTAAAAAGATTGTGTCAAAAGGAGCTGCAATGCAGCTCCTTTTTATTTGCATATTGCTCATGAATTGTTATAATAATAGTATAATATTAAAATAATAAGAAGAAAAAAGGATAGAAAATTATGGGAAAAGTAGAATATTGGGATATCTATGATAAGAATAAGCAATTGACTGGCCGCACAATGTTAAGAAATGACTGGTGTCTTGCAGATGATGAATATCATCTTACCGTTCTTGGTGTTGTTCGACACACAGATGGACGATTTCTCATTACAAAACGTGTTATGACCAAAGCATGGGCACCTGGATGGTGGGAAGTTTCTGGCGGCGCTTGTATGGCTGGTGAAAAATCAGAAGATGCAGTTCTTCGAGAGGTAGAAGAAGAGACCGGACTTAAGGTGACTGCAGAACAAAGAGAATATCTTTTCACTTATCACAGAGAAAACCCAGGCGAAGGAGACAACTATTTCGTTGATATTTATCGTTTCACCCTTGATTTTGATGAATCTGATTTAGACTTACAGTTAGAGGAAACCGCAGGATATATGCTTGCGACACTTGATGAAATCAAAGCATTTGCCGAACAGGGGATTTTCTTACATTACGATAGTATCAAACGTGCTTTTGAAGATTAAGTATATCGATTGTGATTGACAAGATTTAGTTTCTATCACAAACAAAGCATAATAGCATAAGAGGTGAGAGCATGAAGTATTTAATCGTAGGTGCCGGTGGAACTGGCGGGATGATCAGTGCATATATGAGTCGTGCAGGACTTGACGCAACTCTCATTGCCAGAGGATCACATTTGCACGAAATAAAATACCACGGACTGAATGTTATGCCGACATGGGAAAAACCGTACAAGGTTAATGTGAAGGTCTGTGAACAGCAGGAGTATGACGAGAAACCAGATGTTATTTTTGTATGTGTAAAAGGATATCAGCTTGAAGGAGTCATTCCATTTTTAAGAAGAGTGTCTGACTCTGACACAGTGGTTATTCCGGTATTAAATGGATTTGGAGTGGCAGACAAACTTAAGGTTGAACTTCCGGAACCAAAGGTTATTAGCGGTTTAATCTATATTACTGCGAATAAACAGGCACCAGGAACCATTCGTATTCAGGGTGAAATCTTCCGTATTATTTTCGGAACCAGTGATGGAAAAACAGAGGATCCGGTATTAATTGAGGTTGCAAATGATTTGCAAAGCTGTAGTATTGACGGTGTATACAGTTCTATGATTGATGCGGAGATTTTAAAGAAGTTTTCTCTTGTATCCCCTTGGGCTGCCTGTGGACTTCAGTTCAATGTCAACGCAGGAGAGATTCAAAAACAAGGATACATCAGAAAGTTTTATATCAAGCTCGTGCAGGAAGTGGAAAATTTAGGGAAAGCGGATGGCATGACGATTAATCTTGATGAAGATCTGGTTAAGACGAATCTTGCAATCATTGACAGCCTTGCACCAACAGCCATTACCTCTTTGCAAAGGGATATTGAAAACGGCAAACAGTCAGAAATTGGTAATCTGATTTTAGATGTTGTTCGAAGAGCAGATATGCTAGGCGTTGCGGTTCCAACTTATAAAAAAGTCGTGGAAAATCCAATACGTGAGATGTTAATGAGATAAAAGAATTTAAGAAATAAAAAGGGCAAGGAATTTAGCAGATTCCTTGCCTATTATTATTTTATACTTCCTATTTCGTGCCGTTCATTTATATCGATGATTCGATCACTGAGCAGTGTAGCCAGATTGTCGTCATGAGTGGCAAAAATCATGGTTTTGCCTGCTTTTTTTAGTTGCAGGAGAAAATCAAGCAGCCACTGGCGGGATTTTTTGTCAAGGCCAGCTAAAGGTTCATCAAGAACGAGTACATCTGGATTCATGGAAAGAATACATGCAATTGCGACTTTACGTTTCTCGCCGCCACTAAGATGATATGGTGGACGATTTCGCAGATGCTCGATCCCAATCAAAGCAATCACATCATCTACTCTTTTTGCCACTTCTTCACGGGAAAGTCCCATTTGCATTGGGCCGAAAGCGATTTCTTCCTCTACGCTTCCACAAAAGAGCTGAATATCCGCATTCTGAAAAACAAAGCCGATTTTTTGATGAAAATATTTCGCAAAAGAGTTATCCTTTAATGATTTTTCCGTGATTGGTCTGCCTTCAAAAAGATATTCTCCTTCATTTGCGAAGAGAATGCCATTTAAGATTTTTAATAGAGTGGATTTGCCACAGCCATTATCTCCCTGCAAAGCAATCGTTTCACCACGTTTTATATCTATAGTGATATATCTGAGTGCTACGTGCTGTTCATAAGCAAAACAGAGATTTTTTAATTCGATGATAGATTTGTTATTCATTAGATGATTCCCTCCAGATAGCAAAACAATCCGATATATACGACTAATAATAACAGGTAGAGAAGATCGATTGCCTGAAAGCGCTGTTTTTGATAAATCTGATATTCTCCATCAAATCCACGACAAATCATAGCCTGATACATCTCTTCTGACATTTCCTGAGATTTTAGGAAAGTCACACCGAGAATTCCTGAAAAGGATCGTTTCTTGTCGCGATTTTTTCCAACAGATCTTAATTTCAATGCTTCTAGCATATTCAGGCAAATGTCTCCGAGCAAGACGATATACTTAAGCGTAATGTCAAAGGTCAAAATAAATAGTGCAGGAATATGAAAGGCTCTAAGTGCTCCCGTAATCTGATTCCATGGGTTTGTTACGGATAAAATCTGGACGAGAGAAACGGAAAGAAACACCTTGATGGATACCGTTAACATCGTCTTTGGAGAACCGAGAAATACTGCCGGTAATAAAATGATCATGGAAAAGCAAAAGGCAGCAAAAGCAGTTCCGATTACTTTTTTTAATACCTTTTCCCGAAGCAGACAGATCCGAAGAAGTACGGCAGCAAGAACAAAATATGTAAAAAACATGTTCCTTGAAAGCGCCATGAGCAAAATCAGAACAAAGATGGTAATAAGTTTAATGGGAACACTGCCTGATGAGGCCACGTTCCCATTATATTTTGCTTTTGACAGAACTCCTCCGATGGAGAGGATTGTCTTGGTGATAAATCCATCACTGTCTTTTGGCGGTATGTAATTTTCACTTTCTAACATCCACTCTGGAATAGAGTTCGTATATTTCATAATGGATTCCTTTTAGTTTAAGGAAAAGTCAAATTTTTCTTTCATCATGGAAGATACCAGTCTGAAAAGAATAATGCAAAGAGCAACCCCGATGATCGCAGATAAAATATAAGCAGCTACATCAGGCATGCCTGCAATTGTATAATCCGGGAAGATAGTTGATAATTCAAATCCGCCTGTCATTCCGGCCGGAGTATAGCCAAGAGCAGTGCCTCCGCTTGTGATGGATGCAATCTCATCAGCACCCCATTCACCCCATGCAGTTCCTTCTGCAAGCAAACCAAGTGGTACTGCCGCAATTAAAACAGCGATGAGTGCGTATACAGATTTTGCGCTGAATTTGTTGGATTCTTTGACGATTCCTGGTGCAGTTTTAAGTACAAAGGCAAAGATTACGGTTGTAAATAATACTTCCGCAAGACCGAAAATCGTAAGATGACCGATCATCATGGAAGGAATTGCAATATTTAATCCGTATGGACAGTAGAGCGCCTGCCCTGCAGCGTCGGTAAATAAGTAAGGCTGAACACCAAACTCAAGAGCCGCCATAAATGCTGCAGCATTAATTCCTGCGTAACCGCCTAATGCCGCGCCGATATATTTGCCAGAATCTGATTTTATCATATTTGATACGAGTTTATAAACCCCATATCCAACAAATGGTAATAAAAATGCCATGTTGAAGCAGTTTGCCCCAAAGGCTAAGATTCCACCATCACCAAAAAGCAATGCCTGAATCAAAAGTGCGATCGATACCGATATACAGGCTGCTTCCGGCCCTAAAAGAAGTGCAATCAAGGTACCTCCTACCGCATGTCCGGTTGTTCCTCCTGGAAGTGGCACGTTAAACATCATTCCTAAAAAGGAAAATGCTGCGCCAACACCTAAAAGAGGCATTTTTGCTTTTGGAATTTCATTTTTTACTTTTTTGATGGAGTAAGCCCATACAGGAGCGACGGCAGCAGTCATTACCGCACAAGTCTGTGGACTTAAATAATTTTCTGGAATATGCATAGTTTCTCCTTTTCTATGTTACACTATAGTTAAAATTAAAAAAATATAGAATAGATTGATTAATACAAGCTTAGATTATCAAACTATTTTATACCATACAAGCGGGGTAGGGGGTTGAAAATGAAGGATTTTACTACTTTATGTTATATTGAGAAGGATGAAGCGTATCTGATGCTCCACCGCATCAAAAAGGAGAACGACTTAAATAAGGACAAATGGATCGGCATAGGCGGACATTTTGAGACCGGGGAAAGTCCGGAAGACTGCGTGTTAAGAGAAGTTTTTGAGGAAACTGGACTGACATTAAACAATTACCGCTTTTGCGGTCTGATCACATTTTTATCCGATATGGGAACGGAGGATGAAGCATCTGAATATATGTGTCTTTTTCACTCCGAAAATTTTTCGGGAGAAATTAAAGAGTGTGATGAAGGTGCTTTGGAATGGATCCACAAGAAGGATTTATTTGCACTGGATCTTTGGGAAGGGGATAAGATTTTTCTTAGATTGATGGACGAGAGACGACCATTTTTCTCCTTGAAACTTGAATATGTGCAGGGTAGATTAGTCGATGCGGTACTTGATGGCACAAATATTAAAATATGACTCAGATGTGACGGTTGATAGCAGATGCATTTTCTGCTAATATTAGAGTAGCGAAAAGAATACTATCAGGAGAAAAATAATGGGAAAAAGATCAACAAGAACAAATAAAAATATATATCAGATTGCACGTGAAAATTTAGACCTTACAAGAAGCAAAGCCAGCGAAAAGATGGATTATATTTCTGCAGACCGTATCGAAAAGATTGAAAGCGAAAAATCTCTTCCACATCCAGATGAAATTCTTACAATGGCACAGGCTTATAAATTTCCAGGACTTTGCAATTATTATTGTTCCCATGAATGTCCGATTGGCGAGCAGTATGTACCTGAGCTTCAGCCAAAGGAATTATCTCAGATTGTATTGGAGATGTTAGCTTCCCTGAATGCATTAGACAAGGTAAAGAACCGTTTCATTGAAATTACAGTAGATGGCAAGATTACCGAAGATGAATATGAAGATTTTGCAGATATTCAGGATGAACTTCGAAACATCTCTTTATCCGCGAGTACATTACAGCTTTGGATCGACCAGATGATTGCTGATGGACAGATTGATGGTGAAAAGTTAGAAAACGCCAGAAAAAAATAGAATTGAAAGAAATATCATATAACATATATCCACGTGGTCACAGCTTGACTGCGTGGATTTTTCAATGCTTCGTACTTTCGCTCGCGCGAAGCGTACTGTTTTAAAAGGAGAAAAACATGATCAAACCAATTATGAAGATTAATGTGAATAACGTAGAAATTTATTATGAAGTCCATGGCGAGGGGCAGCCTATGTTACTCGTTCATGGTAATGGTGAAAGTCATAAAATTTTTGATCAGGCAGTAAAAGTTTTAAGTAAAAAATATAAATGCTATATCGTGGACAGTCGTGGCCATGGTCAGAGTACAAAAGTCAAAGAATTTCATTATCAGGATATGGCTGATGATATGACCGAATTTATGGAAAAATTAGATCTTAGAGAGGTCATTTTTTATGGATTCAGTGATGGAGGTATTATCGGGCTTCTTACTGCAATGCAGAGTGATCGCCTTTCACATTTGATTGTGAGTGGTGCAAATATCCACCCTTATGGAGTGAGTGAAAAACTTTATAAATCCATGAGATTTGTGAACCGATTTAAGCGAGATCCGAAAGTAACTTTAATGCTTACAGAACCAATGATTTCAAAAAGTATGTTAGAAAAGATTAAGGTGCCAACTTTAGTTCTTGCTGGAGAACATGATGTGATTTTAGAAGACCATACAAAGAAAATGGCATCCATGATTCCAAATTCCAGATGCCAGATTTTAAAAGGAGAGGGTCACGGCAGCTATATTGTTCACAAAAAGCGTATCGCAACCCTCATTCTTACGTATTTGAAATTCATGCAGGAGAAACATGCTTAAGATTATGATAGAGCATCTTGGCAGTTAGTCCCCAGATGATTTTATCTTCGTATCGATAAAAGTATACAGAATATTTGCCCACACTCCACGGATAATTTCGTCCGCCTGGAACATCCTCAAACGGAAAATCTTCTTCCGGAACATTGAAGGTCTTTGTGTAATGAACCTCTGGTTTGTTCTCTAGAAAAAAGGAGAGTGGAACACTAAATACGCTGTCACATTCATCGGTGCTGAAGGTATTCTCGTAATCAAGAAGTTCACCTAAGAATGGCTCGATGCGAAGCCTCGCGTTATTAATTACATAGTCAAGACAACCAAAAACATGAACCTGTGATGGAGAAAGCAAAAGCTCCTCGCAGGTTTCTCTGATAGCCGCTTCTTTAGGACTTTCAAATGATTCTACGCGGCCGCCAGGAAAGCAGATTTCACCGGGTTGTCTGCGCAGATGTTTTGACCGAACTTCAAATAAAATGTGATAACCATCCTCTTTTTTGATCAGAGGGATCAAGACGGCATTGACACGTTCTTTTTCGAGTTCAATTCTATGAGGTGTATAATTATTCAAATGGGTAAACATAGTCTAGTTAATTCTCCTGAGATTTGGTATAATATTAGAATCGGATGCACTATGTGCAAATATCTAAAACTGATTATTACATAAGTATTTTACTACTTATGGGAAAGAAAGGACAATAGAAAATGAGCAATTACAAAATTAACACAAAATGCGTACAGGGTGGTTACCAGCCAGGCAATGGTGAACCACGTCAGATTCCAATCGTACAGTCTACAACCTTTAAATATGCAACAAGTGAAGCGATGGGACAGTTATTTGACTTAGAAGCAGAAGGTTACTTCTATACTCGTCTTCAGAACCCAACTAATGATTATGTTGCAGCTAAAATTGCTGAATTAGAAGGTGGAACAGCAGCAATGCTTACATCTTCCGGTCAGGCAGCAAACTTCTTCGCATTATTTAACGTATGTGAATGTGGAAGCCATATTGTAGCATCCTCTTCTATCTATGGTGGAACATTCAACTTAATTTCTGTTACTATGGCAAAGATGGGCATTGATGTAACATTTGTATCTCCAACAGCTTCTGAAGAAGAATTAGATGCAGCATTTCAGGATAATACAAGAGCAATGTTTGGTGAAACAATCGCAAACCCAGCACTTACCGTATTAGACATTGAATTATTTGCAAAAGTGGCACACAAACATGGTGTACCATTAATCATTGATAACACATTCCCAACACCTGTAAACTGTCGTCCAATCGAATGGGGGGCAGATATCGTTACACATTCCACAACAAAATATATGGATGGACATGGTGCAGCAGTTGGTGGAGCAATCGTAGATTCCGGTAACTTTGACTGGATGGCACATGCGGATAAATTCCCAGGACTTTGTACACCAGATGATTCCTATCATGGAATTACATATGCTGAAAAATTTGGTCAGGCAGGTGCATTTATCACAAAATGTACAGCACAGCTTATGCGTGACTTTGGATGTATTCAGTCTCCACAGCATGCATTCTACTTAAATCTTGGCTTAGAATCCTTACATGTACGTATGCCACGTCACGTAGAGAATGGTCAGGCAGTTGCTGAATTCTTAGCTGCACATGAAAAAGTAGAAAAAGTAAATTACTCTGGACTTCCAGGAGATGAATATTATGAAGTAGCACAGAAATATCTTCCTAATGGTGGATGTGGTGTTGTATCCTTCGTAATCAAAGGTGGACGTGCAGCTGCTGAAAAATTCATGGCAGGACTTAAACTTGCAGCAATCGAAACACATGTTGCAGATGCAAGAACATGCTGCTTAAACCCAGCAACATCTACACATCGTCAGATGTCAGAAGAACAGCTTGAAGAAGCAGGAATCCCAGCAGGATTAGTTCGTATGTCCTGCGGATTAGAAGACAAAGAAGATTTAATTGCTGATATTGCACAGGCATTAGCAGCAGTTTAAACATATATATGAGGGAGTAATATGAAGACAACATTAGTAATTATGGCAGCGGGTATTGGTTCTCGTTTCGGCGGAGGAATCAAACAGTTAGAGCCAGTTGGACAGAATGGAGAAATCATTATCGATTATTCCATTCATGATGCCATTGAAGCTGGATTTGACAAGATTATCTTTATTATCCGTAAAGATATCGAAGCAGATTTCAAAGAAGTAATCGGGGATCGTATTGAAAAAGTATGTGCAGGCCTTGGCGTTGAAATTGCATATGCATTCCAGGATCCTGATGACCTTCCAAATGGAATCAAAAAACCTGCAGAAAGAACAAAACCATGGGGAACAGGACATGCTGTTCTCGCATGCAGAGACATTTTAAACGAACCATTTGCAGTTATTAATGCGGATGACTACTATGGAAAAGAAGCATTTGTAAAAATCCATGATTTTCTTATGGATTACACACCTCAAAAGGGCAATGTATATTCCATGGCTGGTTTCATCATGAAAAACACATTAAGTGACAATGGCGGAGTTACAAGGGGTGTCTGCAAAGTTAATGAAAACAATGAATTAACTGGTGTAGATGAAACTTCCAACATTGTAAAAACTTCAGATGGTGCAGCAGTTGACAGAGATGGAGTGCTTACTCCGATTGATGATGAATCCTATGTTTCCATGAATATGTGGGGCTTAACTCCAGAATATATGGAACTTTTAAAAGAAGGATTTGTTGAGTTTTTTGAACGAGTTGGAACAGATGAATGTAAAGCGGAATATCTTCTTCCAATTCACATCGATGGACTTTTACAGGCTGGAAAAATCAGCGTAAAAGTGCTTGATACACAGGATAAGTGGTTTGGCGTAACCTATAAGGAAGATAAGGAAATCGTTGTTGCTTCCTTTGCAAAACTTCTTGCCGATGGTGTTTATAAAGATGAATTATTCTCTGATTTAGCTGCAAAATAACAAACTTGTAATGGAGATAAGATTATGAGAATTGTAATTATTGGTGATGGTAAAGTTGGTCACAAGATTGCAACTGAACTTTCCGAAGACGATTATGACGTAGTAGTCATTGATCAGAATGAAAATCAATTATCCAGTACTTCTAATACATTAGATGTACTTTGTATTCCTGGAGATGGTGCAGATGCAGAAGTGCAGAGAGCAGCTGGTGTAGACCATGCAGACCTTGTTATTGCATGTACCTCTCTCGATGAAATCAATATGTTAAGCTGTCTTGTTGCAAGACGAGTTGGAGCAAGACATACAATTGCCCGTGTAAGAAATCCGATCTACTATAATCAGATTAATTTCTTAAAAGAAGACTTAAGACTTTCCATGGCAGTTAATCCAGAGATGGAAGCTGCAGATGAGATTGCACGTGTACTTTTATTCCCTGCTGCATCCAAAGTGGAAAGCTTTGTAAAAGGCAAGGTTGAGATGGTAGAATTCCCAATCCGAAATGGCAGTCCATTAGAAGGTATGGTACTTAAGAACCTTGCAAGAACACTTTCTGTTAAGGTATTAGTTGGAATCGTTCAGCGTGGTAAGGAAGTATTTATCCCTGATGGAGAATTTACTCTTCAGGCTGGTGATAAGATTCATATCATTGCTGCTCACAGCGAAGTAGAACAGTTCTTTAGAAAGATTGGTCAGGCAAGTCAGAAAATCCGTAAGGTTATGATGATTGGTGGAGGCCGCTTAGGTTTCTATCTTGCAAAACAGCTGATTGATCTTAAGATGCAGGTGAAAATCATCGAACGTGATTATGATAAATGCATGGAACTTGCAGAACAGCTTCCAGAAGCAACGATTATTTATGGTGATACAAGAGATCATGCTCTTTTAGAAGAAGAAGGACTTAATAGTGCAGATGCATTTGTTTCCTTCACAAGCGTAGATGAAGAGAATATGCTTGCAGCCTTCTACGCAAAGACCATGGGTGTTAAGAAAATCGTTGCGAAAGTAGAAGAAGAAAGTCTCTCTGTTATGACAGAAGCAATGGGAATTGACAGTGTTGTTTCTCCAAAAGCTTTGACCGCAGATTTAATTCTTGGATATGTTCGTGCTCGTCACAGTTCCATGAAGAGTGAAAATATTGAATCTATTTATCAGCTGGTAAATGGACAGATCGAAGCAATGGAATTTGTCATTGGTAACACTGCAAAATATGTCAATATTCCATTAAAGGATCTTCCAATTAAGGCAAATAATCTGATTGCAGCAATTGCACGTGGTTCTGAAGTAATTGTACCTGGTGGTATGGATGTGATTTTACCAGGAGACAGTGTCATTGTTGTTACGATGAACAAGAAGGTTCAGAACTTTGATGAAATTCTGAAATAATAGGAGCTGATAGTATTATGAATTTTAAGATGATCAAATATATATTGGGTCGAATGCTTGGGATTGAAGCGGTTGTTCTTTTAATTCCTGCGGTTGTGTGCCTGATCTATAGGGAAAGCTGCTTTACCTCCTTTTTAATCACAAGTGCAATTCTCGGAGTTGTATTTTTACTGACTGGGTTAAAAGCCCCTGAAGATACAAAGATTTATGGAAAAGAAGGGTTTGTTATCGTAGGATTTGCCTGGATTTTATGGTCATTATTCGGAGCGATTCCATTTACGATTTCCGGAAGTATCCCATTTTATTTAGATGCGGTATTTGAAACCATTTCCGGATTTACGACAACAGGATCCACCATCCTTTCTGAAATTGAAGGACTTCCAATGGGTATCCTGTTCTGGCGATGCTTTACCCACTGGATTGGTGGTATGGGTGTGCTCGTATTCGTACTCATGCTGACCACTTTAAATGATAAGAATGCGATGCATCTGATGCGTGCGGAAGTTCCTGGCCCGGATAAGGATAAGATTATTCCAAAAGCAAGACAGAATGCTGCATTATTATATAAGATGTATTTAGTGCTCACTGTAATTGAAGTAGTACTTTTGTTACTTGGTGGTATGAATCTTTATGATTCCATCGTTCATTCCTTTAGTACAGCCGGAACTGGTGGTTTCTCTAATATGAATGCCAGTATCGGAGCTTATGACAGTGCGTATATTGATGGTGTGATTACCATTTTCATGATTTTATTCGGGGTTAACTTTAATATGTACTTCCTTCTTTTAATTAAAGACGTGAAGAGTGTATTTAAGAATGAAGAGCTTCGTGTATACCTTGGAATTATTGCAGTTGCAATTGCAGCAATTACCATTAATATCTGTCAGATGTATGGCGGACTGCTTCATGCATTTAGATATGCGTCTTTCCAGGTAGCAGCGATTATCTCTACAACTGGATTTGGTACAGCAGACTTTGACCAATGGCCAGAGTTTTCTAAGACCGTCCTTTTGATGCTGATGATGGTTGGTGCTTCCGGTGGTTCTACCGGTGGTGGTATGAAGGTTTCTCGTATTCAGATGATTGTTAAGAGCATCAGCAGAGAAGTAAAACAGCTTCTTCATCCGAAATCTGTCAATGTCATTAAGGTAAATGGTAAAAAGGTAAGTGATGATGCGATGCGTGGTGTATATATCTATTTCTTCGCATACATGATCATTCTTGCAGTTTCTACATTGATTGTATCCTTCAACAATTATGATTTTGCAACAACCTTCTCATCCGTTCTTACTACTTTGAATAATGTTGGTCCAGGTATCAACCTGGTAGGATCTACATGTAACTTTGGATTCTTCTCCCCATTATCAAAGATTGTCCTTTGTCTGGATATGTTAATTGGACGACTTGAGATCTTCCCATTCCTGATGATTATGTCACCAACACTTTGGAAGAGAAAATTTTAAATTGTTATATTTCAGGGCGTGAGTTTTTCACGCCCTGTATTTCTTTGTTGATTAATTCACATTTGGATTAATTGATTGTCGATGAAAAAGAAGGTGATTTTGTGGCTGAAAAGAAAGAAAATGATTTTACGCTGGGTTCAGTAAGAAGCAATATCTTAGCGCAGGCGATTCCGCTTACCATCGCTCAGCTTATTCAGCTTTTATACAATATCGTGGACCGTATGTATATCGGTCATATGGAAGGAAGTTCTTCTCTTGCTCTTACTGGGATTGGACTGATTTTTCCGATCGTTATGATAGTAACTGCCTTCACCAATCTGTTCGGACAGGGTGGGGCACCGCTTTGTTCTATTGCCAGAGGTGCAGGGGATAAAGAGCAGGCGGAAAAGATTATGGGAAATTCCTTTTCCATGCTGCTTATCAGTAGTGCAATTCTTATGGCTTTTTGCTATGGTTTTATGAAACCAATTTTATATGCTTTTGGTGCGAGTGATGCGACATATCCGTATGCAAAAGCATATCTGATGGTATACCTGACAGGAACGTTCTTTTCCATGATTAGCGTTGGGATGAACAATTATATTAATTCCCAGGGTTTTCCGAAAATCGGGATGTTAACAGTTTCTCTTGGGGCAATCATTAATATTATTTTAGATCCGATTTTTATCTTCGGGTTCCACCTTGGACTTACCGGGGCAGCTCTTGCAACGGTGCTCGCACAGCTGTTTTCTTGTATCTGGGTACTCAGATTCCTGTTTGGAAGCAAGTCTATCCTTGATCTTAATCTGCAGACAATGAAGCTAGACGGGCGCATTTGCGGACGCATTATTGCGCTTGGAGTGACTGGTTTTATGGTTCAGTTTACGAACTCTCTCGTGCATATCGTATGTAATTCGACATTAAGTATTTATGGGGGAGATTTGTATGTTGGCGTCAATACCGTTCTTGGTTCAGTGAGAGAGATCTTCCAGCTGCCGGTTCATGGTATCTCTTCTGGTTCTCAGCCAGTGCTTGGCTACAATTATGGTGCAAAGAGAAATGACCGAGTTAAGGAAGGAATTCGTTTTATGACACTGTTTGGCTGTGTTTATACAGTGCTTGCCTGGCTGATTGTATTTCTCTTCCCAGTTTATTTGATTCGAATCTTTAACAACGATCCGGAACTGCTTCGAGCGGGTGCTCAGGCGCTTCGCATTTATTTCTTTGGATTTTTCATGATGGCCTTTCAGTTTAGTGGCCAGTCGGTATTTACCGGACTTGGAAGAGCGAAGAATGCTGTATTCTTTTCGATTTTTCGAAAGGTAATCATCGTTGTTCCGCTTACCATTCTGCTTCCGAAGGTGGCAGGACTTGGAGTGTTAGGCGTATTCCTGGCTGAACCAATTTCAAATGCAGTTGGCGGGCTTGCCTGTTTTACAACAATGTATCTGACGGTTTATAGAAGACTTGAATAGATGATAATATAATCATAGAAAAAATCTTGTAATGATTGTGTAAATGTATAGATTATGATAAACTTATAGATGGAGAAGGGTTATTTTATAAATACTTGTTTTTAAGATAATCAAAAAAATGGCGTATTCGGATTATACCGAATACGCCATTTTCTTTTTAAAAGCATATTTTTTAACGATACTGTTCCTTCTGAAATTCTATTCGGATCATGACAAAACTTACCACAGCTGCACTAAAGTCTGCAATCGGTCCGGCAAATAAGATTCCGTCAATTCCCATGAATAGTGGGAGAACGAGAATTAGTGGAAGCAGGAAGATGGTCTGTCTTGTTAAGGATAAGAACATTCCCTGCACCGGCTTTCCAATGGCTGTAAAGGCATTTGAAGTCAGTGGCTGAATGAAGTTTAAGAAGGTGAAGAACAGGAAGATACGGAAATAGCGAATGGCAAATCCGTAGTATTCCGGTGATCCGTCTCCAAAAACAGAAGTAATATTTCGAGGGAATACCTGAAACATGATAAATGCGATGACAGCGATGGTTCCGGCAACCATAAGGGCAGAACGGTAAGTCTGTTTTACGCGGTCGAAGTTCTTGGCGCCATAATTGAAACTAATCAGTGGCTGAGAGCCCTGAGAAATACCAATGACGAAGGACATAAATATCATATTGACTTTGGAGATGACTCCGACACATGCAAGTGGAATGTCATTGCCGTATACGGACTGTCCACCGTAATAAGTAAGGGAATTATTCAGCGCAATCTGAACGACCATCATGGCAAGCTGGTTACTGCATGGGGCAGTTCCAAGAGAAGCTACACGGCCAATATAATGTCCCTTTGGAATCATATGTCTGATATGAAGATTTACCGTTCTCGAGAATTTTGCAAGGTAAATGATGACCATCAAAGCAGAGACAATCTGACCGATGATCGTAGCTAAGGCGGCACCCTGAATTCCCCAATTAAGAACGAAGACAAATGTATAGTCTAAAATGGTATTTACAATGGCACCGACTAAGTTACAAAACATAGAAAATGCTGGGCTTCCATCCGCACGCACCAGATGGCATCCACCGGATGTGAGAATCAGGAATGGAAATCCTAACGATGTGATACTGATATAGGAAATTGCGTAAGGTGCGACATTTGGCGTTGCTCCAAAGAAATAAATTAACTTTGTGATATTAAGCTGTACAAAGATTAACAGCAGGAGTCCACCTGCTACAAGGGAGAATAAAGCATTCCCCATGTAATGTTCGGCTGTTTCCTTATCACCGGCTCCCATAGCCAGGTTAAATGCTGAAGCACCACCGATTCCAAATAATAGGGCGATGGCAATACAGGATGGAGTGAGTGGAAAGGCAACGTTTGTCGCGGCATTCCCAAGATACCCCACACTGTTTCCAATGAAATATTGATCGACGATGTTATATAACGAGCCTACCAGCATGGCAATAATGCTGGGGATGGCAAATTTGGCTAATAAAAGATTGACCGGCAGAGCCCCTAAAGGATTGCCGCCTTTTCCCTGTGGTTTCATATATCTGATCTCCTTTCGAATGCAATGAACATCAAATATTATAGCACGAAACTAATGTCTGAATATTCTGAATATAAACATAAAATAAATAAATATATTGACAAATATGATATTTCTATTATAATTGAATTATAACTTAAGTAAAGGTAATCAGACCACATTTTCCCAGATTGGATGAGTAGAGCATTTGTCATCTGGCAATCGTAAAGAGTATTTAAGAATCATAAGAGCTAATGTTTACCGAAACTTATACAGACAATTTCATATCGAATCATCTGCAAATCATTTTAGTTTATCGCAGAAATATTTTTCCAAGGAGGACGGACCACCAGAATAGCATACTAAATTCAAAACTTTTTATTTTATAATTCTAACATTTTAATTTACCACTAATTTATTTGTCATTGATAGTTACCAACAATTTTTAGTTAATTATAATTGTCATCGTTTAACTCTTAAGTAGTAAGAATAATATTTATAAAGATTAGATTTAGAAACAATTAAATATCACATATTTCAAGAAAGGATTTTATAATTCATGATTGAAGAATCTTGTTAAGAACGGATATCTAATGTGTAATACTTGGATATCCGTTCTTTATTTTGGTATAGGAAACTCTATTTTCATTGACATTCGAAAAAATAAAATTGAACAAAAATTAAATTTATGATATATATATATATGGACAAAGGAGTTCACAGTTTTTGTGGACTCCTTTTCTTATTTTACTCAACATGTATATAACAATTTTATATGAAGAAATTTCAGAACAAAGGGGTTCACAAGTTTTGTGGACTCCTTTATCTCATTTTATGAGAAAGAACACTGTGATAAATAGAAAGGAGAGAAGAAAAGTGAGAGATGTAAAATTATATGAACATACAGACATCATCAATGAGCTGCTTGCCCGCTATGGTGTAAAATTCGGTATTTATAAGAATAACACCTTCAAAGAGCAGCTGTTTCCGTTTGATGCAATTCCAAGAATCATTGAAGCGGACGAATATGAATTTTTAGAAAAAGGATTAAAGCAGAGAGTAAAGGCGTTAAATCTCTTTTTGAAAGATATTTATTCCGAGAAGCAGATTTTAAAGGATGGAATTATTCCGGAAGACTTTATTTTTGCCTCCAGCGGTTATATGGCTGAATGCGAAGGTGCAATGCCACCGAAAGGCATTTATTCTCACATTTCCGGGATTGACCTTGTAAAAGGAAAAGATGGCAACTGGTATATCTTAGAGGACAATTTACGTGTTCCCTCCGGCGCATCTTATCCGATGATCGCCCGTGATTTGTGTAGAAAAGCTTCTCCGGATACATTTACCGACCTGAAAATTGAAGATAACAGAAACTATGCCAGATTATTAAAGAAAACCTTTGATTATGTAAATACCGGAGGTGTCAATGTCATTTTAACTCCGGGAAGATACAATGCCGCTTATTTTGAACACAGCTACCTTGCAGAGCAGACCGGCGCCCTTTTAGTAAATGGATCCGAGCTGATTGTTCAGGATGATTATCTGTATTTCATTAAAGCGGACGGTGAGTATGAAAAAGTTGGGGCAGTATATCGAAGAATCTCCGATGAATTCTTAGATCCAATGAATTTTAATCCGGAATCCTTAATCGGAATTCCACACGTTTATGATGTATTTAAAAAGGGCAATGTTGCACTTCTTAACGCACCGGGAAATGGTGTTGCGGATGATAAGGGGATCTATTACTTCGTGCCAAAGATGATCGAGTATTATCTTCATGAAGAGCCGATTTTATCAAATGCACCGACTTATCTTCCATTTTATGAAGAGGATTATAACTACGTCATCGAAAACTTTGACAATTTAGTCATCAAGGATGTAGCAGAAGCAGGCGGCTATGGGGTTGTATTTGGCAATTCCATGACACCGGAAGAAAAAGAACGCTTTCTTGCATTACTCACATCAGAACCAAGAAGATTTATTGCACAGGAAGTCATTGATTTCCAGGATTTAGATATCTTAGAAGAAGGAGAAGTCGTTCCACGAAAAGCCGATCTAAGAGCGTTTGTATTAATGGCAGATGAGCCAATGGTATGGAAGAGCGGACTTACAAGATTTTCAAGAAATCCAGATTCATTCATCGTTAATTCATCTCAGGGAGGAGGATTTAAAGACACATGGGTATTATCTCGATAGAACAGGCAGACCGCCTTTACTGGCTTGGTCGTTACACAGAACGTGTATATACAACTTTAAAAATGTTTTCAAAAAGCTTTGACAACTTAATTGATGGAATTGCAGACAGCTATGTAGAATTCTGCAAAAGTATCGATATTCCGAATGTTTACGAGGATAAAGCAGATTTTGTGCGCAGATATCCATTTGATACAGCACTTTCTGATTCTATTATCAGCAATTTAAACCGTGCTTATGATAACGCAATCGTGCTTCGTGAAAATATCGGTTCTGAAAGTCTTGCCTATATTCAGTTAGCGATTTATGAAATGAACAAGGCAGCAAGAAGCAAGGCACCCCTGATTGAGCTTCAGAAGGTAAATGATAACCTGCTCGCTTTTTATGGTATCGCAGACGATCAGATTGACAGTGAAAATGTCAGAAATATTATCAAAGCCGGCAAGCGTATCGAACGAATCGATATGTATGCACGTCTTGGTGTGGAAAAGAAAGAACTTCGAAGAGAAATCAATCGAATGATTCCACGAGTAGAAAAAAGTGGATTAAAGCATGATAAAGAAAAGCTTGCGAGTCTGCGTCAGTTAATTGAAGAAACGGAAATTGATTATTACAAAATCGTTGCAGAAGTAGAATCCATCTTCTAGAACATGAATTCCGAAAGGAGTCGATCAATATGAAGAAACTTCATTTTACTTATGATATGCAGATTGCATACTCAACGGAAGTTTCAAAATGCAACTTTACGATAAAATGTATCCCACAGGATACGAAAAGACAAACGATAGAAAATTTAAAGATTGATTTACTACCACCGACAAGGTATCAGACAGGGTTTGACGGATTTAAAAATGCGCAGATTTATGGTGTCAATTTTGATGAGCATAGGAACTTTCGATTCCAGATTGAAGGGGATGTCATGACGGGATTAGCACCGTATGAAGAAGGGGAGGATACAAATCTATCCATGGTATTTAGTCATCCTCATGGACTGAATGTGGCAGGAGAGACAATCCTTAAATTTTATGATGAAAATATAGAAAAAATAGAAAAGAAAGCGACTACTACAGAACAAAAAGCGACCATGATGATGCACGCTATAAACGAAGCATTTGCTTATCAGCCATGCACGACGGATGTAAGAACCAGTGCGGAGGAAGCATTTTCTCAGGGGTGTGGTGTGTGCCAGGATTATGCGCATATTCTGATTGCACTCTTACATTTAGAGGGTATTTCTGCGAGATATGTAACTGGGTTTATCATGGGAGAAGGGCAGAGCCATGCCTGGGTGGAATATCTTGATGAAGGCAAATGGTATGGAATCGATCCGACGAATAACCAGAAGGTCAACGATGATTATATCAAAATCGGCCATGGGCGTGATGCAAATGATTGTCAGATCAATCGTGGTATCATGCGTGGCGGTGGTCTGCACACACAAAGTGTTTTTGTAAATGTAGCAGAAGCTTAGAAAGGTTAAATTATGATAAAAACAGTGACCTCAGTGGGTCTTCCTGTTGACGAAACACTGACAATAAAGAAAAGAAGAATTATGCCGAAAGAGCATAAGGAAGGCATGAAGCGCATCAGTATTGTAACCGGGATTCACGGGGATGAATTAGAAGGGCAGTATGTGTGTTTTGAGCTTGCAAGAAGAATTGAAGAATCCATCGAGCATTTAAAAGGAATCGTAGACATCTATCCTGCTATGAATCCGCTAGGGATTGACTCGATTACGAGGGGAATTCCCGCTTTTGACTTGGACTTAAACCGTTTGTTTCCTGGAAATATGGAAGGGGATATGACCGAATTTCTTGCCGCTGGGATGGTAAAGGATGTGAGTGGCTCTGATTTGGTTATTGATATCCATGCGAGTAACATCTACCTGACGGAAATCCCTCAGATTCGAATCAATGAATTACATGATGAAGAGTTAGTACCGTTTGCCAAGGAAGCAAATGTGGATTTCGTGTGGGTTCATGGAGCAAGCACGGTACTTGAATCTACCTTTGCTTATAGTTTAAATAGTACCGGAACCCCTTGTCTTGTTGTGGAAATGGGTGTAGGAATGCGAATTACAAAAGAATATGGTGATCAGCTGACTGATGGAATTATGAATCTCATGGGCAAATTAGGTATCTGGGATGGAGAAACAAAAGAGTCCCGTAAGCCGATTATCTCCAGAAACCCGGATGATGTAAGCTACTTAAATGCCAGCACAAGCGGTGTATTTGTCCAGAAGGTAAAACACTGGGAAGAATTAAAAGAAGGAGACATTATCGGAAGCATCGTGGATCCATTAAGTGGAAAGGTATTAGATGAAGTAAAGTCTCCTGTAGATGGAATTTTATTTACGATTCGTGAATATCCGATTGTAGACGAAGGCTCCTTAATGGGACGTTTGCTCAGAAAGGAGGCTTATAAGGCATGAAAAAGAAAATCATATACGAATTAAAAGGTTTATACCGTGACGATTTCAGAGTGACAGGGTATGAGTTTGGTTCTGGTGAAAAAAGTGTCTGTATCGTTGGAACCATGCGAGGAAATGAAGTGCAGCAGCTTTACTGCTGTTCACAGTTGGTTAAGAAATTTAAGCAGTTAGAGGAAGAAGGAAGAATTGCCGAAGGACATAAAATTTTGATCATTCCTAGCTGTAATCCATATTCCATGAACATTCAGAAGCGTTTCTGGCCAATCGATAATACAGATATTAACCGAATGTTTCCAGGTTATAATCTTGGAGAAACAACACAGCGAATTGCGGATGGCGTTTTTAAAGAGATTATGGATTATCAATACGGAATTCAGTTTACTTCTTTTTATATGCCGGGTGAATTTATCCCACACATTCGAATGATGGACTGGGGTTATTCTACTGTTGAAAATGCTATGAAATTTGAGATGCCGTACGTTGTCATTCGAAAAGTACGTCCATATGACACTGCAACCTTAAACTTTAACTGGCAGGTATGGGATACACAGGCATTTAGTTTATACACAACAAAGACAACAACGATTGATCCAAAATCTGCTGGTCAGTCTGTTCTTTGTGTCATGAAGTTCTTATCCTCTCTTGGAATTGTAAAATACCAGTCCGGAAGTAGAATCAAACAATCAGAGGTTGTTGTTGACACAGATATGGTGAGTGTACAGACTGCAAAATCCGGTATTTTTGAGTCTCTCGTAAAGGTTGGAGAATATGTGGAAGAGGGTACTCCGCTTGCAAATATCATTCATCCATACGAAGGAACGATTATGGAAACCCTGTATGCACCGGTTGATGGGCGAGTATTCTTTATGCATACAGATCCGCTTACTTATGCGAATACGGCAGTCTTTAAATTGATTGCGAATGCATAGCATTTATATACAAAGTAAATGGTGTGAGACGGGCGTCTGCAGTTTTGCTGCAGGCGCCATTTTATTTGCCATACAAATGGATTTCGTTTATACTTAGTTTAGAAAAATATTAGTAAAATATAAATGAAATGGAGATAGAAACAATGTATTATGTACCTAAAGGAACACAGATCTGTGGTTTTTATGAATGTGAAAAATGTGGAGACAGATTTCTTGATCTTAAAGTTGCTCCAGTTATCAACTGTCCAAACTGCGACAGAGAAGTCGATATGGAGATCGGTCCAGATGAAGAAATGCCTGATTTAACTCCATCTGCAAAGCTCATTCAGGTTTGTGAAGGCGAAGAAGTAGAAAAGATGGACCAGCTTTTAAGTCTTGCCATTACTGGAGGAGACTGGGACTGGATCTAATGGTATAGGAGGTATGATGATATGGCAGTGAATGTAATTAAAGCAGCTGGATTTGATGCTGCGATCAAAGAAGGTAAAGTATTTGTTGATTTTTATGCTGACTGGTGTGGACCTTGTGCAATGATTTCTCCAATTGTTGCAAAGCTTTCTGAAACTGATAAATATAAAGACGTGACATTTTTGAAATTAAACATTGACGAAGATATGGACGTTGCCATGAGATACAAAATCGTGAGCATTCCAACACTTTTATGTTTTAAAGATGGTAAAGTAACTGGAACTATTGTTGGTTATATGGAAGAAAGCGAATTAACGGCAGCCATCGACGAAGCATTTGCTTAAGTAAGATGGAGGTGTTATTATGGCAGTTCGATTAAATGAAGATGCCGAAATCGTTGCTAGAATCAAGGAAGGATTAAAGAAGAAGGATGGTTATTGTCCATGCCGTCTTCCAAAGCTTCCAGAGTTCAAATGCATCTGCCAGGAATTCAAGGATCAGATTGCGGATCCTGATTTTGAAGGCTATTGCCATTGCAGATTGTATTACAAGAGCAAGGATTGATTATTTTCTTTTTTGATAAGAAATTGGTAATTATTTGAAATCAATATATATAAAAAATGGCTAAAATGCGTGCATTTTGGCCATTTTTATGTTATTATAGAGACTCGTTTGGTGTTAATATTTCGCATGTTTATCAAAACTTAGGAATGTGCGAAGTATTCATTCTTTATTACAATTGAATAAGAAAAGAGAGAGGAGAAACTATGTTAGAAAACTTTTTCAAACTCAAAGAGAATGGTACTGACGTAAAAACAGAAGTAGTTGCTGGTATTACTACTTTCATGACTATGGCATACATTCTCGCAGTTAACCCATCAATTCTTTCTGCATCCGGAATGGATTCTAATGCAATCTTAGTTGCTACAGCAATCGCTTCCTTTATTGGATGTCTTGCTATGGCATTACTTGCAAATTATCCATTTGCATTAGCTCCAGGACTTGGTCTTAATGCATACTTTGCTTATACCGTATGTGGCAGCATGGGTTACACATGGAACTTTGCTTTATTAGCAGTATTTGTGGAAGGTATCATCTTCATTATTTTATCTGTAACAAATGTACGTGAAGCAATCTTTAACGCAATTCCATTCCAGTTAAAGAAAGGTATTTCTGTTGGTATTGGTTTATTCGTAGCATTTATCGGTTTACAGAATGCGAACTTAGTTGTTGACGGTGCTACATTAGTAGAAATCGTAGACTTTACAGAAAACTTCCATACGGTTGGTATCTCTGCATTGCTCGCATTAGTTGGTCTGGTTATCATTTCTGTTCTTTATGTTAAGAATGTGAAAGGTTCCATCTTAATTGGTATCGTTGCTACATGGATCATTGGTATCATCTGCCAGTTAACAGGCGTATATCAGATTGACGTTGAAGCAGGATTCTTCAGCTTAATTCCATCCTGGTCTTCCTTTGATGTGACAGCAATCGGAACAACATTTATGAAATGTTTTGATTTATCTGGTAATAATGTAAATCTTTTTGATTTCTTTGCAATCATGTGTGCATTCTTATTTGTAGATATGTTTGATACATTAGGAACTTTAATCGGTGTAGCAAACAAAGCAAACATGTTAGATGAAAATGGTAAATTACCACGTGTAAAACAGGCATTACTTGCAGACGCCATCGCAACATCCATTGGTGCTGTTCTTGGTACATCTACAACAACAACTTTCGTTGAAAGTTCTTCTGGTGTAGCAGAAGGTGGTAGAACAGGTTTAGCATCTGTTGTAACTGGTATTTTATTCTTAGTAGCAATCGTTTTTGCACCAGTATTTATTACAATCCCAAGCTTTGCTACAGCATCCGCATTAATCTTCGTAGGATTCTTAATGGTAAGTGCTGTAACAGAAATCGACTTTAACGATTTCACAGAAGCTATTCCAGCATACCTTTGCTTACTTTGCATGACATTAATGTATAGTATCTCTGAAGGTATCGCAATCGGTGTTATTTCTTATGTAATCATCAACGTAATCTGTGGTCACAGAAAGAAGATCACACCTCTTATGTACGTATTAGCAGTTTTATTCGTACTTAAGTATATTTTCTTATAAGATAAGAATGATTATTAAACTTTAGAAATTAAGAGCAGTGACAATCGCTGCTCTTTTTTCATTGTATATTGGTTCTCATAGAGTTTTTAAGCTGCTTTTGTGTTATAATTTTTGTGTTATAATTAGAAATGGAGGATTTATAGAATGAAAATCGTATTTTTAGATACCCTGACTTTGGGAGATGATATTGATCTTTCTGGCTTTGAAGCATACGGAGAGCTTGTGACTTATTCTACATCCACTCAGGAAGAAATGGCAGAAAGAACAAAAGATGCCGACATTATTGTTGTCAATAAATGTCTGGTAAATGAAGCTTCTATAGGAGAAGCTAAGAATTTGAAATTAGTATGTGTTTCTGCAACAGGAACAAATAATTTAGATAAGGAATATCTTGCACAGAGAAAGATTCCATGGAAGAATGTGGCAGGTTATTCTACTGATATTGTGGCTCAGCACACCTTTGCGCTTTTATTATATGTGGAGGAAAAGCTTAAATATTACGATGAATTTGTAAAGAGCAAAAAGTATTGTGATTATCCTATCTTTACGAATTTAGAAAAGCCGTTTCATCAGATTGCAGGAGCAACCTGGGGAATCATCGGACTTGGTAATATTGGTCGCAAAGTAGCAAAAATTGCAGAAGCATTTGGCGCGAAAGTAATCTATGCATCCGCTTCCGGAGCAAAACCACAACCGGGATATACGCAGGTTGATATGGACACTTTATTTGCTCAGTCAGATATTATATCGGTTCATGCACCACTCGATGAACATACCGAAGGGCTGATCAATAAGGAAGCATTTGCCAAGATGAAGAAAAACTGCATTTTATTAAACTTAGGTCGTGGACCGATTGTGGTGGAAGAAGATCTCTGCGAGGCATTAGAGTCTGGGCAGATCAGGGGCGCAGGAATTGACGTATTGTGCAAAGAGCCAATGGATGTGAAGAATCCATTGTTAAAGATAAAAGACAGTGATAAACTAATTATTACACCACATATTGCCTGGGCAAGTGTGGAGGCAAGAAAAACACTGATCGGCATGGTGCTTGATCAGGTAAAAGAATTTACATTAAACGCTACATCAATGTAAACAGGGGGATTTGTTACGATGGTTTATTATGGAACATTAGGACCTGCATGTGCCAGCATGAATGTATTAAAAAGAATGTTTCGTCAGGGAATGAATGGTATGAGACTGAATCTTTCCCATAAGAATTTAGAAAGCAGCAGTGAGTGGATCACGAATTATCTTGCAGCAGCACATCAGGAAGGTATTATCAAACCGGAGCTTTTGATTGACTTACAGGGACCAGAGCTTCGTATTGGCCGTATGCAGCTGAATTTGGAATGGCAGGATCGTGAGATGATTTATTTAGATACTCTTCCACTTCCAGAAATCATTCTTCCATATCTGGTAGAAGGTCAGCAGATTTTAATTGATGATGGCAAAATCTTATTAGAAGTAATTGAACGTAGTGGGGATTTACCAGAAGACATTCGTTGTAAGGTTCTTCGTGGCGGAAAGGTTGTACAGCGTAAGAGCATTGCACTTCCAGGGGTAACCATTCCGGTTCCAACACTTACGGATGCAGATAAAGAGAATTTAAAAGTAGCAAAAGAATATGGGGTTACTGGCGTAATGCTCCCATTTGTACGTAATAAAAAAGACTTAATGAATTTAAGAGAAGAGCTTGAGAAAAATAACGCTGGGGATATTCGCATCTTTGCAAAAATTGAAAATTTAGAGGGCGTAGAAATCTTACCGGAATTATTAGAAGTGGCAGATGAAATTGTAATTGCCAGAGGTGACCTTGGAAATGCGGTTGATCTTTGGAAGCTTCCAGTGCTTCAGAAAGAAATTGCAAGACAGTGCCGCATGGTGAAGAAACCATTTATGGTTGTTACTCAGATGTTAGCATCTATGGAAACTCGTGCAGTGCCTACAAGAGCAGAAGTTTCTGATATTTTTAATGCAGTAATGGACGGTGCAGCATCTGTAATGCTTACTGGTGAGACTGCAGTTGGCCGTTATCCGGTAGAAGCGATCTCTTATCTAATCAAAACAGCAGAAGAAGCTCTTTTATATATGAGTGGAAAGGAAGATATGATATGGGATTAATTCGTAAGATCACACAGGAAACCAGCTATAAATTTTTGAACTTCTTTACTTTTGATGTCACACATAAAAGTGGTCGCGACAGCAAATATTTTGTTGCTTCCCGTGCCAAAACTGTCGATGAGTTAAAGGCAGTAACACATGAAAATAATGCAGATGGAGTTATTATTTTCTCAATTTGTGATGGGAAAGTAGTCTTAGTAAAACAGTATCGTTATCCGTTAAATGGATTTATCTATGAATTTCCAGCAGGTCTTTGTGAAGCGGGTGAAGATTTTAAGGAAGCAGGCGTTCGCGAATTATCCGAAGAAACAGGTCTTACCTTAACACCAATTGATGTTGATGATATGTATTCCAAACCATTCTTTACAACCATCGGGATGACAGATGAATCCTGTGGAACGGTATATGGTTATGCAACTGGAACACCAAGCAAAGCAGGACAGGAAGATTCTGAAGAAATCGAAATCGTACTTGCTGACAGGGAAGAAGTGCGACGAATTTTAAAAGAAGAGAATGTGGCGATTATGTGTGCTTATCAGCTGCAGCATTATCTTAAGTCTGAGCCAGGTCATGAGTTCGATTTTCTTAAGTAAGCCTTTAAAATAATATTACAGATACCGGCCTTCAGTATTCGTAGCCACGGTACCTGAACAATGATGAAAGACAAACAAAAATAGTTTTTCTTTTGATTATTAAAAATGTCTGTTGAAGGATGAACACTCCTGAAAAATAAAACGATGGTATGTCTGATTCGAACCTCCAAAGAGTTTCGTCTCCGACCTACCATCTTTTTTATTTTTTTACGTCCTGTTCATGCCGACAACAGACATTTTTCATCAAAAAAAACGTATTTTTGAGCCTTTCTATCATTGTTCAGAAATACCGTGGCAGCAAATATTGAAGGCCGGTATCTGGATGTTATTTTGTAAATTTATTTAAGAAAATCAAATTCATGACCTGGATCAGGCAAGGAGCTTTAATTTGAGGCTGTCATCCTTCCACTGCAACTTTTGAGCAAAATATGTAAAAGACTCCATGAAACTGGTTTTCTGCTCTGGAATGTCTGCTGGTTGGTTAGAACAGGACGAAAAATAAAGCAGGGTGTCTTCCAGAGGCGAAACTCTTATGAGGTTCGAATCAGGAAGACACCCTGCGTATTATTTTGAGGAGTGTTCTAACTCCAGCAAACATTCTTAATAGAGAAAGAAAACCAGTGAATGGTAAGTCTTTTATATTTTGTGAATGGTTGCAGAGAAAGGATGACAGCCTCGATGAATTAAAGCTCCTTGCCGGTAATCAACTTATAACCCTCTAAATACTTAGCAATAGTCTTATCCGCAATATCCTGTGGCAAAGTCCAGTCATGATCATTTGCCTTTAACCAGTCACGTGCAAACTGTTTATCAAAGGATGGCTGTCCGTGACCAACTTCGTATGTATCTGCAGGCCAGAAACGGGAGCTGTCCGGAGTTAACATTTCGTCTCCGATGATGATTTCGCCATCTTCATTTAAACCAAATTCAAATTTAGTATCTGCGATGATGATGCCACGTTCTGCAGCGTAATCTGCACATTTTTTGTAAAGTGCAAGTGTGTAGTCACGTAATTTAGCTGCGTATTCTTCGCCTTTTCCCGGGAACTGTTTTTCAAGGACTTCGATGGATTTTTCGTAGGAAATATTTTCATCATGGTCGCCGATTTCTGCTTTTGTAGAAGGTGTATAAATTGCTTCTGGAAGCTTGGAGCATTCTTCTAAGCCTTCAGGAAGTTTGATTCCACATACGGTACCATTTTCCTTATAAGAAGCCCAGCCGGAACCAGTGATGTAGCCACGAACGATGCATTCGATTGGAAGCATCTCTAATTTTTTGCACATCATGGAGTTTCCGTCGTATTTTGGCTGCTGGAAGAATTCAGGCATATCCTTTACGTCAACGCTGATCATGTGGTTTGGAACGATGTCCTGTGTTAAGTCAAACCAGAATTTGGACATCTGTGTAAGCACAGTTCCTTTTTTTGTGATTTCATTATTTAAAATTACGTCGAAGCAGCTGATTCGGTCAGTTGCTACCATAATTAAGCTGTCGCCATTGTCATAGATTTCTCTTACTTTACCCTCTTTGATTGGTTTCATCTTCTTATACCTCACTTATTTCCTGTATAGATTAAAACTGAAACAAAATTGCGTTTTCATAATAACTGGATTTTATTGAAAAAAGCAATTAGGAATTTAAAATATCAGAAAATTTGCAAAATGTAAAGTGGAAATGGCTAGAAATAATGTATAAAAGGTCTGATGACATGGTTTTCGACAATCTTCTGTGATAAAATGATGTTTGAAAAGAACATGAGAGAATCATTTTACAAACAGGGGAGAAGAATTATGGCATCACAGAAACAAAAACAGAAACTTTTGTGTACCATGCAGATTTTGATGGAGAGATCCGACGAGAATCACATTCTGTCGGCGGCAGATCTGATTCGTATTTTAGAAAATGAATATGATCTAAAGGCAGAGCGAAAGAGCATTTACCAGGATATAGAGGCTTTGCAGGAATATGGACTTGATATTATTCAGGTTCGTGGAAAGAAATCCGGATATTATATTGCTTCAAGACAGTTTGAACTGCCGGAATTAAAGCTTTTGGTTGATGTCGTGCAGTCTGCGAAGTTTATCACAGAGAGAAAATCCATGGATTTGATTAAAAAGCTAGAAAGGCTTGCAAGCCGCGCAGAGGCAAAGCAGTTAAATCGTCAGGTGGTTGTGAGAAATCGTCCGAAGACTGGCAATGAAACCATTTATTATAATGTGGATGCTATTTCAGAAGCCATTGCAAATGATACTCAGATCCAGTACAAATATCATGAATGGACAACAAAAAAAGAGCTGAAAGCGAAGAGAAATGGCGAATTATATACCGTCAGTCCATGGTCTCTTACCTGGGATGATGAAAATTATTATTTGATTGCTTATGAAGAAGAAAGCAACAAAATCAAGCATTACCGAGTAGATAAGATGCAGAATATTTCCCGTTGTGAAGAAAAACGAATTGGGAAAGAAAACTTTGATCAGTTTAATCTTGCGGAGTTTGCGAAAAAGACATTTGGAATGTATGGTGGCAAGGATGAACATGTAACCTTGCGATGCCGTAATTTCCTTGCAGGGGTTATCATTGACCGCTTTGGAACGGATGTCATGATGGTTCCGGAAGGAAATGACTACTTCCATGTGAATGTATTAGTATCCGTCAGCCAGCAGTTTTTTGGCTGGGTGACAGGAATCGGAGAACATATGGAGATTATCGAGCCAGCAAGCGTTAGAAATCAGTATCAGAAGCATTTGCAAACATTAATGGATAAATATAAAGGAGAATAAAAAATGAGCGTTATTACAATTATCGGATCCGGTCAGATGGGATCTGCTTTAACTTTCCCGGCAATTGAAAATGGAAACGAAGTTCGTCTTGTAGGTACTCATATTGATAAAGAAATCATCGACCGCCTTCGAGAAGACAATTATCATATGACTTTAAAGGCAACTCTTTATGATAGCTGCAAATATTATCAGTTAGAAGAATTAGAAGAAGCACTTGATGGCACAGATGTCGTAATCGGTGGGGTTTCTAGTTTTGGGGTAGACTGGTTTGGAACAGAAATCCTTCCAAAGCTTCCGGATGGTATGGAAGTTATCACTGTAACAAAAGGGATGATCAATGAACCGGATGGCACCTTAGTTCCATATCCTTATTACTGGCAGCGCATGCTTCCGGAAGGAAAGAAATTATCCTTAAATGCAATCGGCGGTCCATGTATTGCTTTAAAGCTTGCAAATCATGATCAGACACATGTTGCTTTCTGTGGGGAAGATATGGAAGTGCTTCGCAAGTTTAAAAATATGCTCACAACGGATTATTATCACATAAGTTTATCTACTGACGTCACTGGCGTTGAATGCTCGGTTGCCTTAAAAAATGGTTATGCAATGGCGACAGCAACTGCAATCGGTATGGAAGAATTACGTGGCGATGATTTTAAACTCTTTGATGCACAGGCAATGTTATTTGGCCAGTCCATGAAAGAGATGATGCGCTTACTCGACGTTGTCGGCGGGGAACCAATCAACTTAATCCATGGTGTGGGAGATCTGTATGTAACTGTATTTAATGGAAGAAGCCGTCGTATGGGAATTTTACTTGGAAAAGGGATTCCTTATGCAGAAGCGAAGGAAATGCTTGCCGGTGAAACCGTAGAAGCAGTTGTTATTGCTCAGAGAACCGCTCAGGCAGTTCGTGATATGGCAAAACGTGGAGTGTTAAAAGAAGAAGATTATCCACTCCTTCTTCATATCGATGATGTAATTACACGTGGTGTAAAAATTGATATTCCTTGGGATGCATTTGCCGAAGAACAGTAATGAAGAAAGTGTTTTAGCAATGTTGCGAAAAACTCAAAATATTATTATAAAAAATGATTGCGTTAATACTAGTCTGTTAGTATAATGAGTTTAGAAAAACCGTAAGGCTATCGTCATACAGGCTTTATAAATATGACGCATTTTTGAGATTAGAAGGAGATATGGTAACTATGTTTGAAAAAATGGCGGAACTGATTGCTGAAACACTTGGTGTCAGCGTAGATGAAATTACAGAGGATACATCCTTTAAAGATGATCTTGATGCAGATTCTTTAGATTTATTAGACTTAGTAATGGCTTTAGAAGATGAATATGACATCGAAATCACAACAGATGATGCTGAGATGTTAAAGACAATCGGCGATGTAATCAGCTTCTTAGCAAGCAAAGGCGTAGAAGAATAATTTTTGAACGTTAGCACAAGATTTGAGGAATGGTATCCATTCCTCTTTTTTGTTACAAAAATATTGGTAAAATCTGAGATTTCTTAATAATTTGTGAAGAAATAAAAATGGAATTGAAATTTCTATTTTTTTGTTTATAATAAAGTAGTGTACGTTTGTATACATGAACGACACAGGAAAATGAATGACAGATAACCCGTTTTTCGGGATGAACAACCAAAGATAGATGATTTGAGAAAGGAGATAGCTATGGCATCAGGCACAGATATCGGAATTGATTTAGGTACAGCGAGTGTACTCGTATATGTAAAAGGAAAGGGAGTAGTTTTAAGAGAACCTTCCGTAGTTGCATTTGACCGCAACACAAACAAAATTAAAGCAATCGGGGAAGAAGCAAGATTAATGCTTGGTAGAACACCAGGAAACATCGTTGCAGTTCGTCCTCTTCGTCAGGGTGTAATCTCTGATTATACAGTAACAGAAAAGATGTTAAAGTACTTCATCGGCAAAACAACAGGTAAATCTTTATTCGGAAGAAAACCTCGCATCAGCGTTTGTGTTCCATCCGGAGCAACAGAAGTTGAAAAGAAAGCAGTTAAAGATGCTACATACGCAGCAGGCGCTCGTACAGTTGAAGTAATTGAAGAACCAGTTGCAGCAGCAATCGGTGCAGGCATCGACATTTCCAAACCAATTGGTAATATGATTGTTGATATCGGTGGTGGTACAGCAGATATCGCAGTTATTTCTTTAGGCGGTGTTGTAGTAAGTACATCCATCAAAATCGCTGGGGATGATTTCGATGAAGCAATCGTTCGTTACATGCGTAAAAAACACAACTTATTAATTGGTGAAAGAACAGCTGAAGAAATCAAGATCAATATTGGTACAGCTTACAGACGTCCAGAAAGCATCACTATGGATGTACGTGGACGTAACTTAGTAACAGGTCTTCCAAAGACAGTTACTGTTACTTCTGAAGAAACAGAAGAAGCATTAAAAGAACCAGCATACCAGATC
This sequence comes from Lachnospiraceae bacterium, assembly GCA_024403555.1. GTDB lineage: Bacteria > Bacillota > Clostridia > Lachnospirales > Lachnospiraceae > Fimousia. The sequence continues at coordinate 46,959 of JAKSRP010000002.1, read as the reverse complement.
GTAGATGCTGTACACAGCGTATTAGAAAGAACTCCACCAGAATTAGCAGCAGATATTTCTGACCGTGGTATCGTATTAACAGGTGGTGGTGCGTTACTTAACGGTTTAGAAGAATTAATCGAAGAAAACACTGGTATCAATACAATGACAGCAGAAGAACCATTAACAGCTGTTGCAGTTGGTACAGGTAAATATGTAGAATTCTTAGCTGGAGTTAGAGATCCAGAATAGAATTGAATTAGGATTTGATTTTTTGCCGGGAGCGTCTTTTCGCTTCCGGCATCATTCATATTAAGTAGATGTTTTCAAGCAAGACATTTGATTGCGATTATAGCAAGAAGGTGAATTTGATGGGAAGAGTAGAAGGTTATGTGGAGCATATCCGCTATCGTAATCCAGACAATGGATATACCGTTCTCACGTTAGAGATGTCTGGAGAAGATGAGACTCTTGTTGGGATTTTCAATTACATAAATGAAGGAGAATACATTGGAGCCGAAGGCGAATATGTAGATCATCCGATGCATGGGCCACAGTTTCAGGTCACTTCCTATGAGATTATGGAACCAGATGACATAGATAGCATGGAACGTTACCTAGGCTCTGGAGCGATCAAAGGGATTGGAGCAGCGCTTGCAAAAAGAATTGTCAAAAAGTTTAAGAAAGACACCTTCCGTATCATTGAAGAAGAACCGGAACGACTTTCTGAGGTGAAAGGGATTTCTGAGAGAAAGGCAAGGGATATTGCAGTACAGTTTCTTGAAAAGCAGGAGATGCGCAATACGATGATGTTCCTGACGAAGTATGGAATTGGCACGAATTTTGCTGCCAAAATCTATAAGGAATATGGGAACCGTCTCTTTGAAGTAATCGAGAATAATCCATATCAGTTGGCAGAAGATATATCAGGAATCGGTTTTCGCGTGGCTGACGAAATTGCGGATAAAGTTGGAATTGGAAAATCTTCGGAATTTCGTATTCATTCCGGGATTTTATATACCTTGCAGCAAGGTGTGGCAGCTGGGCATGTATATCTGCCGAAGCGAATTCTCATTGGAAAGGCAGCAGAAATCTTAAGCCTGTCCCTTGAGATGGTAGAGACACAGCTGATGAATATGATGATGGATCGAAAAATCATCATCAAACAGAGAGAGGAAGAGGAAATTGTCTACCTCACTCAGTATTATTACTTAGAATTAAATACAGCAAAGATGCTGTTTGACTTAAATATTGAGTATGAAGTATCCAAAGAGGATCTTACTCATACAATTAAGAAAATTGAAGAAACTTCAAGCATGGAGCTTGATGAGATGCAGAAGAAAGCGATTGAAACAGCTGCAAAAAGTGGCGTGGTTGTCATTACCGGGGGACCGGGAACAGGAAAGACCACGACGGTTGATGCGCTGATTCATTATTTTGAGTCAGAAGGACTTGAAATCTTTCTTTGTGCACCGACCGGAAGAGCAGCAAAACGTATGACAGAAGCGACTGGTTATGACGCATCCACAATTCATCGTATGTTAGAATTGAATGGCGGAGCCGAGGATGGAGGCACGATGCGTTTTGAGCGAAACCGAGAGTATCCATTAGAAACCGATGTCATCATTGTAGATGAGATGTCCATGGTGGATCTGACTCTCTTTCATGCGCTCCTAACGGCAACGATTCCTGGAACAAGGCTCGTCATGGTAGGGGATGTGAACCAGCTTCCGAGTGTGGGCGCCGGGAATGTATTAAAAGATATTATCGCCTCCGGTAAATTTGCGCTGGTGGAATTAAAGAAGATTTTCAGACAGGCCGAAGGCAGTGATATCGTGTTAAATGCACATCACATTCATGCGGGAGAGCAAATTGCACTTGATAATAAGAGCAAAGACTTTTTCTTTTTAAAGAGAATGACCATCAACGATATTATCGGTGTTGTCATTTATCTGATGCGTGATAAACTTCCTGACTATGTAGATGCAACACCATTTGACATACAGGTACTGACACCAATGCGAAAAGGTGAGTTAGGAGTTGAAAGACTGAATGTCGTTTTACAGCGTTATATCAATCCACCGTCTCCGGAAAAAGAGGAGAAGGAAACTGCCAGAGGACTGCTTCGCGAAGGCGATAAGGTTATGCAGATTCGCAATAACTACAACTTAGAGTGGACGATTAAGGGTCGCAGAGGCTTTGTTGTGGATTCTGGCACAGGAGTATTTAATGGTGATATGGGCGTGGTCATGCAGATCAATACATTTGCTGAAACCGTGACGGTTGTGTTTGATGAGAATAAATATGTAGAATATACATATTCGATGTTAGATGAATTAGAGCTTGCTTACGCAGTTACAATTCACAAATCCCAGGGGAGTGAGTATCCGGCAGTCATTATGCCGCTTCTTAGTGGACCACAGGTATTGATGAATCGAAATCTGCTTTATACAGCAGTTACGAGAGCAAAAAAATGTCTGACAATCGTGGGGAATGATCAGACCGTATATCATATGATTGAGAATACGGATGAGATGAAAAGGTATTCTACATTGGATGAAAGAATTATAGAGTTTGAGGTTTAAGTATGAAAAAGCGTTTTATGGCTGTTTTGTTAAGCCTGTTTATGGTGGCTAATTGTTTTGGGGCAAAAATCAATGCGATGACATTTGAAACGGATATCCTTTTACGCAAGGATCAGGATGCAAAAGAGTTTGAAACGACGAAAGAGGAAGACTTTGTAGAGGACGAATTGATTGTTGTTTATGAAGAGGAACCTCTTACAAAAAAAGAATTAAAAGAAGACGGAGTATGTGGCCAGGAGATTCTTCTTGATGAAAGGGAAGCTGGAGGAGCAGTATCCGTGGTTTCTATTGCAGAAGATGTAAATCTTACGGATGCCATGAGAGATATCGAAGCGGAAGACGGCGTTGATTATGTTCAAAAGAACTATACTTATCGTCTTTCCGAGATTTCAACGAATGATCCGTATGTGAATCAGCAGCAGTATTTAAACCAGACCGATATCCCACGTGCCTGGAGCGAAAAAAGTGCAGATACGGCAAATGTTACTGTGGCTGTGTTAGATACCGGAATTAATTATAAGTTATCAGAGAGACATGAGGAGCTTTTAGATGTCAAAAATGGCGGGAATGTCCTTTATGACTATGCCTATAATGCCAAGACGGATACGTTGTTTAAGGATGACGGCTGGGATTTTGATACGTATCAGGATAAAGTGTACTGCGATTATGTAGGACATGGAACAGAAGTTGCTTCTATCATTTCTGCTCAGACGAACAATGAGAAAGGAATGGCAGGAGTATCCTATAATGCACGTATTCTTCCGGTCAATGTATTTGAGAGACCAAGCAGAGATCGTAATGAAAAGAACATCATCAAGATTGGAGATATCAACTATTATCCATATACGGCACTGGCACAAACAAAATCCTTGATTACAGGCTATCATTATGTGCTTTCTCTTGCCGAAAAATTGAATATAAAAGTGATTAATCTGTCTATTGCCGGAAGTGCGGCGAATGATCAGGCTCTTTCCGAGGTCATTGATGAAGCCTATGCAAATGGAATACTAACGGTTGCAGCAGCAGGAAATGAAGGGACAGCAGATAAGATGTATCCTGCATCCTTAAATCATGTGATATCAGTAGGAGCAGTTTCGACAAATGATACCTGGTCAACTTTTTCGCAGCATAATAGTGCCATTGATCTGTGTGCACCAGGTGAGAAGATGATTGTGGCTAAGGCAGGTGTGCTTAGTTATTATGACAATGCGCAATTAAAGAATGCCTATTATAGTAATAAACAATATGCCATGTGCGATGGGACAAGCTTTTCAGCACCTGTTGTATCAGCCATTGCAGCGATGATTTATGGAATCAATAAGGATTTAAGTGCAGCAAAGGTTGAGTCCATCTTAAAAGATACCTCCATGGATCTTGGAGCGAGTGGCCGGGATGATTATTTTGGCGCGGGCGAAGTAAATGGATATTATGCCTTAAAGAAAGCAAAGGGGCAGACTTATTCAAAAGATCATAAAACAGCTGCTGTAGACGTTTCAAAAGCAGATATGTCCCTTGGCAAAAGTACTTATGTATATAGTGGAAAGGCTGTAAAGCCATCTGTTGATGTGGAATACAAGGATATTTCCCTGTTATCCGGCACTTCTTCAAATGGGAATGTGAAGCTTTCCTATGCAGATGGAAGAACAAAGGTTGGAACTTATAAAGTAACTGCCAAAGGAATTGGGGGAGTAACCGGAACGATTTCAAAAAGCTTTGTCATCAATCCGGTTCCAACAAGTATTGTTTCTCTCACTGCAAAATCAAAAGCCTTCCTGGTAAAATGGAAGAAAAAATCGGGACAGGTCACTGGTTATCAGGTTCGTTATTCGACAAGCAAGTCCATGAAGAATGCTAAGACGAAAACGATTAAAAGTTATAAAACGGTTTCTACGACAGTGAAAAGCTTAAAGAAGAAAACGTATTATTATGTTCAGGTTCGTACTTATAAAACGGTTAAGGATAAAAAGTATTATTCAACCTGGACTTCTGTAAAAAAGATTAAGACAAAATAGACATAAAAACAAAGAATCCTTGGGGAGAAGGGAAAGAAGGTTTTTGTGTATAAAGAAATCTGGAATTATATTTATCCCAGAAGATGTCCGGTTTGCATGGATATCTTAGAGGAGCAAAAGACAATGGTCTGCCCTGCCTGCTTTAAAAAGATCAAACAGGTGAGGCAGCCTTATTGTTTTAAATGCGGAAAGCCTCTGTTAAATGAGAGGCAGGAGTATTGCTATGATTGTGAACGAAGAGCGCATATATTTGACCGTGGGTTTTCTCTGGTTGAATATGACGCAGTGACTAGTCCTTCCATTATGGCGATCAAATATAAGAATAAAAGAGAATTTGTGGAGTTTTACAGCAGACTGTCAAAAATACTGTATCAGGACATTTTAAGCAGTCAGAGATTTGATGCAATTATTCCTGTTCCTGTGAGTCGTAAAAAAAGAAGAATCAGGGGATATAATCAGGCAAGAATATTTGCAGACGGGATTTCAGGGTGGCTTCATGTACCTGTAAAAGAGAATCTGCTGCTTCGTAAAAAAGACACGGCTCCATTAAAAAAACTGACACCAGAGGATCGAAGAAAAGAGCTTTTAGAATGTTTTTCCTGGGAGAAAAAGCACTATGAAGGGGAAAGGAGTGTCCTGCTGGTAGATGATATTTACACTTCCGGAGCAACTGCAGATGCTTGTGCTCTGATATTAAAAAAGCATGGAATTAAGAAAGTATTTCTTTTGACCATTGCGATTGGCAGAGGAATATAAGATGCATTTAGATAGAGAAATTGTAAAGCCATTGCTTGCATGGTATGAACAAAATGCCAGGATTCTTCCCTGGCGTGAAGAACCAACTGCATACAGAGTCTGGATTTCAGAGATTATGCTTCAGCAGACCAGGGTTGAGGCGGTAAAACCCTATTATCATCGATTTATGAACGTGCTGCCGGATGTAGAGGCATTGGCTTTCGTAGAAGATGAAAAATTGATGAAACTCTGGGAAGGACTTGGCTATTACAATCGTGCAAGAAATTTAAAAATTGCAGCAGGTCAGATTTTAAAAGATTATGATGGCAATTTACCCGCAGATTATGAACAGCTGCTTTCTTTAAAAGGAATTGGAGAGTATACGGCAGGAGCAATTGCTTCCATTGCTTTTAAGATTCCGGTACCGGCCGTGGATGGGAATGTATTAAGAGTAATTACAAGAATTATGGCCGATGAGAGCGATATATTAAAAGCCTCCACTAAAAAGATGGTTACAAAAGCACTGTTGGAAATTATACCAGAAGAGCAGCCGGGGGATTTTAATCAGGCGTTGATGGAGCTTGGAGCAATGGTTTGTGTGCCAAATGGAGCTCCTCATTGTGAGAAGTGCCCGTGGAATGAGCTTTGTCTTTCGAACAAGCGGGATTTAACCTATAAAATCCCAGTAAAGACACCGAAAAAACAGAGAAAAATCGAAGAAAAGACGGTTTTCCTTCTGGAATACCAAGGAAAGATTGCAATCCATAAAAGACCTTCTTCAGGGCTTTTAGCAGGTCTATGGGAATTCCCGAATGAAGATTCTATGATTTCACTTGCGCAGATGGAAGAAAAGCTTTCCTCCTGGCAGGTACAGCAATATAAAGTGGACGTAACAAAAAAAGCAAAACATATATTTAGTCATATTGAATGGCATATGGCCGGTTTTTATGTAGAATGTCAGCAAAAACCTCAAATGGATCATCTTGTGTGGATTAATCGGGAGGAATTAGAACATAAATATGCAATTCCGGCTGCCTTTGAAGCTTTTAAAGGTATTCTTTAAAAAGGTGGATTTATCTGATATAATAATCTCAAATTATAAAAATAAAGGAATTAAGATATGAAATTCAGACCTTGTATTGATATACATAATGGAAAAGTAAAACAGATTGTTGGCGGAAGCCTTGTGGATTTGGGGAATCAGGCAGAAGAAAATTTTGTTTCTGAAAAAGATGGAGATTTTTATGCGAATCTTTATAAAGAACATGGCTTAAAAGGCGGACATATCATTATATTAAATCCGGCTGGGTCTACGTACTATGAAGAAGATGTGCATCAGGCTTCTCTTGCACTTGGTGCTTATAAAGGAGGTCTTCAGATCGGTGGAGGCATGAATGCGGACAATGCCAGACGTTTTCTTGATATGGGTGCCTCTCATATTATTGTGACTTCTTATGTATTTAAAGATGGCAAGATTGATTATGAACACCTTGAAAAAATCGTTGAAGTAGTTGGAAAAGAGCATTTGGTTCTTGACTTAAGCTGTCGAAAACGAGATGGACATTATTATATTGTTACGGATCGCTGGCAGAAATTCACGGATGTGGTGCTTAATGAAGAGACATTGGATTATTTTTCTTCTTTTTGTGATGAATTTTTGATTCATGCAGTGGATGTAGAAGGAAAAGCATCCGGAATTGAGACGGAGCTTGCAGCCATGCTTGGAAATTGGAATAAAATTCCGATTACTTATGCAGGTGGAGTGAGAAGTGAAGAAGATTTAGCCATGCTAAAAAGCCTGGGATATGGTAAAATTGATGTAACGATTGGAAGTGCTCTTGATTTATTTGGCGGCTCTATGGAGTTTGAACGAGTACTTACCTATTGTGAATAGATGTTATATGGATAAAGAGAGAAAAGATAAGCATTTGGAGGATGATATATGGAATTATTATATGAGGCAAGCAATTTTAAGATTCAGATATACTGGATTGTACCGTTTGCTATATTGGGACTTTATGGATTGATGGCAGTATTTATGGGATCAAAGATATTTGTTCGTGCTACAGGAGTTATGGCATTGATTATCTGTGCTCTTGTTCTTGCGGATTTTTGTTATGGATATGTAACAATCGTGAATGCCTATAAGAATGGCAACTATCAGACGATTGAAGGTAAAGTGGAGAACTTTGTTCCGGCTTCTCAGGGAGGAGAAACGACGGAAGATGAAGAAGCGGAAAGCTTTAATATTCGAAGACAGGAATTTGCTTACGGTAAAAGTTTTATTACGAAGTTTGGGTATCACAGAACCTCAGCGAACGGAGGATTCATCCATAAGAATGGACAACGTCTGAAAATTGGATATATTCCTACTGAGAATGGGAATGTAATCGTAAAGATTGAAGAGAAAAAATAATAGAATAAGTAGAATAACGAATGAAATTAGAAAGAGTTCCGTACATGAAGCGGAGCTCTTTTTTTCGCTATTTTTGTTGTGATTTTTCCTTCTATAGAATATACTTCTTAAACCTATGCATAAAACCGTTAAAAACATAACAATTGATAAAAAATATTTAATAATCAAAACGAATCAATTCATAATAAATATGAATGAAATATGGCTTTTTGATAAAAAAAGAGTATAATATTGTGTGTGTGTTAAAAGTTTGTCTATAAAAGGAGGAGATATTATGAAAATAGTCAAATGGTTAGACAACTATTTCGAAGAAGTAATCTTAGTTGCATTACTGATCGGAATGATGATCATTATGGGAATTCAGGTAACTGCCCGTTATGCTTTTAGTTATTCCCTGACCTGGTCTGAAGAAATTACCAGATATATGTTCATCTGGTCTGGTTTCTTAAGTATTAGTTTTTGTATTAAGAAGGGTGCATCTATTAAAATCGAACAGTTTGTTGGTCTTTTTTCACCTAGAACACGTTCTGCACTGCGCCTCGTATCTTATACAGTAGAAATTATTCTGTTCACTTATATGATTCCATTTGCATGGCATTATATTCAGAACGCAGTAGCATCTCATCAGGTAAGCCCTGCGGTTGGTATCCCAATGTACCTTATGCAGTCTTCTACACTGATTAGTTTCTGTCTCGCAGATTTCCGTCTCGTGCAGAAATGGATTCAGAGATTCTTAGAAGTAACTGGTAAAAGAGAAATTGAAGTGAAAGGAGAATAGTTTATGTCAGCAGCAGTAGTATTTCTTTTATTCTTAGCTTGTCTGGTATTAGCAGTGCCAATCTCCCTTTCTCTTGGAGTTGTTTCTGTATTACCAGGTATGTTTGATCCATCCTTCACAGCAAGTGCAGGATACGTAATTCGTTCCATGTTTGGTGGAATTGATTCTTTCCCATTATTAGCCGTTCCAATGTTCATCTTATCCGGACTTATTATGGCTCGTGGTGGTATTTCTAAAAAATTATTTAACTTATTCGCATTCTTTATTGGGAAGTTACCAGCAGGTCTTCCATGTGCGACAGTTATTACTTGTTTATTCTATGGTGCGATTTCCGGTTCTGGTATCGCAACTGTAGCAGCAGTAGGTTCCATGACTATTCCTATTTTAGTAGGTCTTGGATATGACAAAAAATTCTGTACTGCTTTAGTAGCAGTTGCTGGAGCATTAGGTGTAATCATTCCACCTTCCATTCCATTTATCATTTTTGGTATGGCTTCCGGAGCATCTGTATCTGATATCTTCCTTGCAGGTATCGTACCAGGAATCTTAATTGCAGTACTTTTAATGGTTTATGCAGTATTTTATTGTGTAAAGAATGGTGAAGACAAAGAAAAAATCGGAGAGATGGTAGGCGATTTACATGCTCGTGGATTTATCAAAGTATTTATTGATTCTTTCTGGGCATTATTATCCCCAGTTATCATTTTGGGATGTATTTATTCCGGTATTGCTTCCCCAACAGAAGCAGCGGTAATTTCCGTATTCTATTCTTTAGTAGTCAGCCTTGTAATTTATAAAACAATTAAAGTGAATGAAGTTTATGCAATTCTTGCAGAAGCGGTTAAAACTTATGCCCCAATTCTGTTTATCCTTGCTGCATCTACAGCATTCTCTCGTGTGTTAACCTTAATGCAGGTTCCACAGACAATCAGTGGATGGATTTTAGCTACATTCTCTAGTAAAGTTGTTATCCTCTTAGTAGTAAATGTATTCTTATTATTAGTAGGTATGGTAATGGATACAACTCCAGCGATTCTGATTCTTACACCAATCTTAATGCCAATCATGAATGGTATTGGAATTGCTCCAATTCACTTTGGTATTTTCATGTGTGTAAACTTAGCAATCGGTTTCGTTACACCTCCAATCGGTGTAAACTTATTCGTTGCAAGCTCCTTAACAGATATTCCTGTTATGAAGATTGCAAAACATGCACTGCCACTTATCGTTATGAATCTGATCGCTTTAATGTTCATTACATTTATCCCTCAGATCAGCTTATGTCTTTTAGGTTAGTCAAGGAGGTAGCGCAATGAAGAAAAGAATTATCAGTTTATTATTAGTTTTAGTTACAATTTGCTCTCTTGCAGTTGTTACAACAGGATGTGGCAAAAAGAATGCAGATGGTGAAGTAGAACAGCGTTATGCATGGCCGCTTGCTACATGTAGTACAACAGATACTATTACACATGTATTTGCTTCTAACTTTGCAAGATTAGTTGGCGAATACTCTGATGGAGCAATGAAAATTCAGGTTTACCCACAGTCTGCACTTGGTGGAGACCGTGAGCTTATGGAATCTGTAAAAGACGGTGACATCCCATTTGTAGTTATGTCTCCAGCTCCACAGGTACCATTTATGCCTGAACTTTGTATCTTTGACTCTCCATGTTTATATGCGGATATCGAAGATGTACGTTTAGCTTACAACAACCCAGAATTCATGGATGCGGTTCGTCACATCTATGACAAAGCAGGATATCAGATTTTAGGTCTTGCTGACCAGGGTTACCGTGTAATGACAACAAACTACGAATATAATGATATGTCCTTCTTTAAGGGACAGAAAATCCGTACAATGGAAAATGCTTACCATATCGCATTCTGGAAAGCGGTAAAAGCAAATCCAACACCAATGTCCTTCGCAGAAGTATACATCGGTCTTCAGCAGGGTACTATTGATGCTCAGGAAAATGCTTACTCCTTAATTCAGTCTGCAAGATTATATGAACAGCAGAAATATATCGTAGAAACAAATGCAGTACCTGACTTTATCACTTTAGTAGCATCTGCAGACTTTATGGCAGAACGTACTGAAGATGAAAAAGCAATCATCTTAAAAGCAGCAGAAGAAGCACAGCAGATTGCCTGTGATACAGCTGATTCCCAGAGAGAACAGTGTAAAAAAGAACTTGAAGAAACAGGCATGAAGATCCAGGAAATCAAACCAGATGACTGGACATTAATGCAGGAAGCATCTCAGTCTGTATACGATAAAATCATCAAAGTAACCGGACAGGATTTATTTGATCTTTACTCTGCAGTTGCAAGAGAAAAGAATAAATAGTATTTTTCGGTAGATGTTTCAGCCGCCAGTGTGAAAACACTGGCGGTTTTTTACGTTTCACTTAGGATATGGTTGAATTTTTACGAATGTTGTGTTATTATACTATTGTATTAAGCGATTAGTACAATGATATGAGGAAGGTGAATCTTATGAGTGAATTAGTTAAGTGCACGAATCTGTGCAAAAGCTATGGGAAAAAAGAAGTAATAAAGAATTTGAACCTGACAATAGGAAGAGGCAAGATTATTGGTTTACTTGGACCAAATGGTTCTGGCAAGACGACATTGATGAAGCTTTTTAATGGATTGCTGCAGCCTAGTTCAGGTGAGATTATGATTAATGGACAGGAGCCTGGTATTGAAAGCAAAAAGATCATTAGTTATCTGCCTGACAAGATGTATTTTGCAGACTGGATGAAGGTGAAGGATCTGATGGACTTTTTCGAAGATTTTTACATGGATTTTCAGAGAACAAAAGCAGAAGAAATGTGTGCCCGTCTTGGCATCTCTATGAATGACAAGATTAAGAAGCTTTCAAAAGGGAATAAAGAGAAAGTTCAGCTGATTCTGGTTATGAGCAGAAAGGCAGAACTCTATCTGTTAGATGAACCGATTGCGGGAGTGGATCCTGCAGCCAGAGATTATATTTTGGATACAATCTTAACGAATTATAATGAAGAAGGAACGATATTAATTTCTACTCATTTGATTTCGGATATCGAAAAGATTTTAGATGAAGTCATTATGATTCGCGATGGACAGATTTATATTCATCAGTCTGTGGATGATCTTAGAGAAGAAAGCGGCATGTCTGTTGATGGGGCATTTCGTGATCTCTTTAAAGGAGACGTATATTCGCAGGTAAGTGCAGGAGGTGAGCAGGATGTTCGCTAAATTATTAAAATATGATTTGAAATCGATGTTAAAGGTTATGCTGCCATTATGGATTACGGTAATCATTCTTGGTGGTTTTTTAGGACTCGCACTCTCTTCTGAGCATTTTGACGGCATGTTTGTTTCGATGCTGTTTTCTTCAGGAGCCATCTATCCGATGGAATTTTTGATTTTGGTGTTATTTGGTGTGTTTGTTGCTATGTTTGTCATGAATATTATTATCGTTATCCGTCGATTCTGGGATGGACTTTTAAAGGATGAAGGATATTTGATGTTTACACTTCCGGTATCAGTAAGAAAGCTTATTTTTTCTAAATTCGTCAGTGCTTTGATTGTTACTCTGCTTAGTATGATCGCAGGGTATGGCGTGATTGCAATGATATTATTGTTTAGTGTACAAGGACATGTGATGGATTTGTTCTATGAAGTGGGAGAAGCATTTTCTTTTGCCGGAGGAGAAGAGCGTGTTTTCATGATTCTTATGATTGTGAATATTGCTTTGGCAGTTATGACTATGATTTATCGTGTATATGCAGCTATGGCCTTAGGACATCTTAGTAACAACAATAAATTTCTGTTCTCATTCCTGGCATTTATTGGACTGAACATAGTAATCAGTGTGATTTCTACACCAATTATGGCTTTTGTTTTGACGAAGGTAACGAATGCTAGTGTTGCGACTCTCATCAGTATTGTTCAGGACCTTATTATGATTGTGATTTTCCATACTATTGTTGAAATCGTATTATCAACACGTCTGAATTTAGAATAGGAGTCTGATTTATGGAACGTAGAATGAAGTGGGATATCAGTGAAGATCGCCCAATCTGGATTCAGCTGAAGGAACAGATTGTGAAGAAAATTGTAGCCGGTGTGTATGTTTCCGGTGAGAAGCTTCCTACGGTAAGAGATCTTGCAAAAGAAGCAGGTGTCAATCCGAATACGATGCAGAGAGCACTTGCAGCTCTTGATCAGGAAGGACTTGTTATTACGAATCGAACGATTGGAAGAGTCGTAACGCAGGAAAAAGAAATTATTGCAGCTCACCGAAGAGAGGTTGCAACAGGAATTATCGAGAATTTTTATTCCGATATGAAAGATCTTGGTTTTGATAAAGAAGAAGCAATTAAACTATTGGTTCAGTATAAATAAAAAAGGAGATGACATATATGTGGACGAGAAGTGAATTAAAGAAAAAAGGGATTGAACGTTTAAAGAATAATTATCTGATGTGTTTTCTTGTAGCACTTATTTATAATTATTTTGCAACGAATTCTTCTGGGATTAAAGTGGATGTGAATCAGATTTTAAAGGAGAGCAATAATAATATGTCGATTGTCCTTGATCATCTTTTCGACACACTCCTTCCGGATAGCTTAAGCAGATTAATGAGTCATTTTAATCATATGGGAAGAGAAGTAGTTGGATTTTTGATTTTATTCTGTGGAATCTTACTTACGATTTTTGTATTTAATATGATCGAAGTAGGTGCACGAAGATTTTTTGTGAAGAATTTAGATCATAAACCTGGTGCAGGAGAGATGATCGAAGTATTTCGAGATAAACATTATATGGACAATGTTAAAACCATGTTGATGAAAATGGTTTATCAATTTTTATGGACCCTCCTTTTGTTCATCCCTGGAATTGTGAAAGGCTATGAATATCGCATGATTCCGTATATTCTTGCAGAACATCCGGAAACATCCGAAAAAGAGGCATTCCGTAGAAGTAAAGAATTAATGAATGGAGAGAAAATGAATGCCTTTATCTTTGACCTTTCTTTCTTTGGCTGGTATCTCTTAGCAGCAGTAACACTTAATATTGCAGGTATTCTTTTTGTAAGCCCTTACAAGTGTTGTGCAGATGCTCAGTTATATGAAGCCTTAAAAGAAACAAAAGGTATTTATTAAAGAGTTTCTAAAATATGTTTTTTCAGAGCGGCGAAGGTTTCGTCGCTCATGTCATGTTCCAGGCGACATGCATCCTCTTCTGCCATGGTTTTTTCTACACCGAGTTTGATGAGCCACTCGGTTAGGAGCTCATGGCGTTCTAAAACGGATTTTGCCCAGCTTCGTCCGATATCAGTAAGGTGAATATGACCATAGTCGTCCATGTCAACATAGCCTTGTTCACGGAGATTGCGCATAGCGACACTGACACTTGGCTTGCTGTAATCTAATTCGTGAGCAATATCGATGGAGCGCACATATGGGAGTCGCTTCTCAAGCATGAGAATAGTTTCTAGGTAGTCTTCAACAGATTCTTTTGATTTATGTTTAATATAACTCATGATAAATTTCCTTTAATATGTTATGATTAGATGAAAATGAAATAGTGTTAGGAAACACTAATTGCAATAGGAATATTATATCACATCAAGGATAAAAATGATACTTTTTTGAAAAGAGGAGAAATTGTATATATGAGATATGTAGATACACAGGAATATGTCTCAGTTCTTAGAGAATTAGTCGAAGAAGGCAAGCAGGTGAATATGCTCATTGCAGGAAACAGTATGAGCCCTTTTATTATTCATCAAAGGGATTATATTTATTTTCAAAAGCCAGACAGAGAATTAAAAGTAGGAGATCCGGTTTTTTACCAGAGGGATAATGGACAGTATGTCATGCATCGCATCTGCAAAGTCAACAAAGACGGAACCTATAATATTGTTGGAGATGCACAGTATGAAATTGAGCATGGAGTACGCCGAGATCAGATTTTTGCGCTGATTACACAGGTAAGACGTAAGAATCAGCTCTTAAAACCAGGTGATTTCTGGTGGGATTTTTTTGAAAAGGTATATATTCGAATTATTCCTTTCCGAAAAATAGTCATTTTTCTGTATAAACCAATTGCACTTCTTAAACACCTGAAAAAATGATAGAAATTTGCAATAGAAAAAGGTATAATACATAAGAAAAAATTTAAGTGTGTAAACAAAGAGAGGAGAAAAACTATGCCAATTGGTGTAATTGTGAATGCATTGTCTGTTGTCTTTGGTGGAATCCTTGGTGGATTGTTAGGACACAGACTGACGAACGAATTTAAAGCCCAGATTACTCTTGTATTTGGTGTGTGTTCCATGGGTATGGGAATCAACACAATCCCATTAATGCAGAACATGCCAGCTGTTATTTTTGCCATGATTATCGGTACAGCCATTGGTCTTGCTATTCATTTAGGCGATAAGATCAACAAAGGTGGAGAACTGATGCAGAAAGCAGTATGTAAGATCGTACCAAATACATCAAATCTTTCAGAAGAAGAATTTATGATTACCTTAGTAACAATCATCGTATTATTCTGTGCAAGCGGCACTGGTATTTACGGTTCCTTAGATTCCGGAATGAGTGGAGATCATACGATTTTATTATCCAAATCAATTCTTGATTTCTTTACAGCAATGATCTTTGCATGTAATCTCGGATATGTAGTTTCCCTTGTAGCAGTACCACAGTGTATCATATTTCTCATTTTATTTGCTTTTGCAAAGATTATCTTCCCATTAACAACGCCAGAGATGATCGCAGATTTTAAAGCATGTGGTGGATTCATTATGGTTGCTACTGGTTTTCGTATGGTCAAGCTTAAAAACTTCCCGGTTGCAGATATGATTCCGGCGATGGTTTTAGTTATGCCGCTTAGTTATGCATGGGCTACGATAGTCATGCCGTTATTCTAAAAATTGAAAGAACTTGAGAAGAAAGAATAAAAAGACTATAATATTTCAAGATTATAATATTTAAAGGAGAAAGATAAAACATGAGTGACACAGTTTTAGCAATTGTAGCTGGTAAAAGCATTACAGAAGCTGATGTAGATGCATTTATCGCAAGATTACCACAACAGCAGCAGGGGTATGCTGCGAATCCAGCATTTCGAGCACAGGCTTTACAGCAGATTATTGATACTGCTCTTTTCGAATTAAAGGCAATCGAAGACAAATTAGAAGAAACAGAAGAATTCCAGACAGTTTTAGAGTCTGTAAAAGCAGATTTATTAGCTCGTATGGCAATGACAAAGACAATCAATTCTGTTGATGTCACAGAAGAAGAAAAGAAAGAATTCTACGAAGCAAACAAAGAACAGTTCACAACACAGGCAACTGTATCCGCAAGACACATCTTAACAGATGAAGAAGAAGCCTGCAAAAAAGCAGCAGCTGAAATTGCAGCAGGCGAAAGGACAGTGGAAGAAGCAGCAAAAGCTTATTCTACATGTCCATCTTCTGCGCAGGGCGGAGATTTAGGACCATTTGGTCGTGGCCAGATGGTAGGAGAATTCGAACAGGCTGCATTTGACGGCGAATTAAACACTGTAATCGGACCTGTAAAAACACAGTTTGGTTATCACTTAATCTATGTTTATGATAAGACAGAAGAAGGTGTAAGACCTTACGAAGAAGTAGAAGCACAGGTTGATCAGATGGCTCTTACAAAGAAACAGCAGGATGCTTTTGAAGCAGTAACCTCTGAATTAGCTAAGAAATATGACGTAAAAGTCAAAAACATGAAATAATGATGGGAAAACAACTGGTAATTTTTGATATGGATGGAACTTTGATTGATTCCATGCCATACTGGGAGAAAGTCGGACGTACCTATTTAAATCATTTAGGATGTCAGGTGCCAGATGATTTTGAGAAGACCATTGAAGCAATGACGCTTCAGGAATCCGCGGCATATATGAAAAATCTTTTTGGGCTTTCTGAAAGCATTGAAGAGATTTTAAAAGGTTCTATGGAAACAATTGCAATGGCATATGCATTTGAAATTCCACCCAAACCAGGTATGAAACAGAGAGTTAAAATGGAAAAGGATGCGGGGAATACTTTGGTGATTCTTTCAAATTCCGAGATTTCCTGTATACATGCTGCAATGAAAAGAACCGGTATGAAGAGATTTTTTGATGCCATTTATGCTACCGATGAATTAGGAATGCGCAAAGACGGGCCGGAGATTTTTGAATTTGTTGCAAAAAAGCATGGTTTTACGATGGACAATACACATGTCTATGATGATGCATGCCATGCGATTGAAGCGGCAAAACAGGCAGGCTGCTATGTCACAGCCGTATACGATGCTACTATGAAAGAATCCTGGGAGCATATTTGCCAGATTGCGGATGATACGATAACCTTCGATGGTATGTAATTATTCAGAACATAAGAAAAGGAGAAACAAATCGCTGTTTCTCCTTTTTTAATTACCTTTTTTAAATGATCAATAAATTACCACTGACGCTTATGTAAATCGCATCGCTTACCGTTTTTGTATTTTTTCGGAAGGGCATATAGCTGGTCGAGGGTATCTTCGCCGCCTTTTGGAAGTACGAGATAGATTCTTGTCAGATAGTTTTCCTTTGGACAGTCATTATTGATGAGTTTTCCAGAGGATGGGCAAATCGTAACTTCTACGTGCGTGTTACAGGTTGTGGTTGGAATGGTCTGCTTTGCAAAATATTCTGTAAATATACGATTTCCTCGAGGGTCGTGGTCACAGATGCCTGGAACAGCAAGACGACCAGATTCCTGACAAATGTCAGTAACGGTAACATCAGCCGGTCTGCTAAAATGGCTGCTTTCTCCTTCAGGAATGGCCTCTTTCATAATCTTTTCCCAAATGTATTTCGCACTGTCAGAAGCATCAAAGGATCGGTTATCCGCAAAACCAAGCCACAGTGTAGCAGTAATATCAGAGGAGTAGCCAGTACACCAAAAATCGGTTTTTTCATCGGTATTTCCCTGGATTTCTGCAATATCCACATTCTTTACAAGACCACTTCCATTATCTTTTAATGCATCAGATACAAGAAAAGCGGTAGCGTTCTTGATGACACGTTTGTCGTGTTTTTTGTGGGAGAGAATTTCTAATCCATTCTGATCCGTCATACTTGTATAAAAGATACATTCCGACTGCTTGCCCTGATTGCCAAGTGCAGATACAGCAGATGTAACTTCTAAGTTCGTAACTCCGTTAATTAAAACTCCGTTGCAAATGCTTTGAGCAACGTCTGTAATCATATTCCCGTTTCTGTCTACCGTGGATTCTACAATGTGTCCAAAACCTAAATTGATGAGATAATCCAGAGATTTCTGAGAAGTAACATCCGACTGAGCGCGTGCTGCCACTAAGTTCATCGGCTGATTGAGTGCTTCACGAATGGTTGTCAGACCATCATAGACGTTGTCAATGGAAGAAACTTCGCGGTGATTATCAAGATAATGATAAGCGGCATCTTCATAAACAGAAGCAAGCGTTAACGTTCCCATATCAATTCCAGGAACATAAGTTGCAAGAACCTGGAAAATGGTTCCCGGCTGCCTTGTCATCTGAGTCGCACGGTTTACATTGGCTGTTTTTTCATTCTTGCCCCCGATGACGACTTTTACTTCACCGGTTTTTTGTTCCATCAATGTCAAACTAACTTCAGCATTTTGTGCACTGTAGGTATAGTTGTATGGAGAATCCACAATCTGCTGAATTTTTTTCGTAAGCTTCGTATCCTGTGTTGTATAAATATTATAATTGCCATATGCCATCATATTATGAAATTTTGTGGCACTTACATGATAATCTTCATAAAATTCTTTTGCCAGATAATTGACCGTTGCCTGATTGAAGGCGGATAGCATACTGGCATCAGAATAGCTTACCAGATTAGCAAATGGATCTGTCTTCGAACCTTCTTCCCACGCAGATTCGGTGATAAATGCCTTATCAAGCATAATCGCTAAGGTGGACAAATACATTACAGTTGCATCTTCCTGATATTCGTATGGATCATATTCATAAGGATTTGTCATAATTGTTGCCAGCATGACACATTCACTTAAGTTAAGATTTGAAACATGTTTTCCATAATAGAACTGTGAAGCAGCCTCAACACCGGTAATTCCATTTCCAAAAGAAGAATTATTTAAAAATGCTTCTAAGATTTCCTCTTTTGAAGAATTGCGCTCTAAGGAAATTGCCTCAAAATACATCTGCAAATGGTTTTCAAGACGACCGATCCAGTTACTGTTTTTCTGGAATTTTGGATTACTGTCTGCGATTAATCGCTCCGTGATCAGATTCTCGTTGCTGTATAAATTCTGTTTTACGATGGAGTTGATCGTAGTATTGATGATGGAATAGACGGTAACACCATAGTGATCAAAAAAATTCGGATCCATCGAAGAAATGACTGCATTCTGAAGCTCTTCCGGAATCTCATCGATGGAAACAGGAATCTGTCGATAATACTCAGAATCTAAGGATACTACCTTTTTGCCCCTGTCATCATAAATGGTAGACGATTTCCCACCGGAATTGATGGATGTTACGTCAATATCTGGTGAACGATGGTAAAGTGCCTGGATAAAACCAAGCGTAAAACCAGCGAGGATATAAAAAACAAACAAAATAACCAAAAGAAATATTACTCGATGAATGGTTTTTATGGTTCCCCTTCTGTATAAATTATCATCAGCTAAGGCTTTTCGCCTGTCCTGTGTTGATTTTTCATTGAAGTTCATAAAACGTCCTCCTTCTAGGAGATATTATAACAAATGAAAGGAATATTTTCCACCGAAGAAACATCAGTAGAAATTAGTGACATTTTCATGTATGATGTTAATTGGAGGTAATATGAAATGTTAAAACAGTATTCGACCGTATTTAGTGGAGCGGATGGAGAAATTGTTGAAAAGAAATCTCGCTTCATTGCACATATAGAATTGGCAGAAAGTGAAGAAGAAGCACTTGCTTTTGTCGAGAAGATGAAGAAAAAGTACTGGGATGCCAGACATAACTGCTATGCCTTCCGAATTGGAACAGAGCATACCTTAGAGCGTTGCAGTGATGATGGAGAACCAAGTGGAACTGCAGGGAAGCCTATGCTTGAAGTACTTACCGGAAGAAATCTCTACAATGTTGTAGCAGTTGTAACCAGATATTTTGGCGGTACGCTACTTGGAACAGGTGGACTTGTCCGTGCTTATACAAAGAGCATGCAGGAAGGCCTTGAAGCAAGTACTCTTGTAGAAAAGAAATTAGCATCTATGGTGGACATTTCCTGTGATTATTCCCTGTTTGGGAAAATTCAGTATCTTGCAGCTACGGAAGGCTTTTCGTTGTGTGAAATTCAGTATACAGACAGCGTCAGTGCAACACTTTTGATTCCGGTGGATGACACGGATTATGTTAAGAAAAAACTGATTGAAATATCCAACGGCAGTATCGTGATGGAAGATCAGGAACCAGCCTATTTTGGAGAAGTAGAAGGCGAGATTATTATTTTTGATTAATTGTTAATTATAATGTAACTTAATTGAATAAAGATTTTCGATATGATATAATTTAATTTAGAAGTGGAATGAACGAAATTATAGAAAAGGAGAAAGAAAAACTATGATCGTTACAGTAAGTCTTAATCCTTCAATGGATAAAACAGGAAAACTTGAAAGATTTGAACACGGTGGAGTAAACCACATTACAGATATCATCCGTGATGCAGCAGGACATGGTATTATCGCAGCAAAAACTATCAAAGAATTAGATCGTGATGATGAACTCGTTTGTACTGGTTTCCTTGGCGGTATTAACGGTGAAAGAATTCGTCTTATCTTAGAAGGACTCGGAATTAAAACAGATTTCGTTACAATCGCAGGTAATACAAGAACAAACTTAAAGGTTGTTGAATCTAACGGTTTCATCAGCGAATTTAATGAACCAGGACCAGCAGTTAACGAATTCGAAATTGAAGCATTAAAAGCTAAGATTTTAGGATATGCAGGACCAGAAACAGTATTTATCTTTTCCGGAAGTATCCTTCCAGGATGCCCAACAGACATCTACCTTGGTTTAGTAAATGATGTAAAGGCAAAAGGCTCTAAAGTTGTTATGGACGTAGACGCAGACGTATTAAAAGCAGCAACAGATGCTCATCCAGACATCATTAAACCAGACAAAAAACAGTTAGAACAGTATTATGGCTATGAATTCTCCGTAGCAGAAGAAGGCATGATCGACATGGCAAAACGTATCGTAGAAGAAAAAGGCGTTGGTATGGTATGTGTTTCCCGTGGCGCATTAGGTGCTTTATTCATCACAGCTGATAAGTGCTACAGATGTTCAGCTCCAAGAATCATCCCTAAATCCACAGTAGGTGCAGGCGCAGCAATGAACGCAGCATTAGCATTAGGATTACAGAATGGATGCACAACAGAAGATACAATCAAATTAGCTATGGCAATTTCCGTTGGTGCTTGTACAACAGAAGGTACAAAACCACCTGCAAAAGAAGTTGTTGATGAATTTAAAGAAAAGATTGTTTTAGAAGAAATTTAATTTTTGGTTTTTGAACTTTTAGGAGGCTGCAGTTGCAGCCTCTTTTTTGTGTGGTTTTTTATTGTCTGATGTAGGAAATGCTGTATGTTCTTCACCAGACAATACAGCATAAGAACTTCTAGAAGTGACTTTTTGTCTTTGCTTATTGCAATTGTCTTTTCGATGCATGTACACCCTAAAAGATGTCTGCTTATTCCGAACTCTACAAGTTCGTCTTAATCAAACATCTTTTGCGGCTGTTCATGACAACGCCAAGACAATTGGCAGCAGACAAAAAGCCACTTAAGAAGTTCTAGATGCCTATTGTATTGGTGAAAAACATACAGCATTTCCTGCATCACTCAATGTAAAAAGCCCCACACAAAGAATCTGCCTGCAACCTAAAAAATTACCCACCTAATATGGCTTGCTTTTGGTGGGCTGTAGGACTCATATTTTGTCTGCTCCTCGTCTGCATGCTATCGGTAAATATTGAAAAACAGCGTAGTACTTCTTAAAAACCGGATTCTCTGATGCGCAGATGATTTGCTCTTTGCGAAGCAATGCATAGCAAATCATCTGTAAATAAGCAAAGAGAATTCGGGTTTTTTTAGAAGTACAGGCTGTTTTGATTATTTACACATAGCATGCAGACAAGAAACAGACAAAAAAAGAGAGCTGCTAATATAGCAACTCCCTAAAATTTCAAAAGATAAAATTAATCTTCTAACGCTCTGTTTACTGCACTGAATAATGCTCTTGCAGAAGCATCGATGATATCGGAATGAATACCAGCACCCCAGACTACACTGCCGTCTTCAAGTCTGATACCTACATAGGAAACAGCTAAAGAGTTAGATCCCATTGTTAAGGAATGTTCTTTGTAGTCTAAAATTTTGTAGCTTAAGATATTGTGTCTCTTTAATGCGTTAGAAATCGCATCAAGACGACCATTTCCTTTGCCATGGTAAACTTTCATAACATTGTTTACACCAAGAGTTACTTCAGTTTCGATACCACCATCAATCTGTTTGAAGTGAACTTCTACTAATTTAAGTTTATCAGCAAGGTTCACATATTTTTCTTTGAATAATTCAAGAATTTCTTCAGGTAATAATTCTTTATGTAATTCGTCGGAAACACCTTTCATAGTATAACCAACATCTTCGCGCATCTTTTGAGGAATACGATATCCAAATCTCTGTTCTAAGATGAAGGATACGCCACCCTTACCGGACTGGCTGTTGATACGGATTACATCACCTTCGTATTCACGACCAACATCGTGAGGGTCGATTGGAAGATAAGGTACGGTCCAGTGATCTGGGTCTTTTTCTTCGATCCACTTCATACCTTTTGCGATTGCATCCTGGTGAGAACCGGAGAATGCAGCAAATACTAATTTACCAGCATATGGAGCACGGTCATCAACGGTCATTCTTGTTACACGTTCGTAAACTTCACGAATGCTCATGATATCTTCAAAGTTTAACTGAGGATCTACGCCGTGAACAAACATATTCATAGCAACTGTGATGATATCTACGTTACCAGTACGTTCGCCGTTACCAAATAATGTACCTTCTACACGGTCAGCTCCTGCAAGTAAAGCAAGCTCTGTATCAGCAACACCACAGCCACGGTCATTGTGTGGATGTAAAGATAAGATTACGTTTTCACGGTTGTGCATATTCTTGCTCATATATTCAATCTGAGAAGCATATACATGTGGTAAAGAGTGTTCTACTGTTACAGGAAGGTTCATGATGACTTTCCAGTCAGGAGTAGGTTCCCAGATGTCAATTACTGCGTTACATACTTCTAAAGCATATTCTGGTTCTGTTCCAGTAAAGCTTTCTGGAGAGTATTCAAATAAGAAGTTACCTTCTGTTTCAGCTGCTAATTCTTTTAATAATTTAGCACCGTCAACTGCAATTTTTAAGATTTCTTCTTTGGATTTTCTAAATACCTGTTCACGCTGTGCTTTGGATGTAGAGTTGTATACATGTACGATTGCTCTAGGGCATCCGTCTAAAGCAGCAAATGTTTTTCTAATAATGTGTTCACGTGCCTGAGTTAATACCTGGATCGTTACATCTTCAGGGATTAAATTACGTTCGATTAATGCACGTAAAAATTCATATTCTGTATCAGATGCAGCAGGGAAACCAACTTCAATTTCTTTGAAACCAACATCTACTAATGTCTGGAAATATTCTAATTTTTCTTCTAAGCTCATTGGGATAATGAGTGCCTGGTTACCATCACGTAAATCTACAGAACACCAGATTGGTGGCTTGTCGATATATTCTTTCTGAACCCAGTCAAAACATGGTTCTGGTGGCATGAAGTATTGTCTTTCGTATTTGCTTGCGTTTTTCATTCTCTTGATTCCTTTCGTGTTTGTTATTGTAATGCAACAAACTGAAGTTCGCGAGTTACCATATGATCTATCTGTTCGAGGAGTCTTTTTCGTTAAGATTCCAGGAGCTTGCACAGGAATTTCTGACAGGATTTCCTATGCAATAAAAAAGCCCCTTAAGAACATCTTCTTAAGAGACGAAAAGAATTCCGTGGTACCACTCTCATTCATGCAGATTCTGCATGCACTTTTTTCGATACGAACTTTGCAGTTTTTATATCTCCCTGTCTGATAACGGTCAGGCTCCGACTCCACCTACTGCGATTTTCAGCGAGCTACTCAGAGGCGAGTTCAGATCATCCGTCCAATTGCCTCGCACCAGCCGGCAACTCTCTGAATGGTTGTAATGTTCCTACTACTCCTCGTCCACGTATTTCGAATTATTGTGAAATAAATTTACCACAAATTACTTTAAAAGTCAACCTCTTGTTCGGTGGTCGAAGCATTGACGGGAGCTTTGTAATTGGGGTAAAATTAAAGTTAAAGCATGAATATATAAATGTATGAAAAGGAAGGATTAGGTGAAAAATTGTGAAGAAACAGCTAAAATCAGCGAAGGATAAAAGATGGCTTCCAATCCGAATGATTTTTTATGGAATATTAGTTGGACTTGCAGCATCGGTTGTTACAGTAGTCTATCGTTTTATGCTTCAGTATGCAGAAAAAATTCTGTTTGGTGTTATTGGCTTTACTGAAAAAAGTGTGCTTACCATGGCGTTATGGGGTGTATGTCTTTGTATTTTAGGCTATGTGGTAGCGAAAATTGTAAAATGGGAAGGCATGTGTTCCGGATCCGGTATTCCACAGGTTCAGGGCGAAATCAAAGGATATTTTGATGTCAACTGGTGGAAACTTCTTGTATCTAAGATGGTTGGCGGTTCGTTATGTATTATTGGCGGACTTTCCCTTGGCCGAGAAGGCCCATCGGTACAGCTTGGTGCCATGGCAGGTAAAGGACTTGCAAGATTGACGAATCAGGATATTAATAAAGAGCGATACATGATTTCCTGTGGTGCAGGTGCAGGGCTTGCGGCAGCATTTAACGCGCCAATTGCAGGGGTAGTATTTGCCTTAGAAGAAATTCAGAAAAACTTTAACGCATCCATGTTAGTTTGTATTTTAGCTGGCTGTGTCACTTCCGATTTTGTATCCAAGAATGCATTTGGACTTTCTCCTGTATTTCATTTTGATGTTCCAGATGTTGTTCCATTAAAATATTATGGCTTCTTAATTGTGTTTGGCGCAATTTTAGGCCTCGTTGGTGTAGCATATAGTTCTTTATTATTAAAAGGACAGGATTTCTATAAAAAATTAAATAATATTCCAATTGAAATCCGTATGATGATTCCATTTTTATGTGCAGGCGTTCTTGCTTATACACTTCCGGAGGTATTAGCAGGTGGACATGCCATGATTGAGCTTGTTTATCACGAATGTCCGGCGATTTCCATTATGGTTTTATTGCTTGTAGTAAAAAGTTTATTTTCTGCAATTAGTTTTGGCTCTGCAGCTCCAGGGGGAATCTTCTTCCCGCTTCTTATTGCAGGAGCGTATTGTGGATCCATTTACGGAAGCTTTGTGTGCCAGAGCTTTGGCGTCAGTGAAGTCTATATTGCAAGTTTTATCATCCTTGGTATGGCAGGATTCTTTACCGCGATTGTTCGAGCACCTATTACCGGTATCATTCTGATTGCTGAGATGACAGGCGGGTTTGAACATTTACTTCCACTTGCAGCAGTAACGATTACGGCATACATTTTTGCGCATATTACAGAAGTAGAACCAATTTATGAAAGTCTGTTAGAAAGACAGATTGTAAAAGCTGGAAAATCCGAACAGAATCCAGATATGGATGGTACGGTAGTCATGACCTTTATCGTTGGTCAGCAGGCACTTGCGAGAGATGAACTTGTTGGCAATCTTCCTTGGCCGGATCATAGCATCATCTGTGGTATTCAGAGAGGACCTATGGAGATGGTTCCACGAGGCGATTTCCGTTTGATGAGTGGGGATACCCTGATTGTAATGGGAGAAAAAGAATATTTGAAAATGATTGTGGATGCCTACCAGATTATCTGTGGAGAAGTCGACGTAGATATGCCATTATAATAAAGAGAGAGCATAGATGAAGTTTTTTAAAAAACAAAAAAAGACAAAAGAGCAGATTATGACAGAAAAAAAGCTTATGTGGGTTCACGAGCATACAAAATTTATGCTTTATGTGGATGAAGTTGATTTGATGCATGACCATAAGCTTTTACTTGAAGGCGCTTTATCCTCCGGTATCGTAAAACCGGAGGATGTTTATAAAGCCGTGAATTTCTATGGGGATACCATAGGAAAACTTAAGATTCTCTCTTCTCATATGTCAAAACAGGGCGTATTTCAGGGGAGTGTACATACCGGCGATTATGAAAAAATCGAAGCTGAAATTGTAGAGGGAGAAGGAGAAGCGTTTCGACGCGCGTCCATGTTAGTGGATGCAGATATGGAAGAATTCAAATAGAAGGAGAGGGGTTATATGTCTCTTCAGTTGATGATTGGCCGCAGTGGAAGCGGAAAAACCACAGCAATTTATGAAAACTTAATAAAAGAGTCCATGGCTCATCCGGAGAAAGACTTTTTCTTTATCGTGCCAGAACAATATACTTTACAGACTCAGAAAAGTGTAGTAGAAAAGCATCCAAACCATGGAACAATGAATATTGATATTGTCAGCTTTCCAAGGCTGGCATATCGTATTTTTGAGGAATTATCCTATTTTCCAAAACAGATTTTAGAGGATATGGGAAAGCGCATGATTCTTAGAAAAATCATGGAGGAACAAAAAGACCATCTTCAGGTGTTTGGAAACAGCGTAAAGAAACATGGCTTTGTAGAAGAAATGAAGTCCATGATATCCGAATTCTATCAGTATCAGGTGCCGATGGACCAATTAAAGGCCTTAGATACGAAGGATCAGAATCGATTAGGATTAAAGCTTCACGATCTGGTTTTGATCCGTGAAGAATTTCAGAAATATTTAGAAAAGGATGTAATCGTGGCAGAACAGCTCTTAGAAGTGTTAGCTGTAAAAGCCGCCTACTCCGATAAATTAAAAGACAGTGTCATTTATATCGATGGATTTACTGGATTTACACCGATACAGAATCAACTTTTAGGCGTGCTCCTAAAAACCGCTGAAAAAATCATCGTAACCATTACGGCAGATCCAGGTGTGGAAAAAGTTAAATATATGAATCCGCACGCGTTATTTGCACTGTCAAATCGCATGGCAGCTTCCTTAAAGCATTTGTGTGAGGAAGAGGGGATTGTCATGGATCCTCCAATTTATTTTGGAGAGATGGGCAAACCACCGATACGATTAGAAGAAAAAAGTGACCTTGCTGCTTTAGAAGCAGGATTGTTTCGTATAAAAAATCGAATCATTTATGAAGAAACACCAAAACATATCACTTTGTTTTCCGGGAGAGATCTTCATGAAGAAGTGCGCAACATTACAAAACAGATTGCCCGTTTGGTAAGGGAAGAAGGAATCCGGTATCGAGACATCGCAGTAATCGCCGGAGATATGAATGCGTACGCGCCACATTTTGAACAATGTTTGAAAGAACTGAACATACCATACTTTATTGACCACAAAAAAAGTATTTTAAATAATCCGTGTATTGAAACCATCAGGGGACTTTACCAGCTTTGTGAAGAGAATTTTTCCTACAACAGCGTATTTCGTTATCTGAAAGCTGGTATGACTTCTCTTGGAACACAAGAAATTGACGAACTTGAAAACTATGCCCTTGCTCGAGGTGTAAACAGTAAAAAACGCTGGATGGCTCCATTTGACAGGGCATTATATGGACAGACTGAAGCACAGCTTGGGCAGCTTAATAACTTAAGAGAACAATTTTTAGATGAAGTTCTTGCTTTTTATGAAAAATCCAAACAAAAGGATCAGACTGTACGAGCTCATATGACAGCACTTTACGAATTCTTAGTCTGCGTGAATGCAGAAGAAGATATGGGATTGATGGCGGATGCTTTCAAAAAAGAAGGTGATTATGTCATGGAAAAGACCTACCGTCAGATTTATCCATACCTTCTCGGGATGATGGATAAGATGGTGGAAATCCTTGGTGAGGAAATCATGGATGTGAAAGAAATCCGTGGTATCGTAGAAACTGGTCTTGAGGAATTAAAGATTGGTGTCATTCCGCCGGGGATTGATCAGGTCGTAGTTGGAGATTTGATTCGTACCAGATTAAAAGATATTAAGGTATTATTTATTGCAGGTATGAACGAAGGCAATATTCCAAAGGCGAGTGCAGCTGGTTGTATCTTAAATGATTTCGAAAGGGAATTTTTGCAGGATGCGGGAGTTTCTCTGTCTGAAACAGCCATTCAGGCAGCCTATACCGAACAATTTTATCTGTATCTTGCAGTCTCAAAACCAACCGATCATCTCTATCTTTCTTACGCAACCGTAAGTGATGATGGAACTTCTATTCGTCCATCTTATTTCCTGGGAAGAATTTCGGCTATTTTACCGAAGCTTACCGAAACTGTGATGGATCAGGAAGGTTATTTTTCACCGGAATACAGTATGCATACCTTTGTGGAAGGACTTCGTGAATATGGCAAGGAGGACGTGCCAGGATGGAAGGAAATTGGAAGTCTTGTACTTGGACCGGAATTTTTAGAATGGTATTTGGATGCCTGCTGCTATGAGAACAAAGAAGCGAAGCTTTCTTCTGAGGCAGTTCGTCTGGTTTATGGGGAAGTGCTTCGAAATTCCGTAAGTCGCTTAGAACAGTTTGGCGCCTGTGCTTATTCTCATTTCTTAAGATATGGGCTTGGATTACGCCAAAGAGAAGAATATAAATTGATGCTAAACGATTTGGGAAGCATCTTCCATCGCAGTTTAGAACAGATTTCAAAGAACATCCAGATGCATTATGACAGCTGGAAGGGAATTGGGACAGAGGAACAGGAAGCACTTACTGCACAAGCGGTTTCCTGGGCCGTAAAAGAGTACAATGAAACACTGTTTTACGATACACATCGAAACAGTTATACAATTGATATTATTGAACGAATGACTAAGAGAACCCTGTGGGCTATCTTGAAACAATTAGAAACGAGTGACTTTAAACCTTATAACTTTGAAGTTGAGTTTAAGTCCTATAAAGATTTAGATGCTGCTCACCTGAAGTTAGAAAATGGAGCAGTTATGCGTTTGGACGGTAAAGTAGACCGTATTGACCGTTTTGAGGACGATCAATTTGTATACCTTAAGGTCATCGACTATAAATCCGGACAGAAATCCTTTGATCTAACCGAAATTTATCATGGATTACAGCTTCAGTTAGTCATCTACATGAATGCTATGATGGAAATCGAAGGCAAAAAAATTGACAAGTCCATTATTCCGGCAGGGTTGTTCTACTACCGATTAAGAGATCCAATGGTAGAAAGAGAACCGGGAAAATCAACCGAAGACAAAATTTTAAAGGAATTACGATTAGACGGCTATGCAAATAGTGATTATGATATTTTAGAACATTTTGAAAAAGATGTTATGGGGGATTTTGTATCCATTCATGCAGGTAAACTGAAATCGGGAGGGATCTCAAAGAGAGCGAAGGTTTTGACAACCGAGCAGTTTACTTCCATGCAGAAATTTGCGTCAGAGAAGATGTTAGAAGCCGGCAATCAGATTATGGATGGGGAAATCGATATTCGCCCATACCGAAAGGATCGAAAAGACAGTGAGACACCTTGCGTGTACTGTGAATACCGAACCGTTTGTCATTTTGATCCACGATATGATTCCTATCGGGAATTAGAAAAACTAAAACCTGAAGATGTACTAGAACGATGGAGAGGAGCGGATGACGATGGCATGGACAGATAAACAGCAGCAGGTAATCGACAGCCGCGATCACAATCTCCTCGTTTCGGCGGCAGCAGGCTCCGGAAAAACTGCTGTTATGGTAGAACGAATTATTGAACGTATCTCAGACAGTGAACATCCCGTGGATATCGACCACTTTTTAGTCGTTACCTTTACGAATGCAGCAGCAGCCGAGATGAAGGAACGAATCATGAAAGCATTAGACGAAAAGGTCATGAAGGATCCGCAAAATCCACATTTGCTCCGTCAGCTAGCGCGTATTCAGAGAGCACAGATTACGACTTTACACAGCTTTTGTTTAAATCTGATTCGGGAGCATTTTATGGATATCAATCTCGATCCAGGATTTCGTATTGGAGATGAGGCAGAGCTTGGTCTGTTGCTTGAAGAAGCAGTAAGCACTGTGTTAGAAAATGCTTATGAAACGCGTGAAGAGGATTTTCTTGCATTTTTAGAAAGCTATGTGACCGGACGAGATGATGCCAATGTAGAAAAAATGCTCAAAGAAGCGTATCACTTTGTACGCAGCAATCCAGATCCGAAGGAGTGGATTCGTCAGGCGGTTTCTCAATTTGAGGTAGAGCAGGATAACCTGTTTGAACAGCCATGGATGAAATATTATGAAAAAGATCTGATTTCTGAGATGGATGATATTTTAGAACAGTACGATCAGATTTATGAAATGGTATCGATGGACCACATGCCGGCTGGATATCAGAAACCGATTACACAGGTATGGTTAAGTCTGCAGGGATTAAAAGAGAAAAAAACTATTCCGGATTATATTGCTTTCTCAAAGGTCTGGAAGAAAGGCCGCTTAGGCAGAAAAAATAGTGCACCGGAGTGTGAGATTGTTAAAAATAATCGAACCAGAGTGACAGATCAGATCAAAGCATTTTTTACAAAGCTTCCAGAAGATACCGAAGGAATCGTCAATGAACTTCGCAAGTGCCATGCACCGATGAAAGGATATGCGAATCTTTTATTTAACCTCCTTGATACGATGGCAAAGATGAAAAAAGAGCGAAATATGATTGATTTCGCAGACTTTGAACACTTTGCACTTTCTATTTTAAGTGACGGCGTTGATGAAGATGGAAAGCTCATTCCTTCCCCCGTTGCTATGGAAAAAAAGGCATTTTTTGATGAAATCTATGTCGATGAATATCAGGATACTAACGAAATTCAGGAGGCAATCATTTTACTCCTTTGTGGAGAAGAGATTGGCAAGCATAATCTCTTTACCGTTGGAGATATCAAGCAGAGTATTTATCAGTTTCGTCAGGCGAAACCAGAACTATTTATCAGACGATATGATCGTTATGACGCAGGCGTGGAAGGCTGTGAACTAATTGAACTTCAGAACAACTTCCGAAGCCGTGTGGAAGTTTTGGATTCGACGAATCAGGTATTTTATAAAATTATGAAAAGGGAATTAGGCGACATTGATTATTCCGAACGTGTTTCCTTAATCCCGGGAAGAAGCTTCGAGAAAGACGAAAAGGATCATCGAAGTGAGCTTCTTTTGTTAGAATATGACAAGGAATCGGAAGAAAATAAAATCGAAGCGGAAGCAGATATGATTGGACACCGCATCTTAGCAATGGTAGAAGCTGGTGAGTATGAATTTCGTGATATGGTTATTTTGCTTCGTTCCACGTCAAACAAAGCAGAAAAAATACAGGAACGCTTAGAAAAGCTGGGGATTCCGGCTTATTGCGAAAGCAAAAAGGGTTCCTTTGATGCCACTGAGGTGCAGATTGTCATGAACACCTTAAAAGTGATTGATAATGAACGCAACGACATTCCATTTGCGTCCTTCCTTCGCGCACCATTTGTTGGCATAACCAGTGAAGAACTGGTATATATGACAAGCCTGCTCACCTTAGAGCCAGGCCAGAAATGTCCATTGTGTGAGCATTTTCACTATTACGGTGAACATGGCGAGAATGAGACAATTGTTAGAAAAATTAAAAAAGCGCAACGCTTTCTTACGGATTTTAAAGAAAAGAAGACGTATCTTTCCCTTTATGATCTGATTATGGAAATTGTTACGGTTACGGATTATTTTCATTATGTAGGTGCTATGCCTGGAGGAAAGCGAAGACAGGCCAATCTTCGTATGCTGATGGAAAAGGCAAAAACCTTTGAAAATGGCAGTTTTAAAGGACTGTTCTCTTTTGTGCGCTATATGAATCAGCTTCAGGAATACAAATTAGAGTATGGAGAAGCGAATGTGCTTGGAGAAAAGGAAAATGTTGTTCGTATTCTTACCATTCATAAGAGCAAGGGATTAGAATACCCGGTTGTTTTTGTCGGTGATCTGGCAAAAAGCTTTAATATGATGGATGTGAACAATCAGGTACTTCTTCATAGCGATTATTATATGGGACCAAATGTAATCTGGCCGGAAACGAGGGAGAAGAAGTCGAGTCTTCTTAAGAACACAATTGCTTCCAAAATGAAAAATGAAATTTTAGGTGAAGAACTTCGTATGCTTTATGTTGCTATGACAAGAGCAAAGGAAAAGCTGATTCTTACCGGAATTATCACGGATATGGATAAGCTTTTAGAGGCGACCTTTGATAAAAGGGAGCTGCCACCAAGTGTGTCTGAAGTAAAGAGAGCCAAATGCTATCTCGACTGGATTCTCATGGCTCTTCGTGATAGTGAAGCGATGGGACCATTTTATGAAAATCACCGCCCGGGTCAGGGATGGGAAAATCAGAGCAGTCCATTTGTTGTGCGTATCTGGAATTCTTTTATGCTTAGTGAATTAGAAGCGAAAAGCTTTTTAAGTGCTGCTAAGAAACGAGTGCAGCTTATAGAAGAAATCCATCATAATCTCGATGAAAGTAAGCTTGATACGATTAAAAAAGAATTTGAATGGAAATATGATTACGAGGGTGAAGCCTTAAAACCGATTAAGTATTCTGTATCTGAGATTAAGCATAAATATATGGAACTAATGGAAGCATCCCAGGAAGTAGAAACACTCGAAGGTGCCATCGGAAGTATCGAGAATGAAAAAGAAGAAGACGATAAGAAGGAACTGACAAAACCGAATTTCTTAAAAGAAACGCTTGAGGTATCGCCTACTTCAAGGGGTACGGCAGTTCACAAATGTATGGAGCTTCTGGATTTTACGAGAGACTACACGAGAGAAAGCTTAGATGATGAAATCAAAGGATTTATTGCTTCCGGTAAAGTGGATGACTGTTATGAGGTGATTCCACAAAATGAAATTTTATGGTTTTTACAGTCTGAAATTGGAATTCGCTTAAAAGAAGCAGCAAAGCTTCATCAGGATTATAAAGAAAAACAATTTGTTATGGGAGTTCCTCTTCATAAATTAAGCGATGCGGTGGATTCTTCTGAACTGGTTGTTGTACAGGGAATTGTGGACTTGTATTTTGTTGAGGATGATGAAATTGTCATCGTCGATTATAAGACAGACCGTGTGAAGAAAGCCGGAGGGCAGATGGTATTGCTAAATCGCTACAAAGCACAGCTTGATTCCTATAAGCTTGCCTTAGAGCAGGTGACTGGAAAGAAGGTAAAGGAAGTCTATATTTCTTCATTTACCCTCAGAAAAAATATTGAGGTAAAAACAGATGAGTAGTTATGAAACCTTTTCAGAAGTCTATGATGAATTTATGGACAATCTGCCTTACGATGAGTGGGTAGAATATATGGATATGCTCCTTAAGGAGCAGGGTGTAAAACCAGGTGCATTGCTGATGGAACTTGGCTGTGGCACCGGTAAGGTGACAGAGATGTTCTATGACCGAGGCTATAAGATGGTCGGCCTTGATTTATCTGCCGATATGCTCGGGATTGCAATGGACAAAGGCAGATCAAAAGATGGAGAAATCTTATATCTTTTGCAGGATATGACCGAGATGGAGTTATATGGAACCTTTGATGCATTTTACAGCATTGGGGACAGTATGAATTACATCTTAGAGCCGGAAAGCTTGACAAGAGTCTTTTCTTTAGTCAATAATTATCTCGAACCAGGTGGAGTATTTATTTTCGATTTGAAAACACAATATCTCTTTGAAGAGATTATGGCGGACAATACATTTGCGGATGACAGAGAAGAAATCAGCTTTATCTGGGACAATTATTATTATGAAGAAGAAAAAATCAATGAATATGGCGTAAATATCTTTCTTCGAGGAGAAGATGGCCGCTATGATAAGTTTATGGAAACGCATTATCAAAAGGCATATTCGGTAGAAGAAATCAGAAAAATGATCGAAGCGTCTGGCCTTACCTTTGTTGCGGTTTATGACGCATTTACAAAGGATGCACCAAAGGCGGACAGCGAGCGCTTATATTACATTGCTAAAAAGGAGCAATAAATGAAAGATTATATGATCAGAGGAACTGCGGCAAATGACCAGATTCGTTTTTTTGCTGCATACACAAAAGATACCGTTGAGACTGCAAGAAGCTCTCACAATACTAGCAGAGTTGCAACAGCAGCTCTTGGGCGACTCTTAACAGCAGGTCTTATGATGGGTGCCATGGGCAAGAATGAAGACGATTTAGTTACTTTAAAAATTGACTGCCAGGGACCAATTCAGGGATTGCTAGTTACAGCTGATATTCACGGTAACGTAAAAGGATATGCGAAAAATCCAAATGTTCACCTTCCAGCTCGCCAGAGTGACGGAAAAATTGATGTGGCAGGTGCACTTGATTTAGGTGTCATGAGTATCATTCGTGAAATTGGATTAAAAGAACCATATATTGGCCAGACACATCTTGTTTCTGGGGAAATCGCTGAAGATTTAACTTATTATTTTGCAACTAGTGAACAGATTCCTTCTTCTGTTGCCTTAGGCGTGTTAGTAAATGATGACAACACTGTTCGTCAGGCAGGTGGATTTATCATTCAGCTTATGCCATTTGCAGATGATGAAACCATTGATGCGTTAGAAGCAAAGCTTGGTCAGTTTACTTCTGTGACAACAGAACTTGACAAGGGAAAAACGTTAGAAGAAATGCTTGAAGATTTATTAGGACCACTTACCATTCATGATGAAATGCCGGTTCAGTTTAAGTGTAACTGCAGCCGTGAGCGTGTGGAAGGGATTGTAATTAGTGTTGGTGAAGCAGAACTTCTTGATATGATCAAGGATGGAGAACCAATTGAAGTAAATTGTCAGTTCTGCAATACCAATTATGTATATACGATTGATGATTTGAAACAGATGCTTGAAAAAGCAAAATAAAAGGGTGCGAGTATTCTATGTTAGAGATGGATTACAGAGAGAGGGTTTCTCTTTTGCTTAAGCTTCGCGATGTCGTGAAGGAATATGAAAAAGAGATGTATCGAGCGCTTTCAAAGGATTTGGGTAAATCTGCCTATGAGAGCTACTATACAGAAATTGGCCTGATCTATAACGAAATCAATTACACATTGAAGTTTTTAAAAAGCTGGATGCAGGAAAAAACTCTGCCAACACCGCTTTTTCATATGCCGGCAGTTTCTACTGTCGTTCGAGAGCCTTTTGGACGAGTTTTGATTATTTCGCCATGGAATTTTCCATTTCAGCTTAGTCTGATTCCATTGGTAAATGCGTGGGCAGCGGGTAATGTTGTCACAATCAAACCGTCGGAGGTTGCAGGAAGCTGCGAAAAGGTTTTATACCGTATGCTGACAGAAAACTTCCATACTTCTCGTGTCAGAGTTATTACCGGTGGACCAGAAGCAACGATGGATCTTCTTGGAAAGAAGTTTGATTTTATTTTCTATAATGGAAGCAGACGTGTAGGGAAGATTGTATATGAAAAGGCAGCGAAACTTATGACTCCGGTCTGTCTTCAGATGGGTGGAAAATCGCCTGCAATTGTGGATGAGAACTGTAATCTTGAAATGGCAGCAAAAAGGATTATTCTTGGTAAATTTACGAATTGCGGACAGAATGCATTAGCACCAGAATATATTCTGGTACCAAAATCCAAGAAAGAAAAATTTATCAAGCTTCTGGATCATTATATTAAAGAATTTTATGGTGAAAACCCGGTAGAGAGCGAGGATTATGGATGCATCATTAGTTTGTATCATTTTTACCGTCTGTTAGACTTGATTGAACATCAGACAATTATTTTAGGCGGGGAATTTGATACGATGAAACTTAAGATTTCTCCAACCGTCGTAGAAGAAAATTCCTTCTGTTCTGAGATGATGAAGGATGAGATTTTCGGACCGATTCTTCCGATTATCACTTATGAAGGATTTGATCAGGCAATAGAAGTGATCGAACGCTTTCCAACACCACCAGCCTGTTATATCTTCACCAAAAACAGGCTTCATGAAGAATATATCAAAAATAATTATCGTTGTGGCAGTGTCTGCGTCAATGATGTTATGATTCAGGGTACAACGTCACATCTTCCAGTGGGAAGAGTAGGCAGCAGTGGTATGGGAAGATATCATGGAAAGGCAGGATATGATACTTTTTCAAATGTAAAGAGCATTATGAAAAAGAGGAACATTGCCGAGTCAAACTTAAAATATCCTCCATATGATAAGAATAAGATGCCATTGTTGAAACGTTTTATGAAAACAAAATAGAAAGAAAAAAGCAGACAGCTTTTGATATTTGAGCATATCAATTTTCGCTGTCTGCTTTTGATTTTATTCTTCTTCCTTTGCACGAGCTTTCGCAGCTTTCTTTTCAGCGCGGGCTTTCTTTTTTGCATTGATTTTTGTTTTGATCGGTCTTTTTATAAATAGCTGTAAAACAAAGGATGCAACGATTCCAACAAGAATTCCTTCGAGACTTCCAACTAATACATCGCTTGGGAAGTGTACATAGAAGTAAAGTCGGCTAAAGGCAATCAATCCTGCGAGGATGATGGCTGGCACACCCAGATATTTTTTGTAGCGATATAAGTAGGTGGCAGCAAAAAAGGATGCACTTGAATGTCCGGAAGGGAAGGAAGTATCCTTTGGCGCATTGATCAGCAAAGTGATTGCAGGATCCTGAACAAATGGTCTTGGTCTTGCAAAGTGATGTTTAAGAGTCGTATTGATTCCAAAATGTTCGATGGCCAGGAAAACCAGAAAGATAATGCCTACTTTTCGTGTTCGTTTATTAAGCGTTAATATTAGTCCAAGCACAATCCAGATTGCTCCGGCATTGCCTATAGTTGTAAGCACTTTTAGTACTGGTGTAAAGGAATCTCGAACAACGTGGCTTTGAATCAATTGTAAAATGAAAAAATCTATGGATGTAATAATATCGATCATAAGCTAGTATCCTCCTGAAGTAATCATATAGTTATAGTATCATAAGTCGCTTGTTTTCAAAAGATAGATGTGACCTTTTTGAAGGAATATGATATGATGTTATAAGGACATTTATTGAAAATAATAAGGAATATAGAATATGATTACATTAATCAAGAACAATTTAGATGTCGATACTTATTTAAAGCTTCGAGCATCTGTAAAATGGAAAAAATTATCGAGAACCCAGGCACAAAAGGCGCTTGATAACAGTCTCTTTATCGTAGTTGCTTATGATGGAAAGCGTCCTGCAGGAATGGGACGTATCGTAGGAGACGGGGCTGTCATTTGTTATATTCAGGACCTTTTGGTATCGCCGGATTATCAGGGAATGGGAATTGGAAAGCGTATCCTTCAGGAGCTTCGAAATTACTGCCTTTCTATCCGCGAACCGGGAACGGAGATGATGCTTGATTTGATGTGTGCAAAAAATCGAGAGATGTTTTATATCAAGCATGGCTTTATCGCTCGTCCAACAAAAAATCTTGGACCGGGAATGATTCAGTATCTCGATGATACGAGTAATACGATCTAAATACATATTTTTAATTATTAAAAATATGCATATAATCATGCATATTTACAAATGAAAAAATACTTTTCAATTATTAGGTTGTAAGGTATAATATAATTAACTATCTACCGAGTATGTAGATAAATATTTGCAAACTATCATTTATGGAGGATTTGAATTATGGGATTAGTTTCAGCAAAAGAAATGTTACAGAAAGCTAAAGCTGGCCACTATGCAGTAGGACAGTTCAACATCAACAACTTAGAATGGACAAAAGCTATTTTAGAAGTTGCTCAGGAAAAGAACTCTCCAGTTATCTTAGGTGTATCTGAAGGTGCTGGTAAATACATGGGCGGTTACAAAACAGTTGTTGGTATGGTTAATGGTTTAATCGATGAACTTAACATCACTGTTCCTGTAGCTCTTCACTTAGACCACGGCAGCTACGAAGGATGCTACAAATGTATCAAAGCTGGTTTCTCTTCTGTAATGTTCGATGGATCTCACTTCCCATTCGAAGAAAACTTAGCAAAAACAACAGAATTAGTTAACGTTACATCTCAGTTAGGACTTTCTTTAGAAGCAGAAGTTGGTTCTATCGGTGGTGAAGAAGACGGTGTTGTTGGTGCTGGCGAATGTGCAGACCCAATCGAATGTAAAACAATCGCTGACTTAGGCGTATCTATGTTAGCAGCAGGTATCGGTAACATCCATGGTAAATACCCAGAAAACTGGGCTGGATTAAGCTTCGAAACATTAGACGCTATTCAGCAGCAGACAGGCGATATGCCATTAGTATTACACGGTGGTACAGGTATCCCAGCTGATCAGGTAAGAAAAGCTATCGAATTAGGTGTTTCCAAAGTTAACGTTAACACAGAATGTCAGTTAGGTTTCCAGGCTAAAGTTCGTGAATACATCGAAGCTGGTAAAGACTTAGAAGGTAAAGGATTTGACCCTCGTAAATTATTAGCTCCAGGTGTTGCTGGAATTAAAGAAGTTGTTATCGAAAAGATGGAATTATTCGGATCTGTTGGACAGGCTTAATTCTTTCTGATATCAGATTATTCTTTCAAATGATAAAAGGAAGTTCCTTTGGGGACTTCCTTTTTTGCGTGTAAAACAAATAATATAAAACAAAAAGACCAGAGAGTATTCCCTGGTCTTTTTGTTTCATAAAAAACGTTCAAAATATATACAGTCCCCACATCTGCTAACACACACGTATGCGAAGAGCTATACATAGAAATTATATCAAGAAAGTGGCTGAAGTTCAACCTTTACGAATCGCGAAAAAGGGATTTGGATGAAGCATTTGACGGGCATAAACCTAAGAAAATTAAGGGGATTTAAGTTGACATTGTTTTTTCATTTTATTATAGTAGGATTAGTGCATTTTTAGACTATTTTTTTACATTCAATAGACTTAAAAATATAAATAGATTATAAAGAGGAGAAAAATATTATGGCAAAAATTCCATTCATTAAAAAGGATCAGTTAGAAGCAATCTGTGAACAGTATCCTACTCCATTTCATTTATATGATGAAGCAGGAATCAGACAGACTGCAAGAAACTTATTCAAAGCATTTTCCTGGAACAAAGGATTCAAAGAATATTTCGCAGTAAAAGCAACACCAAACCCAACAATCTTAAAGATTTTAGAAGAAGAAGGCTGCGGTACAGACTGTTCTTCCTTAACAGAACTTATGATGTCTGA
The DNA here is from genome assembly GCA_024403555.1 of Lachnospiraceae bacterium. Taxonomy (GTDB): domain Bacteria; phylum Bacillota; class Clostridia; order Lachnospirales; family Lachnospiraceae; genus Fimousia. The sequence goes on along the minus strand of JAKSRP010000002.1, from coordinate 8,028 downwards.
AAAGTGTGGCATTGTTGGAAAGAATATTATGTTTTCTTCTAATGAAACACCAGCAGAAGAATTCGTAAAATGTAAAGAATTAGGTGGTATTATCAACTTAGATGATATTACACACATTGATTTCTTAAAAGAAACATGTGGTATTCCAGAAACAATCTCCTGTCGTTTTAATCCAGGCGGAGTATTTGAACTTGGAACAGACATTATGGATAATCCTGGTGATGCAAAATATGGTATGACAAGACCTCAGCTTACAGAAGCTTATAAGAGATTAAAAGAAGAAGGCTGTAAGGAATTTGGTTTACATGCATTCTTAGCAAGTAACACTGTATCCAATGAATACTATCCAGCATTAGCAAAGATTCTTTTTAATATTGCTGTTGAAATCAAAGAAGAAACAGGCGTAAGCCTTTCCTTTATCAACCTTTCCGGCGGTGTTGGTATCCCTTACACACCTGACAAAGAACCAAATGATATCTTTGTAATCGGTGAAGGCGTAAGAAAAGCATTTGAAGAAGTATTAGTACCAGCAGGACTTGGCGATATCAAGATCTTCACAGAATTAGGACGTTACATGTTAGCACCTAACGGCGCCCTTGTAACAAGAGCAATCCATGAAAAACACACACATAAAGAATATGTTGGTGTAGATGCATGTGCAGCAAACCTTATGAGACCTGCAATCTACGGTGCTTACCACCATATCACTGTTATGGGCAAAGAAGATGCACCATGCGACCACAAATATGATGTTGTAGGTTCTTTGTGTGAGAACTGTGATAAATTTGCAGTCGATCGTATGTTACCTGAAATTGAAAAAGGTGATTTATTATTCATCCATGATGCAGGTGCTCATGGCTTCTCTATGGGTTATAACTACAACGGACGTTTACGTTCTTCTGAAATTCTTTTAAGAGAAGATGGAAGTACAAAGATGATTCGTCGTGCAGAAACACCAGAAGATTACTTTGCAACCTTAGCAGACTTCTGGAACGTAGAATTATAAGAAGAATATTGATTATTTTAAGGAGTTTCGCATGCGAAACTCCTTTTTTTACTTGGATATTACATTCATAAAGGAAATATTTGTGATATAATAAAATTTAGAGTGTTAATACATCAAATGATTAATACAGAAATTTTAACAATAGAAAATGCAGGAGGATTAGATGAGCAGATTACATGTATTTGCAGCAATCACGATCGGGTCCTACGAAACCACACTTACTATTTATCAAGTGAATGGTTCCGGTGATATGATGCTGTTAAATAAAGTAAAAGAAAAGCTTCTTATAGGGAAGGATATTATTCGTACAGGAAGCATTTCAAATGGGATGATTCGTAAGCTTTGCAAGAAAATCAACAAGCTTAAGAAACTGACCTTGGAATTTGGCGCGGAAGAAGTGTTAGTTTATGGCGGAACAGCAATTCGTGAAGCAGCCAACCAGAGTTTTATACTTGAACAGATTAAGATGACAACTGGCTATGAAGTGAATGTGGTAACAGACCCACAGCAGAGCTTCTTTGTATATAAAGGGGTTGTATCCAATTCTAAATATGAAGAAATCAGCAAAGATGGAGCATTAATCTTAGATGCCAGTCCGGGAAAACTTCGAGTTACCATTGTAAATGGTGGTGAACTGATTCTTACACAGAATGTTTCCTTAGGTACACTTCAGGTTCGTGAATGGGTTCAGGAAACTGGCTATTCCCAGGAAGAACAGGCAGCACTCATTCGTGAGATGATTTCTTATCGATTAAAAGAATTAGAAGATGTATTCTTTGCAGATTTAAATTTAAAAACATTAGTCATTGCGGGCGACTTATTCCTTACACAGGCAAGCTGGAAAAGCAAAAAGGGCGATATGTTAAATGCAGATAAATTTATCAAGCTCTGTAAAAAAGCACAGAAACATCTGACTCAGAATATGAGCTTTACAGAGGATGCAGATATCTTATTGCCGGCAGTTATTATTTGTGAAGAATTCTTTGAAAAGATTGGCGCGAAACAGGCGTGGATGTCCGGGATTGAGATGAATGATGGTATTGCATGTGAATATGCAATGGACCACAAATACATTCCAACAATTCATGATTTTAAGAAAGATATTGAATCTGAAGTAATTAAGATCATGAAACGTTATATTCATTCTGCAGAACATAATGAATACGTTGAAGCAGTAAGTAATACACTTTTTAAAGGTCTTTTAAAAGGTGCAAATCTTACAGAAAGAGAATCCCTACTGCTTAAAATTGCTGCATTGCTTCACAATGTGGGTCGATACATTTCCATGGAGGAATCTACAAGAATTTCCGCTTATATCGTAAAGCGTTCTGAAATTGTTGGTCTTTCCGGAAAAGAGCGAAAGATGATCAGTGAGATCATTCGATGTCATAAGATGGATTATCATAAATTTGTCGAGTACATTTCCGAGGAAGATTTTAACCGTCAGGAAAAGGTTATTATTGGAAAGCTTACTATTCTTCTTGGTATTGCCAATACATTAGATGTTGCACATTGCCAGAAATTCCAGACGGTCAAAACACAGATTCGTGATGAAGAATTCCGTATTACGGTCAATACTTTATCAGATGGTATTTTGGAAAAGAGCTTCATCAAGCGTCATGACGAATTTTTTGAAGCAATGTATGGTTATAAATTAGTGCTTAGAGAGAAAAATCAGAGATTTAATACTCTGTAAATGAGGATAAAGATAGTATGAAAGATTTTAAAAACCCGGACTATTATGATAACCGGGAACTTAGCTGGATTAAATTTAATGAACGATGCTTAGATGAAGCAAAAAGAACAGATCTTCCAATTTTAGAAAGACTCAATTTCCTTGCTATTACAGCATCAAACTTAGATGAATTTTTTATGGTCCGCGTGGCATCCCTTACTGACGTTGACCAGGCTGGCGTTAAGAAACGTGATATTGCAGGGATGACTGCTGGTGAACAGTTAAAAGCAATCAGTAAAAAACTTCACGAATTTATGAAGTCCCAGTATAATACACTGAATATGTCCATTTTACCAAAATTAAATGAAAATGGACTGCATTTGATCAAATCCTACAAGGATCTTACAGAAGAACAGGCGAAAATTACAACACAGTATTTTGAAGAAATCATTTACCCGGTTCTTACACCAATGGCAGTAGACTCATCCAGACCATTTCCATTAGTTCGTAATAAATCCATCAATATCGCAGCGCTCATTTCTTCAAAAGATGGAAAGAATGAAGCAGAATTTGCGACTGTTCAGGTACCGGATGTTCTTCCAAGAGGATTCTTTTTATGTGACGAGGATGGAACGCAGCATCTGATATTATTAGAAGAAATAATCAAGCAGAATATGAACAAACTCTTCTTAGCACACAAGATTAAATCTATGGGTGTTTACCGAATCATTCGAAATGCAGATTTGACGATTGATGAAGATGATGCTTCCGATCTTTTACTTGAGATTGAAGAAAAAATCCGTGGCCGCCAGTGGGGACAGGTAATTCATCTTAGCATGGAAGAAGGCATGGATAAAAAGATTGTCAAATATCTTGTAGATAGCTTTAAGGTGAAGAAGGATAATGTTTATTATCTCAATGGCCCGATGGATCTGAAGTACTTTATGAAGCTTCATGGTTTAGAAGGCTGGGATGAGATGAGAAACAAAAAATTCAAGCCGGCTCCAGTCAAAGAATTTATGAACGGAGAAAAAATCTTTGATGTGGTTCGTGAGAAGGATGTGCTGATGCATCATCCATACCAGAGCTTTGATCCTGTTGTCGAATTTGTAAAACAGGCGAGTGAAGATAAAGATGTTCTTGCAATCAAGCAGACTCTTTACCGTGTATCCGGCAATTCTCCAATTATTGCAGCGTTAGAAGCAGCAGCAATGGCAGGAAAGCAGGTTACTGTACTCGTTGAATTAAAAGCTCGTTTTGATGAAGAAAACAACATTGTGTGGGCAAGAAAGCTTGAAAAAGCCGGATGTCATGTAATCTATGGATTACTTGGACTCAAAACCCACAGTAAGATTACACTTGTTGTAAGAAGAGAAGAAGAGGGCATTAAGCGCTACGTTCACTTAGGAACAGGTAACTATAATGATTCTACAGCAAAAATCTATACAGATATGGGATTATTCACCTGTGATGAAGCGATTGGCAGCGATGCTACAGCAGTATTTAACATGTTATCTGGTTATTCAGAACCAGAACAGTGGAATAAGCTTTTAGTAGCACCATACTGGCTCAAGAATGCATTCATCTCCATGATTGACCGTGAAATTGAACATGCAAAAGCAGGCAAGGAAGCGAGAATCATTGCAAAGATGAACTCCTTAAATCATAAAGGAATTATCCAGAAATTATATGAAGCATCCCAGGCAGGGGTTAAGATTGATCTGATCGTTCGAGGCATTTGCTGTCTCAAGGTTGGAATTCCTGGGGTTAGCGAGAATATTACCGTTCGATCCATCGTCGGAGAATTTCTGGAACATGCAAGAATTTTCTACTTCTATAATGATGGCGAGGAAGATATCTTCCTTGGCAGTGCTGACTGGATGAATCGAAATCTTGAAAGACGAGTAGAAATCGTATTCCCAATCGAGGATGAAGAATTAAAGAACCAGGTAAAAGAAGTCCTTTTTGTTCAGCTTGACGATACACTTCAGGCAAGAATTTATCAGGCAGATGGTACCTATAAAAAGGTTGACCGCAGAGGGAAATATGCCTTAAATTCCCAGGATTATTTTAAGAAATGGGCTTCAAAACAATTAAAGGAAGAAAAACCGGTAAAAGGGGATCGCCGCTTTATTCCAAAGAATGCTCCATCTTAAGATAATCTCATTTGTGAGGATTAGATAGGAGCAATAAGGTGAAAACAGTTGGCGTGGGTGCATACAGGAAGTTAAGATGGATGGTGGTTACTGTTCTTTGTGCAGCGTTTCTGATTTTTAATCCAGGAACAGAGTCAAAATCTCCATTCACATATGAAGTTAGTGCGAAAGTTAAAATCAGTGAGACTAAACTGCAATTAGCGGTTGGAAGCAGTAAAACACTAAAAATTAGTGGAACAAAGAAAAAGGTTAAGTGGAAAACCAGTAATTCTGATGCTGCGAAAGTAAGCAGCAAAGGAAAGGTTACCGCAGTATCAACAGGAAGCTGCAAGATTACAGCAAAAGTAGGCAAAAAAAACTATATTTGTACTACTAAGGTTGTGGAAGCTCCTGCAAAAACAAAATATACCATCAATCCAAATACAAAACTTCCGAATGGTAAAGTAAATTCCAAAGGTGATTACTATTTATTTAATAAATACTTAAGTAAATTTGAAGAAACTGGTCATGGTACATTAACGATCCAGGCCGGAACATATACGTTTAAGAATACCGTATATATTCCTTCTAATGTAGTAATTTATTGCGAACCAGGAGTAAAGTTTGTAAAAGATAATAGCTCTGGAAGCGCTCATAATATGTTTGGATTTGCTTCATCTTCTCAATTAGCCGATTCCAACTCAAATGCTGTATATGGATACGAAGGCTCTCATGATATTAAAATCAAAGGTAATGGAGCAAAAATCAACTTAAAAGATTATGGCCAGGGATTTGCAATTGGACATTGCAAGAATATTACCATTGATGGTTTCATTATGGAAGATATGGCTTCAAGTACTTATCATTTCTTTGAAGTCAATAGTTCTATGAATGTTACGATTTCGAACTGTACGATGATGGCCGGACCGGATCGTAATACAATTGGATGTAAAGAATGTATTAACATCGATTCTGATGATAATGGTGGATTTAATGCCAGATGGAGCAGCAAAGATAAGACATGCTGTCAGAGTGTTCTGATTAACAACTGTACATTTAAAAATGCACAGAGTGGAATTGGAACTCACAACTATTCCGCTGATGGCACAACACAGAAATATCATGATGCAATTACAGTTACAAACTGTACGTTTGAGAATGTTGGTCTTGAATCTTCTTCTACATCCCCAATTCGTTCCATGAGCTGGAGAAATGTTATCATCAAAAATAACACTTTTAAAAATTGCAGTGGCAAGAATGGCTGTCCTATCCGCATGGATGGAACCAATAATGTGCAGATTGTCTCTAATTCCTTTGTAAGCTGTGATGGGACAAAAAGTACAGCATCCTATAACAATAAAGACTATGTTCTGAAAAAGAATATGCTCTATATCTCAAAGAAGTATAATAATTCCTATCCGGAATGTGTCACAAAAAATCTTTACTATTCTGGAACTACAAAGAAAATCCAGAATGCATACTCTGAGATGTATGATTACTACATCAATCTTGTAAAAGATAATAAAGTAGATGGTAAAGAGATGAAATTTGTACAACAATAATTTGTATATATAGATAAGAAAAACCGACTGAAACTGATCAGTCGGTTTTTTTATGGTTATTGTCAATGTTTTAGTCTAGGCAATTAGCATTTTTCTGGTTCTGGATAGTCAACGCCAAAAGTATCAACAGTAACAGTTTTCATAACCTGTGGTTCTTTTGGAGTGTCTCCGCCGCCGAAGAACCAGCCGCCACCTGTTGGTGTGCAGGCAATTTTGTTCACTACATCCATGCCTTCGATTACCTGACCAAATGCAGCATAAGCACCATCTAAATGTGGAGATGTTTCGTGCATGATAAAGAACTGAGAACCTGCAGAGTCAGGAATCTGTGTTCTTGCCATGGAAAGTACACCTGGTTCATGTTTTAAATCGTTTTTAAATCCATTCTGAGAAAATTCACCTTTGATGCAGTAACCAGGACCACCGGTACCATTACCCTGTGGATCTCCACCCTGAATCATAAAGCCTTTGATGATTCTATGGAAGCAAATGCCATCATAGTAGCCTTTTTTGATGAGGGAGATAAAGTTGTTTACTGTGTTTGGTGCAATTTCAGGATATAATTCTGCTTTCATTACATCACCGTTTTCCATAGTGATGGTAACAATTGGATTCTGTGCCATAATATATCGTCCTTTCTATTTTTGTTTCACTATATTCATAATCGTACCTATCATAGCACATTCTATAAATTTAATCCATAATATTAGCAGACTCGTGGTATAATGATTGTTGAGTACGCAAATGTTTTAACAGATTTTTCAGCAATACAGAAAGGAAAAGATTATGAGAAAATTACTCGTATTGATTTTGATCATTCTTTTAATACTTGGCGGTGGGGCTGGTTTTATGTTTGTTGGCAGTGCAAAAGCAGCGAAAACAGCACATGTGATCATTGAAGAAGGAAGCGGTGGCGTGGCAATCGCAAAAGAATTAAAAGAAAAAGGCGTGATTCGTTCGGAAAAAGGTTTTCTTCTGCGTCTTATGACTTCACCTTACCGTGGGAAGCTTCAGTATGGCGAATATGATATCAAAGAAGGCATGTCCATTACGGAAATATTTGACTTAATGGTGTCTGGCAAGGGAGCAAATGTTACCATCAACATCACCATCCCAGAAGGATATTCAGCAGAACAAATCGGTGCACTTTGTGAAGAAAAAGAATTATTTACAAAAGAAGAATTCTTAAGTGCGGTAAGCACAAAGGAAGGATATGACTTTGACTGGCTTACACAGATTGAAGAAAACAAAGACAAAAAATACATTCTTCAGGGATATCTCTACCCAGATACCTATAATGTTTTTAAAGACGCATCTCCACAGGAAGTTGTAACCGTGATGCTTCAGGGCTTTGAAAGTCATTTTCAGGCAGTGGATATGAGCAAAACGGATAAAACGATGGATGAAATTGTCAATGAAGCTGCGATCATTGAAAAGGAAACAGCGGTTGAGTCGGAACGAGCAACTGTCGCAGGTGTCATTGAAAACCGTTTGCAGAAAGGAATGCGCTTAGAGGTATGTCCATCTGCGCTTTATCCAATTACTGATGGTATGTATGATAAGACGACAGTCAGCTATAAAGATACAAAAGTGGAATCTCCTTATAATACTTATAGAAACAAAGGTCTTCCGGTCGGACCAATCTGTAAT